>JAURMM010000132.1 GCA_030830685.1 Gammaproteobacteria bacterium | reverse complement strand
TGAAGGACTTTGCGCTCGTCATACCGCTGAATCTGATCGGTGATCTGCTGGGCCTTCCCTGGGATGAGCGCGAGCCCCTGCTGCACTGGGCGACCGCGATCCTGGGTGCGCTCGAGCCCGTGCGTTCGGCTGCCCAACTCGCTGAAGGCAACGCTGCGGTAGAGGAAGCCAAGGATTATTTGCGGGAGCTGATCAGTCGCAAGCGAGCTATCCCCCCGAGTGCGAACGAAATTGATGTGCTGTGGGCACTCATCGAGGCCAGTGATGCCGGAAACGGACTGACCGAGCTCGAGATCCTCCACAACTCGATTTTCATGCTGAATGCCGGTCATGACACCACCGGCAGTCTCATCGCCAACGGCATGGATCTCCTGTTTCGTCATCCGGAGGAGCGCGCGCGCCTGACAGCCGAGCCCGCATTGCTGAAGACGGCCATCGAGGAAATGCTGCGCATGGAGAGCCCGCTGCAGATCGGGAACCGCCGTGCGGTCCAGGACACCAGGCTCGGGGATGTGGCCATACCTGCCGGAACCTATCTGCACCTGGTGATAGCGGCAGCCAATCGCGATCCTGCGCAGTTCCCGGAGCCTGAACGCTTTGACGTTGGCCGTGATCCCAATCGCCATCTGGCCTTTTCGCACGGGATCCACACCTGTGCCGGCAATTCCGTGGCCCGCATGGAAGCGATGCTCGCTTTCGGCAAGCTGCTCCGACGCTTTCCCGGCGTCCGGCCGCTTTCATCGGCCGTGCGCCCGCATCGGGCGCGATTCCGCGTGATTGAATCCCTCGAGGTTGAACTGGGACCGGAGGCCCGAAGCTGAGCGCGCGGACCAGCGGAGTACGTGCGCGAGGTGCGTCTGCTCAGGCCGCCCTGGAAACAGTCGAAGCGTCTGCTCCGCTTTTCACGGAATTGGAGAACACCAGTACGCCGTCTTCCAGCGGGGCCTCTCTGATCGCCTTGCGGTCCAGCAGGTAATTCTGGGTATTGACCCATGGCGCATGGTCGCCCTGGCGAGCCATGCGATCGATCGAGCGTCGGATGTAGCCCGGCGAGAAATCGTCGATGAGCACGCGCGCTGGCATTTTTTCTTCGCTCTTGCGGAGCGTCGGGGTGCACTGGCGCAAGCCCTTGGCATGCAGATGATTCACCAGTCGGCAGACGAATTCGGCCACCAGTTCAGAGCGCAATGTCCAGGAAGCATTGATGTAGCCGAGGGTATAGACGAGGTTCGGGACACCGGAAAACATCATCCCTTTGTAGGAGAAGGTATCAGGGAAGGAGATCGGTCGATCGTCCACTTCGAAAGCGATATTCCCCAGCACAACCAGATCCAGACCCGTCGCGGTGACGATGATGTCCGCGGCAAGCTTCTGGCCCGAGACGAGCTCGATGCCATCAGCAGTGATACGCGAGATCTGGCCCGTCACCACTTCGGCCTTGCCGCTGCGTATGGCCTTGAAGAGATCACCGTCAGGCACAAGACACAGTCGCTGATCCCAGGGCTTGTAGGCCGGCGTGAAATGCCGCGCTACCAGTTCCGGGCCCAGCGCCTTGCGCAACAGGCCGAGCAGCTTGTTGCGGACCTTGTCCGGGTTCACCCGTGTCTGCCGATACACATAGCGCTGGAACATCACGTTCTTCCAGCGCGTGATGCGATAGGCAAGCTGTTCCGGGAGCAACCTGCGTAGCCAGCGCGCGACGACATCCTGCGAGGGCAGGGAGACCACATAGGTGGGTGATCGTTGCAGCATGGTGACCTTGGCGGCCCTGTCTGCCATCGAAGGCACAAGTGTCATGGCGGTGGCACCACTGCCGATGATCACGACCCGTTTGCCGGAATAGTCGAGATTCTCCGGCCAGTGCTGGGGATGGATTACGGTGCCTGCAAAATCCGCCAAGCCCTCGAAGTGCGGTGTGTGCCCATGCTCGTAGCTGTAGTAACCACTGCAGACGAAGAGCATCCCGCAGGAATAGCGAGACTCCCCGCCCTCATGCTCGGCTGAAACCTCCCAGCGGCCGTCGGCGCTGGACCACCTCGCCGCCTGTACTTTGTGCTTGAAACGTATGAGACGGTCGATCCCGCGTTCGGTGGCGGCTTCGCGGACATAGGCCAGGATTGAGGGGCCGTCGGCAATGGCCTTGGGATTGAGCCAGGGTTTGGAGTCGTAGCCCATGGTGTACATGTCGCTGTCCGACCGGATACCGGGATAGCGGAAGAGATCCCAAGTTCCCCCGATGGTGTCCCGCGCTTCGAGGATCAGGAAGGATCGTCCCGGACATTTGTCCTGCAGCTGGCGTGCCGCGCCGATGCCTGAGAGGCCTGCACCCACGATGATGACGTCGTAATGTTCCATGCGAGACTCCCTGATGAACGGGGCCCAGCCTACCCGCCCTGCGGGTGGGAGGCCAGCACCTCTGCCCCGGTCAGTTGGGGTACGTCGGCCTCAGAAGCCGACGTTGTTGCGGCCTTTGAGACGCAGCATCTGGCGGGCCTCCTCAGGCGTTGCCACTTCGAGCGACAGTGCCTCGATCACCGTGCGGATGCGCTGCACCTGGGCGGCATTCGTCCTGGCCAGCGTGCCGCGCCCATCCCAGAGCGAATCTTCAAGACCAACCCGGACCATGCCGCCAGTTGCGGCGGAGAGAGTCGCCGTCGGAATCTGGTTGCGGCCGGCACCTAGCACAGACCACAGGTAGTCATTGCCGAACAGACGGTCGGCCGTGCGGCGCATATGCAGGACATCCTCGAAATGTGCGCCGATGCCACCACGAAGTCCGAATACGGACTGGATGAGCAGTGGAGGCTTGATGAGCCCGCGGTCCACGAAGTGCGCCGCTGTATACAGATGGCCAATGTCATAGCACTCGATCTCGAAGCGGGTATCGTTCTCGCTGCAGGATTCAAGAATGTAGGCGATGTCGCGAAAAGTGTTCTTGAAGATCCGGTCATCACTGTTGGCGAGATAGGGGCGTTCCCAGTCGTACTTGAAGTCCTTGTAGCGACCGAGCATCTCGTAGAGTCCGAAATTCATCGAGCCCATGTTCAGGGAAGCGACCTCGGGCTTCAGCTTGAGAGCCGGCTGCAGGCGTTCTTCCACCAGCATGGTGGGAGCACCACCCGTGGTGAGGTTGATCACAACATCGCTCTCAGCCTTGATGCGCGGGCAGAACTCCATGAACAAGGCCGGATCCTGGGTGGGGCTTCCGTCTTCGCGCTTGCGTGCATGAAGGTGCACGATGGCGGCACCCGCCTCCGCGGCACCCAGGGCGGCATCGGCGATCTCTTCAGGGGTGATCGGCAGCCAGGGCGACATGGTGGGTGTGTGGATCGCGCCGGTCACGGCGCAGGTAATGATGACTTTTCGCATGGGCTCGCTCCGCGGCGGGTGGGGTAGACGGGAGCGACGCACCATAAAGCACACGGGAGGGACTTCCAATCCACCGACTCCCCTGACGGCATCGCTGCTGGTATGGTTGGGTCTCCCCTGTGACGTTGCTGGAGAAAAGTCATGGAATTCGGCCTCATCTACGAACTCTCGACCCCGCGACCCTTCACGCGGGAAACCCAGAAAGCGGTGTATGAAAACGCCATCGAGCAGGTGGTGCTCGCCGAGCAGCTGGGTTTCAGCAGCGTCTGGTGCGTGGAACATCACTTCCTCGAGGAATACAGCCATGCAAGCTGCCCCGAGATGTTTCTCACCGCAGTGGCACGTGCCACCTCACGCATCCGCGTCGGCTTCGGTATCGCGACCTGTGTGCCCGCCATGCATCACCCGATCCGCTGGGCCGAGAAAGCGGCTTTCCTCGACATCCTGTCGGGCGGCCGTGTGGAGTTCGGCACGGGGCGCTCCTCCACCTGGAACGAACTGGGTGGCTTCGATGCCGTGATCGACGACACCAAGAAAACCTGGGATGAATACATCCGGGTCATCCCGCAGATGTGGATGAATGAGCGCTACGGCTATCAAGGGCAGTTCCATCGTATGCCGGAACGCAATGTCCTGCCCAAACCGTGGCAGGAACCGCACCCTCCCATGTGGGTGGCTGTGACAGCCGCAGGCACTGAACTGGAGGCTGCGGACCGCGGCATGGGCGCCCTCATCCTGAGCATCGCCGAGGTCGAACGCTGCGCACCACGCATCGCTGCCTACCGTGAGCGTGTGAAGCACGCAAAGCCCGTGGGTGCTTTCGTCAACGAACAAATCGCCATCGCCAACTGGCTTTACTGCCATCCCGACAACGCGCTCGCCAAGCAGCGTGGCGAGGAGCTGGTAGGCACCTTCGGCTACATGGCAGGCCAGACCATCGAGGTCTCCGAGGCTTACCCTGCCAACAACTACAAGGCGCTCGGGCTGCTGAGTGCCCTGCGACCTGACCCCAATGCACCCGATGCGCAGAAGAAGCCCCCGGAGAGTGGCCTGTGCTTTGGCAGTCCGGCCCAGCTCATTGAAACCTGTCGTCGCTGGGAAGAAGCCGGGGCCGACCAGCTCGTGTTCATGGTCCAGGCGCGTGAGCACCTGCCGCAGCAGGACGTACTGGAAAGCCTCAAGCTCTTCGGCCGCGAGGTGTTGCCGCATTTCAGCCGGCAGGCGCGGCGCCCGGTTGCGGTGAACGCATGAGTGCGCCGGAACTGCTCTACGGGGCGCGCCCGGCGGGGACGTTCGGAACCAAGGCTGCGCCGCTGGTCCGGGACACGGCAGGCGAAGTGGTGCTGAAGAACGTTCAAGTTCACTACAGCCTGTTCGAGCTGCCCATGGCCAGCGTGCTGCCGCGCCTGCCGAAAGCATTGCATCCCAGTGTGCCGGCCGCGATCGGGCTCACCGTCTGGCGTTGCGCGGAGGGCTCGCTCGGCAGTTTCAATATCGCCTGGGTAGGCGTGGCCTGCCGCACCGGAATCAAGCCACGCCACCTGATCCATGGCGCGTATTGTGACAGCGAGAACGCCTCAGCCTGGCTGCGAGGCCGGTATGGTCTGGACTGTAAACCAGCCACCATCTCGAGCCAGGAAACCTGGGACCGAGGTTTCAGCCGCGTCGAAGTGGCTGGCGTACCGATCCTGGAACTCGTGACGGAGAATCCACAACCGCTGGTGCCGGGCAGCACGGTCAAGTACTCACCAGTATTGAACGCCGCTGATATCGGGGGCGCCACAGCCCTGATCCAGATGGAAGCGGCCTTTGAATTCCATCGGGTGCTGCGCGGAATTCCTCGCCTGCCGGTCTACGCCGCAGAGGCGATGGGTGATTCCGGGCTCGTGCCCCACTATCCGATCTCGGGCACTTGGGCCGAAGTAGACATCACCCTGCTGCCTCCGCGGTTCAAGCTGGATCCGGAAATCCCGGCGGAGCAGGGCGGCGCCAGCCGGGTCTGAGCCAGTCGGCAGCGCCTGGGCCCGCAGGATCTTCGCGGGCTCGGGCGGTTATGATCCCATCCATGGAAAGACTGCTCGCCACCTATCACATCACCGCATCCCCGCAGGAAATCGAAGCACGTGCCGAGGCCTTGGCACTGGAACAGAGTGTCGAGATGCCGGAAGCGGCCATCACCCGGGAAGAGATCAGAACAACGACCCTGGGGCGCGTGCACAGGATAGCCGCACGCGATGCGCAAACCTTCGAGGTCACCTTGTCGCTCGCCGCAAGCACGACCGGTTTCGAGACCGGGCAGCTCATGAACATGCTCTTCGGCAACTGTTCATTGCAGCCGGATGTGCAGCTGGTGGATGTGATGCTTCCGCCTTCGCTGCTCGCAGCCTTTCCCGGTCCGCGGTACGGAATCGACGGCATACGCGAGCGGCTCGATGCACCACACCGCGCGCTCACTTGCACGGCGCTGAAGCCGCAGGGGCTGGACGTGGAGTCACTTGCCGCGCTCTGCGGGACTTTTGCCGAGGCCGGTCTCGACATCATCAAGGACGACCACGGCATCGCCAACCAGGCCTATTCACCCTTCTCCGAGCGCGTCAGGGCTTGCCAGCGTGCCGTGCGAGCGGCAACTAGCCGCACCGGGCGCAAGAGTTTTTACGCGCCCAGCATTTCCGGGCCGCCCGATCAGCTTCGGGCCCAGCTTGCGCTGGCCGCCGAGGAGGGCGTGGAGATGGTGCTCGCCGCGCCGATGCTGATGGGCCTGCCGGTCTTCCAGCAACTCACGAGGGAGATATTCCCGGGACCGGTACTCGCACATCCCGCACTCACCGGCGCGCTGCGTATCGCGCCACCCCTGTTCCTCGGGCGCCTGTTCCGCCTGTTCGGCGCGGATGCCGTCATCTTCCCCAATTTCGGGGGGCGTTTCAGTTTCAGCCAGGAAGCGTGCCATGCGCTGGTGGATGCGGCCCGCGGTTCCTGGTCCAACCTGCGCCCCGCGCTGCCGGTACCGGCGGGTGGCATGAGCGTGGAGCGGGTCCCCGAGATGATTGAAGCCTACGGAACCGATTGCATGCTGCTCATTGGCGGTAATCTGCTCAGTGCCCGGAGCGCGTTGCCGGCGCGCAGCCGTGAATTCGTGACCGCCGTGGAGCGGGCCAGCCGTGGAGAACATCGATGACAGACAAACCCTCCATTCACAGGCCGCGCATCCCCGGTGGACACTGGCAGAACGTCGACCTGCTGGCCTACAAGCAGGTGGGTTCTGCACCCTTCCGCGATGTGACCCGGCAGGTGTTGTTTGATGATCCGGCACTGGGGTGCGAGCTGCGCTACTTTGAAGTTGCTGCCGGTGGCCACAGCACATTGGAGCGGCACGAACATGTGCATGCGGTGATGATCCTGCGCGGGCATGGCAGATGTCTGGTGGGTGAAGAGGTGTTTGCAGTCGCAGAGCAGGATCTGATCCACATCCCCGGCATGACGTGGCATCAGTTCCGGGCCGCGGAGGATGCTGCGCTCGGCTTTCTGTGCATGGTCAACAGCACGCGTGATCGCCCACGCTTGCCAAGCGAGGAGGATCTGGCGCTGTTGCGCAGGCAGCCCGACGTGGCGTACTTCATCCGCACCTGACGTCTACCTCGTAGACCCCGTCGCGGCAGAACACGCCACCACCTCCAAAAAAATTCAAAAGAAAACCCGGCGCGGTTGCCCGGGCCGGGTCTCAATCCTCGCAGGGGGGCTGAAGAGCCCCTCTGCACCCGCCGCCTCAGGCGTGGGCGACCAGCTTGGCCGGGGCGCGGCTCTTGCCAATCTTGTCCGTGAAGTTGGGCCACACCTTGGTGGTGAGCAGTTCGAGGCTGCGCATCCAGGCTTTGTGCGGCATGTGGTTGTAGACGAACATCCAGAAGTAATCCACCGGCAGGCGCTTCAGCAGCTCTTCCAGCTTGCGGTTGACGGTATCGGGGCTGCCGTAGATCACGAGGCCACGCTCGGCCAGTGTCTCGAAGGTTCCTGGCGGATCGAAGGGGCCTTCGCCCGGACCTGCCACCGCAGCGTTGAAGCCGAAGGGCACGAAGAAGTTGTTCCAGATGAAAGCGCCCGCTTCACGCGCCAGTGCTTCAGCTTCCGCATCCGTATCGGCGACGATGATTTCACGGCTCATGGCCATGCCTTGGCCAAACTTTACGTCCCGCCCGGCTTTCTGCGCCGCCTTCATGCCGGCTTCGAAATGACCTTTCACCACGTCCGGGTGGGTCATGATGGTCACGGGCACGATGCCACGTTCCATGCCCCAGGAGATCGAACGCTCTGAGGTTGCGAAGGGCATGAACAGATCCGGGATCTGCTTGTTGAAGGTGGGGGGGGCGATCCCGATCTCGGTAATCTCGTCGTTGTCGTTGATGCCCGCGCCGTATTTGCGCGCAACTTCAGCCGCCATCCACTTGATGGGCTTGCCCGGGATCTTCCAGTGCTTGCCTTCGTAGCTGAACACATCTTTCTTCCAGGCGGTGCTGATGATGTCGAAGTGTTCTTCGAACAGGGAACGCTTCAGCTCTTCGTAATCGGCGCCCTCGCCAGGCTCCTGCAGCCCGACCTGCTGACCCAGCACGTTCACCCAGCGCGGCTGGTAGCCGCGGGCGAAACCCGCGAACACCCGGCCCTGCAGCATCTGCGAAACCATCGCGATGTTTTCCGCCAGGTTGATGGGGTTCTGTGACGGCAGCACGTTACCGAGCTGGCCGAACTTCATGTTCTTGGTCTGCATCCCGAAGTAGAGATCCAGGATGACCGGATTGGTGGAGACTTCCTCGCCTTCGATATGGAAGTGATGCTCGGTGAAGCCGGCCCCGTAGTAGCCGTTCTCATCCATGTAGCCGCAGTGCTCACTGATCTCCTTCAGCATGCGCTGGTAGAGGTCGGTCCGCTTGCCGGCCATTCCCTGCATGATCTCTTCCTTGGTACCGACCGAGGGCAGGTAAAAGGCGCCTACTTCCATTGAATCTCTCCCGTACATATTCAGTTGTTTTCAGTGCGGAGGCCGTGTTTGAAAGACATACGGAACCGCATGGTGGGGGAGACTACTACGCCCCCCGCGGCAGCGTCCAGCCGAGTATCTGTATGGTCCAGATCAGTGCGATTGCTGCGCTGCAGTGGTAGCGTCTGCCACCAGATTGCGTTTGCGCTCCAGTCCCGCCTTCCTGTTCACGAACCGATAGTCCGCGACCTTGGTCAGGTCCACTTCGCCTGCCTTGTAGAGGCCAGCCTCGACCATGCGCGCATGGAAATCCTCGACTCGGGCCGCCGACATGGCGCCAATCCCCAAGGCCAAGGTGTCTCCAGAGTCGACGATGCCCATGGACTTCATCAGTGCCACAGCGGCCTCGAGCTCTGCTTCGCTCATCTCCGGGTTGTCGGCCAGCATCAGCGCATTGGCCTGGCGTCGGTCTCCATAGAGGTAGCTGACCCAGCCCTCGATCGAAGCATCGACGAAACGCTGCACCAGGTCGGCCTGCTTTTCGACGAGATCCCGGCGGGTAGTGATGAGCGTCGAGTATGTGGTGTAACCATGGTCTGCCAGAAGGTGGACCACAGGCTCGAAACCGCCTTGGTCCTTGATGTAGATCGCTTCGGCGATGGCATACCCCTGCTGGATGGAGGCGGGATTGCGCAGGAAGGGACCAAGATTGTAGTTGTAGGGCTTGAGGCGCTCGTCGCTGAAGCCGTGTGCGGACTTCAGCCATTGCCACCAGCTGAACTGGGCCGCCTTGGCGATGAAGGCGACGGGGGCGTCCTTGAGTCTGGCGAAATCCTCATAGCCCTGTCCGGGATGCGCGAACAGAGCCTGGGGATCCTTCTGGAAGATGGCTGCCACCACCACGTTGGGGAGCCCGTTCTTCACGCCATCAAAGCCGTGCAGCAGGTTGCCTGTCATCAGGAAATCCACCCGTCCCGCAGGCAGCAGCGCGGCAGTGTTCACCTGCGGCCCGCCCTGCAGGATGCTGACCTCGAGACCATGACGGGCATAAGTGCCATCCGCCACTGCCTGGTAGAACCCGCCATGGGCGGCTTGCGCGCGCCAATCGGTGGCGAAGGTCACCTTGTCCAGGGCCAGGGATTGGCCCGCAAACACGCAGAGCAGAGCGAGAGGAAGGAGAAGTCTTGGCGTGAACATGGCGGGCTCCGAGGAAAGCTCCGCCAGCCTACCGCAGCCGCTGGGACTGCGGTAGGCGTGAGTGCGCTCAGGAAATGACTTCGAAGGAGGTGCCGTTGATGGAACCATCGATTGCTACGATCGTTGCAAACAGCTCAGGGTTGGATGCTGTTCCCTCCGCATCCGCATCGTAGTAAAGGCCGCCATTACCGGAGTTGTAGAGAATGTATTTGCCTGCACTCGCCTGGCCCGTCCCGGCATAAGAGTTCTGGAACTTTCCACTGCCACCGCCACCGCCTGACAGGGAGCCACCGATGTTGGCGACCAGTGCAGTGAAGATGGTCGAATCCAGCACAATCTTGTCCCGGTCATTGCCGTTCAAGTCCCGGCCTTCGAAATCCTGGATGAGATCAACCTGAGCAGGATTAAGTGCGACGTCAAAGACGAAGCGGTCATTGCCGGTGCCACCTGTCAGGAGGTCTGTTCCCGCTCCCCCCCCCAGCACGTCATCGTCAGCACCCCCAAGCAAAGTGTCCGCGCCGCCCTGTCCGAATAGGGTGTCATTTCCCCCATCACCCTGCAGCAGATTGTTTTCAGTATCCCCCGTGAGGGTATCCCCGACCATCCCTCCCACCAGATTCTCGAATCCTCGAATCGTGTCTGTTTCGCCGCTTTCGAAAATTACGCTCACGGCAGTGTTGAGATTAAGTGTCGCGACGACCGACTCGGCTTTCTCAGCGAACGACACGGTGTCGATGGTGCCTTGGCCGCCGCTCAGGGTGTCGTTACCGGCACCACCTTGCACCAGGTCGTTTCCTTGGCCTCCTTTGAGGTCATCATCTCCGGCGCCGCCGAAAAGGCTGTCGTTACCTACGATGCCGTTGTTACCTTCGGTATCCCCTTCAATCACATCATTGCCCTCTCCCCCAGACAGCACGTCATCCCCCGCATTGCCTTGCAGGGTGTCATCACCTTTTCTCCCAACCAGCCTGTTGTTCGCGGCGTCCCCGCTCAGCACATCGTTAGCCGTCCCGCCGATCACGTTCTCGATGTTGAGCACGGTATCGGTTTCACCTGTGCCCGCGATGCCAACAGAGCTCTGGAGCGAGCCATTCAGCACCACGGTCACGGCAGTGGTCTTGTCGGAGTAATCAGCGGTATCGCTGTCGCTGCCGCCGTCGAGGACGTCATTTCCCAATCCGCCCCGAAGGAGGTCATTACCTCTATCACCTGCGAGACTGTCGTCACCGACGCCGCCAAACAGGCGATCCCGACCGGTACCGCCCTCGAGAAAGTCATTACCGCTCCCCCCGATGAGAGTGTCGTTGCCAGCGCCGCCAAGAAGGGTGTCATCCCCGACACCGCCAAACAGTCGGTCGCGACCCAACCCTCCGGACAAGGTGTCCGTACCTCCTGCACCCTGCAGTCGGTCATCTCCCTTGTTCCCTCTGAAATCGTTGGAACGGGCGTTGCCGGTGAATGTGTCGTTGCCGCTACCTCCGACAAGATTCTCGATGCCGACCAGGTTGTCCGCCTCGTCTGGCGCAATGGTCGCCGTGCCCGTGCCGCCGAGACCGAGGCTCGCGACTACTGCTTCTGTCTTGTCCGAGAAGTCAGCGGTGTCGATGCCGCTTCCGCCGTTGAGAGTGTCATTCCCAGCCCCGCCGCTGAGGATGTCATTGCCGCCCCTCCCTTGGAGGGTGTCATCGCCAGCGTTGCCCCTAAGCCTGTCATTACCCATGCGGCCCTCGAGCAGATCATTCCCATTGCCACCGATGAGCAGGTCGTGACCGCCATTGCCGATGAGGGTGTCATCGCCGTTCAGGCCGCGGAGCGTGTCGTTGCCTTCTGCGCCGGTCAGCGTATTCGGTTGGGCATTTCCATCGAGAGTGAGATCGGCCATGCGTTGCTCCTTCTTGGTCGCACCAGAGTCAATGAGCGCGCAAGCCTACTCAGCAAGACATGAGAGAAGGTCATGAGATATGCAGATTCCAGCAGGAATCAGGTGTTCGGGGAGCACTCAGGCCTCATCGCGCAGCCTGCCGCCGTGCAGGCGAGTGACCGCGGCGCGCGAGAGTGCATTGAAACCCCAGTACACCAGTACGCCCGTGAAAACGAGCAAGACCAGGGCGGCGAACATCTTCGGCGTTTCCGAGCGGAAGCTTGCTTCCAGAATACGGGAGGCGAGCCCCGTCTCCCGTCCTGCGACACCAGCGACCATTTCTGCGGTGACGGCGCCGATCAGGCTGAGTCCACTGGAGATGCGTAAACCCGCCAGGAAGTAGGGCAGGGCGCCGGGTATCAACAGCAGGCGCAGCCGCTGCCAACGCGTGGCGCGATAGAGGCGGAAAAGATCCGCGAGGTTGGGGTCCACAGCACGCAGGCCCGTCAGGGTATTCGAGAGGATCGGAAAAAAGGCAATCACCCATGCACAAGTCAGAAGTGCTGCGGTGGTGCTTTCCACGTAGATCAGGATCAGTGGTGCTATGGCTACCAAGGGCGTGACCTGCAGCATCACGGCAAGTGGCAGGAAGGCTGCCTCCAGGGGGCGCGACAGCGCAAACACACAAGCGATTGCCACACCACCCAGGCAGGCGAGCCCCAGGGCACCGAAGCTTATCTTGAGGGTGAACCACCAACTCGCTGCGAGTGAGCCGAAATTGGACCACAGGGTGTACAGCACGAGCGAGGGCGTGGGCAGCACATAGGGTGGAATCTCAAGCCCACGCACCGTGCCTTCCCACACCAGCAGCAGGAAGGTCAGGGAAACTGCAGGGAGCAGACGGTTCATGTGGCCAGTGTCCCTTGTGCCCGATCGAGAGTGCTTGTGAGACGCGCGCAGGCCTGCTGAAACTCCAGCGAGGTGCGAAAGGCGGCCGTGCGAGGATAGGGCGCAGGGATTTCGATCGCTTCCACGATGCGCCCGGGACGCGCGCTCATCACTAGCACCCGCTGACTGAGAAAGACAGCCTCATACACACTGTGGGTCACGAAAATCACGGTCAGCGTGCGCGCGGCCCACCAGGCCAGCAGATCCTGGTTGAGGCGGGCACGGGTGATTTCGTCCAGCGCCGCGAAAGGTTCATCCATCAGCAGGATTCGGGGGTGTGTGACCAGCGCACGCGCCAGTGAGGCCCGCATCCGCATGCCGCCCGAGAGCTGTGCCGGGTGGCTGTTGGTAAAGTCCGAGAGCCCGACGGTAGCGAGAACCGGTGGGATGCGAGTGTCCATCTCTCCGCGTGTCGCTCCCGCCAGTCGCAAGGGCAGGGCGACATTGTCAAATACGTTCGCCCACGGCATGAGGGTCGGGTCCTGAAAAACGTACGCCGTGGAAGCTTCCGTCGGCGCCAGCGTCGCCGGTGAGAGCACCC
>JAURMM010000131.1 GCA_030830685.1 Gammaproteobacteria bacterium | reverse complement strand
TCGGCCTCGGCAAGGACACCTTGCGACGCCAGACACCACTCACCGAGGCCTATGTGAGCCTGTGTGCGCAGGCGATCCGCGATCGTCTGGGTGCGACCTGGGGTCTCGCCGAGCTCGGCGCAACAGGGCCAGCAGGCACTCCTTATGGTCATCCTCCCGGCATCTGTGTGCTCGCCGTGGAAGGTCCGGTGTCCCTGCACTTCCGCATCGAGAATGGCTCGGCCGATCGCGAGGCCAACATGTGGGCCTTTGCCCATTCGGCTTTCGAGCTCTTCGCGCGCGCGCTCGCTGCTTGACGTGAACGTCGGCGCGCAGCCTCCGCTGCGGGCCCTGCTCGCGCACCCCGATTATGTGCGTTATGCAGCTGCCCGCTTCATGGCCACACTTGCCTGGCAGATGCTGGCGGTGGCAGTGGGCTGGCAGACCTACGCGGTCACGCGCGATCCGCTGGCGCTCGGCATGGTCGGTCTCGTGCAGTTCCTGCCTTTCTTCCTGCTGGTGCTGCCGGCCGGCCAACTGGCTGATCGGGCCGACAAGCGTCATGTCCTCATTGGGGCCTATCTCTGCGAAGTAGTCAGTGCGGCGGTGCTACTCTGGTTCAGCCTGAGGGGTCTTACAGCAGCGCTGCCGATCTTCATCGCGATGGCCTTCTTCGGAGCAGGCCGCGCCTTCTGGATGCCGACCGGCCAGGCCATCACTCCCAGTCTGGTGCCCACCGCCCTTTTCCCGCGCGCCGTCGCCTGCAATTCCACGCTCTACCAGACTGCCGGAATACTTGGGCCTACGGTGGGTGGCGGCCTCTATCTGCTGGGCCCGCAGGTGGTATATACGAGCGTGGTCGCTCTGCTGATGCTCGCAACTTTCCTGGTGCTGCGCATGCGCCCCGTCAAAGCCCGCCACCATGCTCCGTGGGAACTTCGTGACACCTTGCATGGGCTTCATTTCGTGTTTCAGCGACGCACGGTATTGGGCGCGATCTCGCTCGACCTCTTCGCAGTGCTGCTTGGAGGCGCTACCGCTCTACTGCCGATCTTCGCGGCCGACGTTCTCAAGGTCGGCCCTGTGGGTCTCGGCCTGCTCCGTACGGCGCCGGGCCTCGGCGCCGTGGCGATGGCCGGCTATCTCGCAGTCCGACCGATCACCCGTCATGTGGGTCCGTGGATGTTCGGCGGCGTCGCAGTATTCGGGCTCGCGACGCTGGTCTTCGGCGCCTCCAACCATGCCTGGGTATCCATGGCCGCGCTGGTCGTGATGGGGGCGGGAGACATGGTGAGCATTTACGTGCGCCACATGCTGGTCCAACTTGAAACGCCCGACGCGCTGCGCGGCAGGGTCAGCGCCGTCAGCAGCATCTTCATCGGCAGTTCGAACGAGCTCGGGGAATTTGAATCCGGCGTCACCGCGAAGATCTTCGGTCTGGTACCCTCGGTATTGCTGGGCGGCGCTCTCACCCTTTGCGCCGCGCTCGGCTGCCTGCGACTCTTTCCCGAGTTGCGACGCATGGACACCTTCCCCGCGCCCAACCGGGCACGGGCAGAAACCTGACCCAGGAGAGATTCGCATGCCTCTTGATCCACAGTGCGCCGCCATCATCGCCGCGGCGCAAGCCGGCAGCGCCCCTTTCGGCGGCACGGACCCTCTCACGATCCGCGCCGGTTACGAGGCTGGTACCGCAGGCTTTGCCTATGACCCCGGTCCCGTCGCGGCACGGGACAGCACCCTGCCTGGACCTTCGGGCGATCTCGCGGTACGCGTGTACTCGCCACCGCAGGCAGAAGCCCCTCTGCCTGCACTGATTTTCTTCCATGGCGGTGGCTGGGTCGTCGGCTCCCTCGACAGTCATGACCATCTGTGTCGTCACCTGTGCGTGAAGGCGGGCGTGGCGGTTCTGGCAGTGGACTATCGACTCGCGCCGGAACATCCCTTCCCCGCCGCGTTTGAAGATTGTCTGGCTGTGATGGAGGCTGTGCGCGAGGCCGCCACCGAGCTCGGTATCGACCGACGACGCCTCGCAGTGGGGGGTGATTCCGCAGGCGGGCAACTGGCAGCCAGCGTCTGTCTCGCGCTGAGAGATGCAGGTCTGCCACTGCCTGCATTCCAGCTGCTGATTTATCCCGTCTGCGACCTGCTCGCCGCGAATGACTCGATCAAGGACAACGCCACGGGTTATCTGCTCACCGTGCCGGCCTATCACCGCATGTGTGAATGGTATGCCGGGCCGCAGGGCAGCTGGGCCGACTGGCGCCTCTCACCCCAGCGTGCAATGGATCATCGCGGACTGCCGCCCGCGCTCATTCAGACCGCGGAATTCGATCCCCTGCGGGATGAGGGCAAGGCGTATGCAGAAACGCTCGAAGCCGCGGGTGTGAACGTCGAGTACCGCTGCCATCCAGGAATGATTCATGGCTTTGCACGCATGGGAGGCAAGGTGGCGGCAGGGCGGTTGGCGCTCGATGAAGCGGCCGCTGCCCTGCGGCGCGCCTTGCACACCTGAACTCACTCGTTGCCACACGGTCCACTCCGCAGTCACGACAGGAAATCCGCCATGCCCCTCCCGCGCTTTGCGTACGCACTGATGTTCTTCCTGCTGTTCGGGGCCCTCCGGGTGGTCACTGCGGGCGGACTTGAGGTTCAGCACCTTGATGGCCGGAAGTCCACACTGGCCGCCGAGATTGCCGGTGGACATTTCACTTATGTCTTCGTCTGGACCACTTACTGCGGGGTGTGCAAGCAGGAGTATCCCAAGCTCTCGACTTTCCAGGCACGGCACACCGGAAAAGATGCCGAGGTACTCGGGATCGCTATAGACGGCGAAGCACAACGGGAGACGGTGCAGGCATTCATGGCAGGCAAACCTTTCAATTTTCCCACCGTGATGGCTGAACCCGCGGCCATGGCTGATGCGTTCAAAGCTGCAACGGGCGAGGAGTTCACGGGAACACCCACGTATCTGGTGTTCAATCCCACGCGTGAACTGGCGGGCGTACATTCCGGCGATCTGCCCGCGGAGGCCCTGGAGCGCTTTCTCACGCGCCATGCCAATGCGCAGAAGGCACCACACACACCATGATAGAGCCCAGCCGGTTCGACAATCGCTTCATTCGCGAACTGCCCGGTGACCCGGAAACGGGGAATTTCCGGCGTCAGGTGACTGATGCCTGCTATTCACGCGTGATGCCGACGCCGGTGCGTGCTCCCCGCACCTTGGCCGTGTCTGCCGAGGTTGCGCAGATGCTGGATTTCACGCCGGAGTTCGCGGGCTCCGAGACTTTTGCCCGCGTTTTTGGTGGCTGCGAGCTGCTGCCTGGCATGGAGCCTTTCGCCATGTGCTACGGCGGGCACCAGTTCGGACACTGGGCAGGACAACTGGGTGATGGTCGCGCCATCATCCTAGGCGAGCTGATGACCCGTCATCATGGGCGCCAGCTCCTCCAGCTGAAGGGCGCAGGCCCCACACCTTATTCCAGGACGGCGGATGGCCTCGCGGTGCTGCGCTCTTCCGTGCGCGAATTTCTCTGCAGCGAGGCGATGCATCACCTGGGGGTGCCCACGACCCGCGCACTGTCGCTCGTGACGACGGGTGAAGACGTCGTGCGCGACATGTTCTACAGCGGCAATCCACGTCCTGAACCGGGCGCCATCGTGTGCCGGGTCGCACCGAGCTTCACGCGTTTCGGCAACTTTGAAATCCTTGCCGCGCGCGGCGATGTGCGCCTGCTCGGCGCGCTCGTCGACTACACCATTGCCACGGACTTCCCTGAGTTGGGTCCCCCGGGCACGGAGACCCGCTTGGCCTGGCTGCGCGAAGTGGCGCGCCGGACAGCCGTGCTGATGGCGCACTGGATGCGGGTGGGTTTCGTCCACGGGGTGATGAACACGGACAATATGTCGATCCTCGGTCTCACCATCGACTATGGCCCCTATGGCTGGCTCGAGGACTACAACCCGGATTGGACACCGAACACCACCGACGGAGAACGGCGGCGCTACCGTTACGGCACCCAACCGCAAGTCGGCATGTGGAACCTGGTCCAGCTCGCCAATGCCATCTACCCACTGGTGGAGGACGTGCCCAGTCTGGAGGCCGCGCTGTCCGTCTATCCCGAGACCTACGAGCAGACCTGGCGGCACATGCTAGCCGCCAAGCTCGGGCTGGCCACTTTCGACGCTGCGCGTGACCAGCCGCTGTGTGACGCGCTCTTCGAAGTCATGCAGCTGACAGAAACAGACATGACACTCTTCTTCCGCTGCCTTGCGGATCCTAGGGTGTGCAGCACCTCATCAGCGGATGCACGGTGGGCAGCACTCCTCCCCGCCTATTACACACCGGAGCGGGTCACGGCAGACATGCGTGCACGCATCCTTGCCTGGGTGGACAGCTATCTCTCGCGGGTCGAACAGGAAGGCGAGCCCGCGGCCGCAAGGCAGACCCGCATGAATCAGGTCAACCCGCTTTATGTGCTGCGCAACTACCTGGCGCAACTGGCCATAGACAAGGCAGAGGCGGGTGATCCCGGTTTCATACTGGAATTGCTGGGGACCCTGCGCAGCCCCTGCCAGGAGCAACCCGGACGCGCACACCTTGCAGAAAAGCGCCCGGACTGGGCGCGGCAGCGTGCAGGCTGCTCCATGCTGTCCTGCAGTTCCTGAAGCAGGCCTCGCTCAGCGCGGCATTGCCGGGTCCGACATCTGCTTCACTTCCGCCGCGGCCGCAAGCCAAGGCTGCATTGATGCTGGCCACGTGGGGGGAATGATTCCGGGTGCGGCAGCGGCGGCTGCCTCGGTGCCGGTGGCCACCACGGTCTCTTTCACATACTCCGCGAACACTTCAGCCACTTCCCCTTTCGCCAACAGCGCAGCCATCTGGTTGGTTTCCGCGTTCCAGACAAGACCAGCGCCTTGTGCCACTTCCGGAATCGGTGAGCGGGAAACGATGAAGAAGAGCGGTCC
>JAURMM010000130.1 GCA_030830685.1 Gammaproteobacteria bacterium | reverse complement strand
TGCGTTTGCATACGGATGCATCGCACCGATTCGAACGAGGTGTTGACCCCACCGGCCAGGCGCGCGCATTGGAAATGGCCACCCGGCTGCTGGTGGATCTGTGCGGAGCGAGGCCCGGTCCTCTGCAGTTGGTGAGCGTTCGAGATAGGGCTCCAGCACATGCCGGCGGGATTCGATTTCGTCTGAACCGCGCCAACAGTCTGCTTGGCACCTCAATCCGTGAACATGAGGCGCTCTCGATTTTTCGCCGGCTGCGCCTCGATGTTGCCGAGGAGGACCAACACTGGCGAGTGACGCCGCCATCTTGGCGTCCGGATCTCGGACGGGAGGAAGATCTGATCGAGGAACTGGCTCGCGTCCGCGGGTATGACCGTATCCCGGCCAGCAGTCCAACTCCGGCACTGCGACTAGCGACTGGCGATACTGCCCGCGACGACCTTGGCCGACTTCAGGATGCGCTGGTCGGTGCCGGGTACCTCGAAGCCATCACCTACAGCTTCATCTCACCGGAAATGTGGGACTTGTTCGGACAGGGACTTGAGCCCGTGGCGCTTGCCAATCCCATTTCTCGGGAGATGGGCGTCATGCGCCCTTCACTGATTCCGGGCCTCCTGTCGGCTGCGCTCCACAACCAGCATCGACAGGTTGCTCACCAGCGTGTGTTCGAGACCGGTATGGTATTTCGACGCGCCCAGGGTCAATCCAATCTGGTCCAGGAGAACCGGGTCGCAGGTCTCGCGACGGGGCAGGCGCTCGCCCCGCAATGGTCCGCCGTGTCGCGCCCGACAGACTTTTACGATCTCAAGCAGGATGTCATCAACCTGCTGGCGGTACTGGGGTGGCGCGGCGCCGAGTTCGTGCCGGCAGCAGTGCCGGGCCTGCATCCGGGGGCCTGCGCGGAGGTTGTGCTGGCAGGGAAGGTGGTCGGGCATGTGGGTGAACTGCATCCCGCGATCATCCGCAGCCTGGACCTCGCGGGTACACCGCTGGCCTTTGAACTTGCGCTCCCGCAACTGGGAGGAAGCCCGCGCCCGACCTTCGAGCCCTTCTCACGATTCCCGGCCGTAAGGCGCGACTTGGCCGTGGTGGTGGCGGAGGAAATACCGGCTGGTGCCGTGCTGGCGCTGGTCTCCAAGGTGGCCGGGCCGCTCCTGCGAGACCTGCAGTTGTTTGATGTATATCGCGGGCAAGGTATTGATTCCGGCAAAAAAAGCCTGGCTTTGGGCTTGCTTTTTCAAGCGCCATCCAGCACTCTTGTCGACAGTCAGGTCGAGACGGCAGTGGCCGATATCCTTCAGCAACTGAGCCTCGAACTAGGAGCCTCCCTGAGAGTTTAGGTATGGCATTGACCAAAGCCGATATGGCTGAGCGCCTCTTTGAGGACCTCGGCCTGAACAAGCGAGAAGCCAAGGAACTCGTCGAAGCGTTCTTCGAAGAGATCAGGCAGTCACTCGAGCTCGGCCAGCAAGTGAAGTTGTCAGGCTTCGGTAACTTTGATCTGAGAAACAAGAACCAGCGACCCGGGCGGAATCCCAAGACCGGTGAGGAAATACCCATTTCCGCCCGGCGAGTGGTGACTTTCAGGCCCGGCCAGAAACTTAAAGCACGAGTAGAGGCCTATGCTGGAAGCATCGAACAATAATGTACTGCCCGTCATTCCCGGTAAGCGCTATTTCACCATTGGTGAGGTCAGCGATTTGTGTGCGGTCAAGCCACACGTCCTGCGTTACTGGGAACAGGAATTTCCACAGCTCAAACCGATCAAGCGTCGCGGCAATCGCCGCTATTACCAGCGCCAGGATGTGATTCTCATCCGCCAGATCCGCAGTCTGCTCTATGAGCATGGCTTCACGATCGGGGGGGCCCGGCAGCGTCTGGCAGGTGACGAGGTCAAAGCCGACAGCAGCATGAGTCAGCAGATCGTCCGGCAACTCCGAATGGAGTTGGAGGAAGTCCTGGACATCCTTGCGCGCTGAGTCAACCGGGAACATCTCCAGACATGGCACACGAGGGTGGGGTAACCCTTCCGCCCACGTGTAGAATTCGGGTTCCAGACAGTCGGGGCGTAGCGCAGCCTGGTAGCGCACCACAATGGGGTTGTGGGGGTCGCGAGTTCGAATCTCGCCGCCCCGACCAAATCTGGACCATGAATTTCCCGGGGCGTTTCAGGCGCCTCTCACTGCTCGTTCTGGCCGTGGCCCTGCTGCTCTCCTGCAGCGAGGCTGAAGACCCGCTCGCCTTGTTCAAGGCCGGTCGGTACCACCAAGCCCATGGCAGACTCCAGTTGCTTGCAAACCAAGGCTCGCGCGAGGCGCAGTATGCGCTTGCGACGCAGTATTACCTTGGGCTCGGCACGCGCCGTAACCTGCCAGAGGCTGCCCGCTGGTATGAAGAAGCCGCCTTGTCGGGTAATGCCCCTGCCCAAGTGTCGCTCGGGATCCTGTACCTCAATGGCTGGGGGATGAAGCGCGATCATGCCAAAGCTTTCGGCTGGTTCCAGGCAGCTGCGGATGCCGGCAACCCGCGCGCGCTGCACTATCTTGCCGTGATCACGGACAAACTGACCCCCAACCAGATGACGGTCTCCCGGGATCAGGTGCGCGCCCGCCTCCGTCAAAGTCGAGCGCGATGAGGCCGCTACAGGAACAGACCTCAGGGGCCGGCAGTACCGGTCCCGGGACATCGCAGGGATAATCACATGTGTGGAATCGTTGGTGCCGTTGCTCAGAGATATGTAGCCCCCATTCTGCTCGAAGGCCTGAAAAGGCTCGAGTACCGTGGCTATGACTCAGCGGGGATGGCTGTTCGCTTGGAGTCGGGTGAAATTGACCGGCGCCGCGTGCTTGGCAAGGTTGCAGGGCTCGGCGAAGCACTGAAAGCTGATCCTCTACAGGGTTCCCTCGGCATCGCGCATACTCGCTGGGCCACCCACGGTGTGCCCAGTCCCCGCAATGCGCATCCTCACATGTCCGGTGATCTGGTTGCGCTGGTCCACAATGGCATCATCGAAAATCACGAGGCACTGAGGCGTCGGCAGGCCGAGGAGGGCTATGCCTTCACCTCGGAGACGGATACGGAAGTCGCGGTCAACGAAATCCACCGGCAGCTGGCGCAGGGACACGACCTCCTGGCCGCAGTCGGGCGCGCAGTGCAGGCATTGGAAGGCGCCTATGCGCTTGGCGTCATTTCCCGCGATGAGCCCGAACGCCTTGTCGCTGCACGGCGCGGCAGCCCACTGGTCATCGGCCTCGGCATCGGTGAGAACTTCATAGCGTCTGATGTCTTTGCCTTGCTGCCGGTCACGCAGCGCTTCATCTTCCTCGAAGACGGGGATGTAGCAGACATCTCGCGCGAATCAGTGCGGATTTATGACGCCGAAGGACATCCGGTGGAGCGTCCTGAATCGGTCTCCCGACTTTCGCCAGACGCGGCGGAGAAAGCCGGTTACCGGCATTTCATGCTGAAGGAGATCTTCACCCAGCCGCGGGCGCTGGCGGAAACCTTGGAAGGCCGACTCGCCGAGGGGCGTGTGCTCGATGATAGTTTCGGCGCCGGTGCCGGAAAGGTCCTGGACCGCGTGCGTGCCGTGACCATTGTCGCCTGCGGCACGAGTTATCATGCGGGTCTCGTGGCGCGCTACTGGATGGAATCCATCGCTGGCATTCCCTGCACGGTAGAGGTGGCCAGTGAGTATCGGTACCGCCGCAGCGTAGTGCCACAGGACGCCCTGTTCGTCACCATTTCGCAGTCCGGTGAGACTGCGGATACGCTCGCCGCACTTCGTGAGGCCCGGCGCAATGGTTATGCGCATACCCTCGCCATCTGCAATGTCCCCGAGAGCACCCTCACGCGCGAGTCCGAGATGGTGCTCCTCACGCGGGCCGGTCCCGAAATCGGGGTGGCATCCACCAAGGCCTTCACCACCCAACTGCTGGCGCTGATGCTCCTGGTCCTCGCCCTTGGGCGCAGGCATGGCCTGTCACGAGAAGAGGAAGCACGACTCGTGTCCCAGCTCGAGAGCCTGCCGGGACGCATGAACCTGGCGCTGGAGCTCAATGAACCCATTGCTCGTCTGGCGGAGGCCTTCGTCAACAAGCACCACATGCTTTATCTGGGGCGCGGAACCATGTTCCCCATCGCCCTCGAAGGCGCCCTCAAGCTGAAGGAAATTTCTTACATCCATGCGGAGGCCTATCCTGCCGGCGAGCTCAAGCATGGGCCTCTGGCGCTGGTTGATGATGAAATGCCAGTGATCGCCATCGCCCCCAACAATGCGCTCATGGAGAAACTCAAGTCCAACCTTGAGGAAGTTCGTGCACGTGGCGGTGCTTTGTATGTGTTCGCGGACACCCAGAGTACGGTGGAGTCCAAATCGGGCTTCTCGGTGATCCCGCTGCCTTCGGTGGACGATGTGATTGCGCCGATCGTCTACACCGTTCCGCTGCAGCTTCTGGCCTACCACGTCGCTGTGCTCAAGGGTGCAGATGTGGACCAACCGCGGAACCTCGCCAAGTCCGTGACCGTGGAGTGAGGGAGAGTCTGTTGGTGGCGGTACATGTCAACTGAGGCCGTGTCCGGCACCACCGGGACCCTTCTGGTGGTGGATGACGACGCAGACATGCAGCGCCTGCTGTCGCTCTGGTTGCGCGCCGAGGGTCATACCGTGAGGGCGGTTTCAGGCGCGGCTGAAGCCTTGACCCAGGTATGCATTGCGCGACCTGATTTGGTGATTACCGATCTGCGCATGGAGGGCATGGACGGGATGGCCCTGGCTTCCCGCCTGCTTGCCGACGCGCCCTCTCTGCCCGTGATCATGCTGAGCGGGGATGCGGCCATTCCAGATGCACTCGCGGCAACCCGTCTCGGCGCCGCCGCGTTTCTCACCAAACCGCCAACCCGTCAGGCCTTGCTCACAGAGGTGGCGCGCCAACTCGAACGCTCGCAGGCGGGAGCTTCCATGAGCGGCAGTTTTGGTGCCGCGTTCATTCATCGTTCGAGCACCATCACCGCCTTGCTTGAGGAGGCCGCGCTGCTTGCGCGGGGTGATATCAGCATCATGATTTCCGGCGCCACAGGGACTGGCAAGGAAGTGTTGGCCCGTGCCATCCATGCTGGCAGTCCGCGCAAGGAGAAACCTTTCATCGGCATCAATTGCGGTGCGATTCCTGAACAGTTGCTGGAGTCGGAACTGTTCGGGCATGAGAAGGGTGCTTTTACGGGGGCTGCCACCCGCCATGAGGGTTTGTTCGTGGCTGCTGACGGTGGGACCTTGTTCCTGGATGAAATCGGCGACATGCCGGTATCCCTCCAGGTGAAGCTGCTGAGGGTTTTGCAGGACCTGGAGGTCAGGCCAGTGGGCGCCGTGCGCGGTACGCCCATTGATGTCCGGGTAATTTCCGCCACGCACCAGGATCTGGAGCAACTGATGCTGGTCGGTGAGTTTCGTGAGGATCTTTACTACCGGCTCAATGGGGTCAGCCTGCATATCCCGGCCCTCGCCGAGCGAAGAGAGGACATCCCACCGCTGACAGGGTGGTTTCTGTCGCGCCACGCGGCGCGCACGCGGACATCGCTGAAACGCTTCGATGCTGACGCTCTCGAGCTTCTGGTATCCGCATCCTGGCCCGGCAATGCGCGCCAGCTTGCAAATGTGGTCGAGCAATGCGCAACGCTGGCTCGCGAGGAGCGTATTCCGCTTGCAGTGACACAGCGGGCGCTGCGCGGCCATGCAGGTCAGATCCAGACACTCAAGGAAGCGCGCGACGCCTTCGATCGCCAATACCTGGTCAGCGTCATGCGCCTAGCCAATGGCAATGTGGCGACGGCCGCACGCCTCGCCGGCCGCAACCGCACCGAGTTCTACAAGCTTCTGGAGCAGCATCGGATAGAAGCAGCCCAGTTCCGGTCGGACCTTGGCCCATGAACGTGGCGCCCGGCACACACCGAACTCCGATCCTCGTTGAAGTTGAGCGTGAACTCGCCGAGCTGATTCCGGGATTTCTTGCCAACCGGGTGAATGACGTGGCCAGCCTGCGCGCGCTGGTGTCCCGGAATGATCTGCAGTCTATCTGCAGAATTGCGCATTCAATGAAAGGCTCGGGCGGGGGGTATGGTTTCGACGCCATCACCAGGCTGGGGGGAGAGATGGAGCAGGCCGCACGGAGTGGGGACACCACGAAAGTTCTCGCCCTGACCGATGAGCTCGAGGACTTTCTGGTACGTGTCCGACCAGTCTTTCCTTGAGCGGAAAAGCCCCATGCTCACACCACCGGGCGACGTATTGAAAGACAGGTCCCCTCCCGTCGCGCTTTACTATGCTACGGCTCTCTTTCTGGGACTCGCATTCACCCTGTCCTTGCTGGTGCTGGCCTGGAACGCCGCACAGGGCGAGCAGGCGCGCGCTTTCGCCCGCGAGACCCTTGCGCCCCAGGAACGGCTCGGCAACCGTTTGCGCGAGCTTGACCGGCAACTGGGGCAGTTCATCACCCTTGTACAACAGGGGATACCGTCGGCAGTCCTTGCTCGGTTGTGCGAGCAGGCTCGCACGCGTGAGCCTGCACTTGATGGTTTTGCCCTCGTTGCCCCGGATGCAGGAGGCAATGCCAATGGGTCACAGAATCTCTGCGGCGCGGCGCACGATTGGCCAACCAGAGAAGCGCTGCTGGGCGCCGTCGCCGCGTTCCCGGAAAGCCAGGACGCTTTTCCCTTGCGGGCCCCATCAGGGGGAGAAGGGCATCAGCTCGTTCTTGCTCAGCACTGCCCGATGCCCGGCAGCGTTGAGAGAGCCTTGATGATGCGTATCAAGGGCACCGCCCTGCTGCAGGGTGTGCCATTGCCGCCCGGGCTTGGCGTGCGCCTCGAGATCGAGTCGCGCGGCCCGCTGGGGCGGGTGACCCTGCTCGCGCGGGAGTTGCCTGCGCGTGCGCGCGCACCTTGGGCACCCAGTCCCTTGGTGAACTCCCGTTTGAGCGAGTTCACCAACTACGCGGTGCGCCTTGAATTGAGCAGGGCTTGGACCCCGGCGCAGCTCGATTTCGGGATGCTGGCGAGTGCCGCGATCCTGGGACTTGGTGTGACGCTTCTGATGCTGGCGCTGGCCCGCGCACGGGAACTTCGGATTCGCGAGCTGGCGCTGCGCAATGCCGTGATCGAGGTGCAGGTCGCCCAGCAGACCCAAGAGCTCGCGGCGGCCCGCGATGAGGCCTTGGTGGCGGCGCGTGCCAAGTCTGACTTTCTCGCGCGCATGAGTCATGAGATCCGAACGCCGCTGAATGCGATTCTCGGCTCGATGGAGGCACTCATGGACACCCAGACCACGCCGGCCCAGTCGCACTTGATCCGCATGTGTGAAAGGGCTGGACAGGGTCTGCTGGTCCTGATCAACGATGTGCTCGATCTGGCCAAAATCGAGGCGGGACAGCTGCTGCTGGAAAAGGTCGAGTTCAGTCCGCGGGATGTGCTGGAGGAGGCCGCCGTGATGCATACGCTCGCCGCTGCCGGTAAAGGTATTGAACTGGTAACCGATCTATCGGCCAGCTTGCCCGAGGCGTGCCAGGGAGATCCTGTCAGGTTGCGTCAGGTGCTGCTCAACCTGTTGGGCAATGCGATCAAGTTCACGCACGAAGGCGAGGTGGTGCTGAAAGCGTGGATGGAGGAGGCTAGCGGTACGCCCGAATTGCCAGTGTTGCACTTTGAGGTCCGGGATACCGGCATCGGCATTCCGCCCGAAAAGCTTGAATCAGTGTTCGAGCGCTTCGCGCAGGCGGACAGCAGTACGACCCGTCGTTACGGTGGCACGGGTCTCGGCCTCGCCATCAGTCGTGAGCTCATGGAGGGCATGGGCGGACGACTCTGGGCGGAGAATCCAGCGCAGGGTGGGTGCTGTCTCAAGGGCAGCCTGCCGCTCCAAGCCATGACCCGCGCGCAGGGGTGGGCGGCCAGTGGGCGCAGGGTCCTGCTGGTCGAAGCAGGCACCTCCCAGCGTGAGTCGATGAAGCGCGCACTCGAGAGCCTGGGGGCAGATGTGAGGGTCGGCGCAGATGACGTCAGTGCAGCTGGCCAAATCAGCGCTTCCTGGCATCCGGCGCTTATCGTGTGGGGGCTCAAGCATGACGCAACGGACCCGCTGACTGCGCTTGATACGCTTGCTCGTGGATGTCCTGCGCCACCCCGGCTGGTAGTCCTGTTGCCCGCGCTGTCCGGAGATTTACCGGCGCGCTGCGCGGCAGCCGGCGTCGAGGTGGGCATCAAACCGCCAAGACGGGAGAGCTTGCTTTCCTGGCTCGAGGCCGGAGCGACCATGCCCGATGCTGCTACCCTGCTTCCTCCTCCTGCCGCGCGACCAGCTTCCGCGAGGCGCTCACTGCTGCTGGTCGAGGACAACGATGACAATCGTCAACTCGTGCATGTCTTCCTGCGGGGACAATGCTGGGATATCACGGACGCCGTGGACGGTCTCGAGGCCGTGCGACTCTGTACCGAGCATTCTTTTGATCTCGTGTTAATGGATATCCAGATGCCCCGCATGGATGGTCATGCTGCAACCCATGAGATTCGCCAATTGGAGCGCGCCTCCGGCCGTCCACCTGCGCGGATCATCGCGCTCACCGCGCACGCCCTGCCGGAAGAACATGAGAGGATTCTGATTGCTGGATGCGACGGATATCTCACCAAACCCCTGAAAAAGAAAACGCTGCTCGATTTCCTGGCCGCAGAGCTGACAAATCTGCGCATGGACCCGACTTCGCTTGCTAAAGATGCCACGGTCCAGGCCGACATATTGGGGCATGGATAACCTTTGGCCTACGCTGCAGTGAACCCCGTCTCATGCTGAGATTCTTCCGGCACTACATTCCGTTGACGCTTTTCCTGCTTGGACTGGCGGAAACCTTGATTCTCCTCGTTTCTGTCCATCTGGGAGCCATGCTGAGCGTCGCACTGCCGACCTTGACAGCCAATCCCGACAGCGGAGGATCGCCTCTATGGATCAAGGCTGTCGCTTACAGCATCGCCATGCTCTGCGGTCTCGTGGCCATGGGGTTCTATCAACGGGAGCAGCGCGATACGCCGCTGGCGACCTTGTTGCGTCTTCTCTTCGGCTTTTGCATCGGTCTGCTGGTGATGGGGCTCGTCTCGCTCGCTTTCCCCGTCCTGATGGTCAGGCCTTTCGTCTTCGGCGCGGCGCTAGTCAGCTCCTTCCTGGGCATTGCGACCTGTCGGCTGGTCTGCTTCGCAACCACGGATGCCCGTTTTTCCCGCCGCGTGCTGGTCCTTGGCGTGGGCGAGCGCGCCCTGCAGATCGAGAATCTGCGTCGGGCATCGGATCGGGCGGGCATCACGCTCGTCGGATACATCGACATCGGCCTGGGGCCGCAGATGGTCAATTCCGCTTCAGTGATCAGGCCCACGGGGTCATTGTCCGAACTGGCGAGACGTTTTGCTGCAGACGAAATGGTCATCGCCATCGATGATCGTCGCAAGGGCCTCCCGATCAACGAAATCCTCGACTGCAAGATGGAGGGGATCAGGATTCTGGAGGAGGGCACTTTCCTTGAGCGACAGCTTGGCAAGATTCGCCTCGACGCGCTGCATCCGAGCCAGGTCATCTTCTCCGATGGCTTCACCCAGGCGGTGCTCAAGAAAACCGAAAAACGGATTCTGGATGTGGCGATTGCCTCGCTGCTGCTGCTCGTATCACTGCCCCTGTTCCTGATCGCGGCACTGGCCATTTATCTCGAGTCGGCTGGGCCCATCCTGTATCGTCAGCAGCGCGTCGGCCTGCGTGGGCAGACTTTCGATATCTTCAAGTTTCGCAGCATGCACGTGGATGCAGAACGCAACGGGCCAGTCTGGGCGGCTCAAGGTGACTCCCGTACGACACGGGTGGGCCGGATCATTCGCCGCTTCCGGATCGATGAGCTTCCCCAGCTGTTGAACGTGCTGAAGGGCGACATGAGTTTCGTGGGGCCGCGGCCGGAGAGGCCGGAGTTCGTGGCGGATCTTGCCCGGGCAATTCCGTACTATGAGCTGCGGCATCATGTGAAGCCGGGCATTACCGGCTGGGCCCAGATCTCGTATCCCTACGGTGCCTCCATCAAGGACGCCCGTGAGAAACTGCAGTACGATCTTTATTATCTGAAGAACTACAGCATCTTTCTGGACATCAACATCCTGCTCCAGACCGCGCAGGTGATCCTTCTGGGCAAGGGGGTACGCTGAGCGGACAGCAGCTCCGTTTCAGGAAACGGAGCCGGCCCAAGCGTTCAGGGAGTCTGTGAACAGCATGACACCGGATCTCCTAGTTCTCTCCTGCGCGATCGCGGCATCGGCGTTCACGCTGTTTGCCCTGTTCCTCGTGATCGATAGACAACGCTCCCAAGTCGGCAATCGGCTGTTCCTTGCAGCAGGCGTATCCGCCGTGTGGTTTGGGTGGCAGACGCTCTATTATGCTGGTGCCTTGACCCGGTTGGGGCTTGCTGGAGCGGCAACGCTCGAGATTGTCCGTGATTCAGCCTGGGTATTGCTGTCCCTGCAGCTTCTTTCGAGCGGGCGCGAGCATGATCCCGGGCGCCGGCGTGTCCTGCTTGCAACAAAGATCGTGCTGGGATCGGTGGCCTTTTTCGCGTGGGTGACTGTGGTCCGACCGGCGACGGCGCAACGTGTGCTGTCAGAGGCGGCTTCCGTCAAGACCGGGTTCGCAGCGCTACTGATACTCGCGGTGCTGGGGCTGGCGCTTGTCGAGCAATTTTATCGCAACACGCCCCATCCGCGGCGCTGGGCGATCAAGTACCTGTGCCTCGGTGTGGGCGCGATACATGCGTATGACTGCATGTTGTACGCCGATGGAGTGCTGTTCAATCGCCTCGATCCGGCGCTCTGGGCCGGCAGAGGGCTGGCCAATGCCTTGGTCATTCCCTTGATCGCGATTGGCGTTGCACGCAATCGTGAGTGGCGCCTCAATCTCTTTCTCTCGCGTCAGATGGTCTTCCATGGGGCAACCCTGCTCTCGGTGGGTCTTTACCTGCTGACAGTTGCGGCCGCGGGCTATTATCTGCGGGCCTACGGAGGGGAGTGGGGTGATGCCCTGCGGGCCGTGCTTTTCTTCGCCGCGGCCTTGTTTCTCGTTTCAGTACTGGGCTCGGCTGAAGTCCGCTCCCGCTTGCGGCTTTTCCTGTCGCGGCATTTCTATCGCGACAAATACGACTACGGCGAGATATGGCTACGCTTCACCAATCTTCTCTCGCAGAGTGAGACCGGACCGGCCGAGCTGCCACAGTCCATTCTCAAGGCCATCGCGGACATCATGGATGCCACGGGCGGGGCCGTCTGGCATAGCCATCCGAATGGATCCTATGGGGTGGTTGCCACACACGAACTCGATCCGCAGCGACTGCCTGAAATCCCGGATGACGATCCACTGGTCGCAGCCCTCAAAAGCTCCGGAAAAGTCATCGATATCGCCGCCGAAGCCGAGCGGTCCACCCTGGATGAGCCAATGGTGGTACCCGCCTGGCTGCTGGAGCAGCCAAGGGCCTGGCTGCTGGTGCCCATCGTGCACCGGGACCAACTGCTCGCCATCGTGCTGTTGTGTGAGTCCCGTGCAGGTGAAGCGCTGGTGCCGGAAGATCGCGAACTCCTCGGTACCGTTGGCCGTCAGTCGGCCAGCTATCTGGCGCTGATGCAGGCCACGGCCGAACTGGGCGACGCCCGGCAATTCGAGGCCTTCAACCGGCTTTCGGCCTTCCTGGTGCACGACCTGAAGAACGTGGTAGCCCAGCTTTCCATGGTCATCAAGAACTCTGTGCGCCATCGCGGCAACCCGGACTTCATAGACGATGCCTTCAACACCATCGGAGACGCCGTAGCCAAGATGAACCGCATGCTGGGCAATCTCCGGCACACGCAAGCCGGACCCAGTGAACTGCTGCGGGTGGCAGAATGCATGCGTGAAGCCCAGTCGCATCTTTCTGCGCGCGAGCCGAAGCCCATCCTGGTCAACGAAGCTACGGGTGATGTTCGCGTGCGGGGCAATCATGATCGTTTTCTTGCGATGATCGAGCATCTTGCGCAGAACGCCCAAGAGGCAACTGGCCCTGCAGGCAAGGTAGAGTTGCGTCTGCTGCGTCGCGGTGATCTGCTGGTGCTTGAGATCACGGATGATGGCTGCGGAATGACGCCCGAATTCATCCAGCACAGACTTTTCAAGCCCTTTGATACAACCAAGGGCAAGGCAGGCATGGGGATAGGTGTCTATGAAAGCCTGCACATTGCCAACAGCATGGGCGGCAAACTCACTGTCGACAGCCGGCCCGGCAAGGGCAGTACGTTCCGGATTCAATTGCCCCTGGTCCCGCTCGGTGAGGCGGAAGGCGAGGCGCCCGCGTGGGAGAAAACCGCATGAACAAGACCCATATCCTGGTAGTGGAAGACGATCCCGGTCTGCAAAAGCAGTTCAAGTGGTCACTCGAGGACTATGAAGTGCATGTCGCCGGTGACCGTGCGGGTGCGCTGGAGTTGCTGCAGCGGGTCCGCCCGCCAGTGGTCACGCTCGATCTCGGTCTGCCGCCCGATCCCGCGAATGCTTCGGAAGGGCTGCAGACGCTGAGTGACGTCCTTCGTCTTGCGCCAGCCACCAAGGTGATCGTGATCACCGGCAACGATGATCGAGAAGTGGCCGTCCGGGCGGTCGGGCAGGGGGCTTTTGACTTCAACGAGAAGCCACTTGATCCAGATATGTTGCGGCTCATCGTCGCGCGCGCGCTGCGCATGCACGAACTGGAATCCGAGAACCGCCGGCTGATGGACGTCGGACGCGAGCCCTTGGCCGGTATCATCGCCGCAAGTCCGCAGATGCTCGAAGTGTGCCGGCGCATCGAGCGTATCGCCCCGACCCAGGCCACTGTCATGTTGCTGGGCGAGAGTGGTACCGGCAAGGAGTTGCTGGCACGCGCCACCCACGAACTGAGTCCTCGCAAGGACAAGAGATTCGTTGCGATCAACTGCGCAGCCATTCCCGAGAACCTTCTGGAGAGTGAACTGTTCGGCTACGAGCGGGGCGCATTCACGGGTGCGGTCAAGCAGACCAAAGGCCGGATTGAGCATGCCGACGGTGGTACGCTCTTCTTGGACGAAATGGGTGATCTGCCCCTTTCGCTGCAGGCCAAACTTCTGCGGTTCCTCCAGGAGCGCACGATCGAACGGGTCGGCGGACGCGAAGAGATTCCGGTGGATGTGCGCATCGTCTGCGCTACCCACAAGAACCTGAAGGCGTTGATTGCAGAACAGCAGTTCAGGGAGGACCTTTATTACCGGATCAGCGAAGTCAGTGTGCAGATTCCGCCCCTGCGGGAACGTCCCGGTGACTCCATCCTCATCGCGCGGGTCATCCTGAACAAGCAGCGGGAGATCCAGAAATCCTCAGTCCGGGATTTCAGTCCAGGAGCGCTGACAGCCATCGACCTTCACGAGTGGCCGGGCAATGTTCGGGAACTGGAGAACCGGGTGAAACGGGCGGTCATCATGGCAGAGAGCCCGACGATAGAACCCTACGATCTTGAACTGGAGACGCCGGCCACGATCGGCTTCAAGACCCTGCGTGAAATCAGGGAGAGCGCCGAGGCACATGCGATACAGCATGCGTTGGCGGTGACCGGCGGACAGATTGGCAAGGTCGCGGACATGCTGGGCGTCAGTCGCCCAACGGTCTACCACCTCATCAAGAAGTACGACATCAATGCCTGAGGGGCACCGTCACCGCCTGGGCGAGCATCGTGCCCTGCAGCGCGCGCACCAGAGCTCAGCGGCCCGTGTGGACCTTAAGGCAGGTGGTACCGCTCAGGATGAATCGGACGGCGTCGCCAAAGCTGTTGCGGGCATCCAGACTTCTCTCGGAGTGCGGGGCGGCCCTGACCAGGGCGTCCTCGCCAATGAAGTCCTGCTCCGGGTCGGTCATGACCACGGTAGCGCCCAGCGAACACACCAAGTGTTGTCGCTCAAGCATGGTTCTCTCCTGTGGGGGAGTTGTAAATTTTTATTAAAGCCTGACCAGCGGCCTTGATGTTACATCGAAAGTGCAGCGCAATGAACCTCGAAGTCTCACATTTTTTTGTGAGATGTGACGTCCCTCCAGTTCTCGGCCGGGATCGGCGGGTGTGAGACTGCTGGTCACCGGTGGCGCAGGCTTCATCGGCTCGGCGCTCATCCGTCATCTGCTGACTACGAGCCGGCATCAGGTACTGAATCTGGACGCCCTGACCTATGCCGGGAACCTGGACTCACTGGCGCCGGTGGCGGACCACCCCGGCTACCGCTTCGTCCACGCAGACATCAGGGACCGCCGCGCGCTGGCGGGGACTTTTGCTGATTTTCGACCGGAGGCCGTCATCCACCAGGCTGCAGAGAGTCACGTCGACCGCTCCATAGACGGGCCGCTGCCCTTCATCCAGACCAATGTGGAGGGCACCGGAACCTTGCTCGAGGTCACACGGGAGTACTGGAGTCAGCTAGCCCCGCCTGCCCGGGCCGACTTCCGGTTCCATCACGTGTCCACGGATGAGGTTTTTGGCTCCCTGGGCAAGTCCGGCCGCTTCTCCGAGGAGAGCCCTTACGCGCCGCGATCGCCCTACGCCGCCAGCAAGGCCGCGAGCGACCATCTGGTGCGTGCCTGGCACGAGACCTATGGCCTGCCCACGCTTATCACGAACTGCTCCAACAACTACGGTCCGTGCCAGTTTCCGGAGAAACTCATTCCGTTGATGATTCGCAAGGCACTGCGAGGAGAGGCTCTGCCGGTTTACGGCGACGGCAGCAACATCCGCGACTGGCTGTTCGTGGACGACCACGCACGGGCGCTCGTGACGGTGTTGGAGCGTGGCAGACCGGGCGAGACCTACAACATTGGCGGCGACAGCGAGCGCAGCAATCTCGAAGTGGTGGAGGCCGTTTGCGCGGGTCTGGATGTCCGTCGGCCCCGTGCTGCGGGCAGCCATCGCGCACTCATCACCTTTGTGGCCGACCGGCCAGGTCACGACTGGCGCTACGCGATCGATGCCGGAAAGCTGCGCCGGGACCTCGGCTGGCAGCCGCTCGAGACCTTCGCCTCGGGTCTGGACAGAACGCTGGATTGGTATCTGACGAATGAGGAATGGTGCCAGCGGGTAGAATCCGGCACCTACCGTGGAGAACGTCTGGGAGTCGTCCATGGAACCACTTGAAGCGGGAATGCCTCCCGTGCCCCCTCCTCGGCGCAAGGGCATCATCCTTGCCGGGGGGGGCGGAACCCGGCTCTATCCGGTGACCATGGCGGTCAGCAAGCAACTGCTGCCCGTGTACGACAAGCCCATGATCTACTAC
>JAURMM010000129.1 GCA_030830685.1 Gammaproteobacteria bacterium | reverse complement strand
GTCCCAGTTCAGCGCGGTCAGGGCGGCAAGGGCGGGCGCGGCAAGATGGATGGGGTTGCGGGCGCGATCAGGGTAGGCCACGTGGCCTTGTACGCCTTCGATTGTGAGTCGTCCGTTCAGTGAGCCGCGGCGACCATTACGCAGCAGGTCACCCAGACGCTGTTGGCTGCTGGGTTCTCCGATGAGGCAGTAATCGAGTGCCTGTCCGCGCGCCATGAGCGTTTCAACCACATGCCGGGTGCCATGGGTCGCCACACCTTCCTCATCGGACGTCAACAGGAAGGCGAGGGTGCCCCGAGGCTGCGGGCAGCGGGCAAGGAAGCGTTCGGTGGCGGTGACCATGGCAGCGAGACTGCCTTTCATGTCAGCCGCGCCGCGACCGTACAGAAACCCGTCCCTGATGACCGGCAAAAAGGGGTCACTGGTCCAGTCCGCCAGATCGCCCGGCGGTACCACGTCGGTATGGCCCGCGAAGCAGAACACGGGTCCGCCGTGTCCGAGGGTCGCCCAAAGGTTGCTCACATCAGCGCTGGGCATGGGTTCGAGGCCAAAGCCGAGTCGTTCCAGACGCTGCCCGATGAGATCCAGGCATCCCGCATCTTCCGGGGTGACGGAGGGGCGTGCGATCAGGTCACAGGTCAGTGCGAGTGTAGGGTTCATATCACTTCATCCGGACTTGTTTCTGCCCTGAGACGTTTGGCTGCAAGGCGGGCATACGCCGGGTCCCGTTCACTGCCCATGAAACGGCGGCCCAGACGCAAGGCGGCGACCGCGGTCGTCCCGGAGCCGCTGAAGGGGTCAACCACGAGATCGCCGGGATGGGTCGTCGCGAGCAGACAGCGCTCCACCAGCGCCAGCGGTTTCTGGGTGGGATGCCGGCCGGCGCGTTTTTCCTCTGCGCCCGGGGCCGTGAAGCGCCAGACGTTCTTCATCTGACGATTGTCATTGGCCTGCTTCATGGCCTCGTAGTTGAAGACATGCTTGTGCTTGCCACCTCGGCCTGCCTTGGTTGCCCACAACAGGATTTCAGTGGCGTGGGTGAAACACCTGCAGCCGAGATTGGGGGGGGGATTGGGTTTTTCCCACACGATGTCGTTGAGGATACGAAAACCCAACTCCTGCATGGCCATGCCCACGCTGAGATAGACATGCAAGGTCCCGCTGACCCAGAGCGCGCCCGCCGGCTTGAGTACGCGGTGGCACTCGGTGAGCCAGGCAAGATTCCACGCATGATCGGTGGCGATTCCCTGGCTACGATCCCAGCCGCCTTTGTTGACACTGCGCCGCCGCCCGGCCACACAGGTGCTGCCATCGTTGGAAAGCAGGTAGGGCGGGTCGGTCCAGATGCAGTCAACGCTCTCATCCGGCAGGTCCGCCAGAAAATGTTCCTGCGAGGCGCAGCTGAAACTTGAGGCGCCGTCAGTCGAGGTCCAGACCACGCGGCTGCGTGGTGCCGATGCCTCAGGTAATGACTTCATCGGGACTGAGTGCCTCGATGCTGAGTGCGTGGATGTCAGTCTCCATGAGTGCGCCCAGCGCGCTGAACACCTGCCGATGACGCGCCAAGGGCGCCTTGCCGGCGAAGATGGCGGAAACGACCCGCACGCGAAAATGACCGCGCCCGCTGGCGGCACCGGCGTGACCCCGATGCAGATGGCTTTCATCGACCAGGCTCAGGCTAATGGGGGTGAGTGCGGCACGCAGCGCCGTCTCGATCCGGGACAGGCGCGCCTCATCGACCGTCATGCCGGGCATCCCCGCTGTGCGGGCCGCCGTAGGCACACGGGATGACGGCGACGGTAACGGTCGCGTCCTGATCTGTCTGCACGGTCGTTGCCTGCGGCGTCAGTCAGCATGATCGACTCACTCTCCCTGGGGAACATCGCGGGCCGCATCGTAGCGCATGAGGTACAGCGCTTGAACGAAAGTGAAGACAATTGAGAGACCGAGTGTGCCGAACACCTTGAAGTTGACCCACGCTTCCGTGCTCCAGTGATAGGCGAAATGAAGATTGAGGCCGCCGAGCACAAGGAAGAAAATCGCCCAGGCCAGATTCAGGCGATGCCAGATGGGCGCGGGCGCCGCCAGGCTGCCTCCGAACATGCGTTCTACCAACGTGCGCCGGCCCACCCATCGCGACCCGAGAAACGCGCCGGCCATCAACCAGCTCACCACAGAAGGTTTCCATTTGATGTAACGCTCGTCCCGCAGGGCCAGCGTCAGCCCGCCCAGCACCACCAGGATGGCTAGCGTGATCAGCTGCTGGCGGTCGAAACGCCCCGTGCGCCGACGCGAGATACCCACCATCACCGCCGCAAGAACAATGGCGGCGGCAGTCGCTGCGTATACGCCGTCGGTACCACCAACGGTCTTGTACACCACGAAAAATGCAATAATCGGCAGAAGGTCCGCCAGGAGTTTCATCGCGTTGCCAAACTTTCCGTGCTCTGAAGCGGGCCCCAGTATCTCACCCGTGTCGCCAAGGTGACCAGACGACTCGACATCCATCCCACGCATCCGCAGGCGCGGCTGCTGCGCCATGCGGCGGATCGACTGCGGGAGGACGGCGTGGCGATCTATCCCACCGATTCGACGTATGCGCTCGGTTGCATGATGGATGCACGGGACGCCCAAACCCGTATCCATCGCGTTCGGCAGGACCAGGCGTCACACTTGCTGACACTGCTTTGCCGCGACTTGTCCGAGCTGGCGACCTATGCCCGGGTCGGCAACCAGGCCTATCGTTTGCTCAAGGCACTCACGCCGGGCCCCTACACCTTTGTGCTACAGGCCTCCCGGGAGCTGCCGAAACGCATCCTTGATGCAAAGCGCAAGACCATCGGGCTGCGCATACCCGATCACCCCGTCACCCAAGGACTACTCGCCGAGCTCGAGGCGCCACTCCTGAGTGCGAGCCTCATCCATGAATTCATGGATGAGGATGATGCGGATCCCGAAGCCCTTTTTGATCGCTATGGACCGCAGGTTGATGTGTTTCTGGCCGCCGGGTCCTGCGGCATCCAGCCGACGACCATGATCGATCTGAGTGACGAATCCGCACCCGTACTGCTGCGCCAGGGTCGCGGAGATGTCTCGCGCATCTTCGATCTCGAGGGGACCTGATCGGGCCCGCCAAGATGACGCTGCTGCTGCAAATCCTGGTCTTTGCGATCCCCGCGATATTCGCCATCACGGTGCATGAAGTGGCGCATGGCTGGGTGGCCAACCGCCTGGGCGACCCGACGGCCGCACGGGCTGGGCGCCTCAGCCTGAACCCCTTCCGCCACGTGGATCCGGTTGGCACGGTGCTGGTACCGGCGGTGGTGTACCTCACCAGCGGGGCCTTCTTCGGCTGGGCCCGACCGGTGCCGGTGGACTGGCGCCGACTGCGCCACCCCCGGCGCGACATGGCGCTGGTCGCCGTTGCGGGACCGCTGTCCAATCTCCTCATGCTGGTGGCCTGGATTCTGGTCCTGTTGAACGCCGATCCGCAGGGCCTCTGGGCCCGGATGAGTTGGACGGGTGTATCCTTCAATGCAACAATCATGGTCCTCAACCTGCTTCCGGTGCCACCACTGGATGGCAGCAGGATCGTGACTTCGCTCCTGCCCGCGGGGGCGGCCGTGAGCTACAACCGAATCGAGCCTTTCGGCTTGCTGATCCTCGCCGCCTTGCTGATGACCGGGCTTCTTGGAGCCATCCTGAAGCCGCTGGTCACCGGACTGGTCGGGCTGCTGGGTCTGTTATTTACCTGAGTCGCGGGACGAATCTTTCCAGGAGGTGGCCATAGGCCACCCGGCAACCAGAGAACCACAATGAGTCTAGGCGCGAACAAGCGCGTTCTTTCGGGGATGCGCCCCACAGGCCAGCTTCATCTCGGCCACTACCACGGCGTTCTGAAGAATTGGGTCCAGCTGCAGCACGAATACGAGTGCTTCTTTTTCGTGGCCGACTGGCATGCCTTGACCACCTCCTACGAGGACACCCGCGTCATCAGTTCCACAGTCTATGACCTGGTAGTGGATTGGCTTTCGGTGGGAATCAACCCTGGCGAGGCGACGCTTTTCATCCAGTCGCGCGTGCCCGAACACGCCGAACTGCACCTGCT
>JAURMM010000128.1 GCA_030830685.1 Gammaproteobacteria bacterium | reverse complement strand
GCCGCCGCCGCTGACCATGGTATCGGTCATGGTGCCGCCGGTATCGATATCGACGCTGTACAAGCGTGCTCCCCTCTGGAACGGACCGGCCCGTTCCCTGTTGTGTTGTATCCGAGCATCCGTGGGTCTTGCGCCCGGGTGGCGGGCGTGCCCCGCTAGTCTCGCACCTTAGGCGAAGGGCTCCGGTGCGTCCATGTTCTGAACGGACAAAAAACCTTTCTAACTATTGTGCGCATGAGACAGAATCCGGGAGGTCACCGTCTCGCGGGTTTTCAGAATGCCTGGTCGAACGTCAGAACTGCGCGCCGAGGTCAGTTGCACTGACCCGGAACCCGGGCTCGCCACCCGGCAGGTCGCGGCCGTCCTTGCGGTCGGGCGGGCCATGGTCGCCACGCTCGACTACGAGCGGGTGCTCAGCGACGTCATCGAGACCGTCTGCCGAACCGTTGCGGCCACTACCGGCGGTTTCATGCGCTACCTCGGCGAGACCGATGAACTGGTGCTGCAAAAACCGGCGTTCGGGCGTCATGCGCGCAGCGTGGTGGAGACCTATCGCGTCGCGCTCTCCGCGGGCGGCAACGCGGCGCGCGTCTTCCTGTCCCGCGAGCCCTATGTCACAAACGACGCAGCGGGTGATCCACGCATGATCCAACGCTTCGTGCAGCTCTTTGAAGCGCGCAATGTGATCTCTGTGCCACTGGTGCTGGGGGAGCAGCCCATCGGGGTGTTCCATGCAATCAACAAGCAGGCCGGGGAGTTCACCCCGGACGATCTCGCAGTGCTGCTGCTGGTGGCACCCTTGCTCGCCTCGGTCCTGCAGACCGCCCAAGTGATGAAGGAAGTCGAGCATGAGCGGCACAAGCAGGCGCGTATCATGCACGTGCACCGGGCGCTCACCCGCACCGTCACGGAATCCCAGGGCATGGAGCCGCTTTGCCGCACGCTCTCGGAATTGTTGAAGCGCCCGGTGATGGTCTGCGATGCCCATTCCCAGCCCTTGGCCGCGAGTGGCTGGTTGTCGCTGCCGGCACAGGCACTGGGCGAGCTCACGCGCATGCTGAGTCCGGCACGTTCTTTCCAGAGTGTGCGGGTCGGGGCTTCAGACACCGACGGCACGGGTTTCGGTGCGGCTGCCATCCTGCTCGGGGATGAGGTCGCGGGCTACATCCTCATCGCCGAGGATGGCCTTGCGCTCGATCCCATCGACCGCAAGGCGGCGGAGCAGGCGGCGACGGTTTTTGCAGTCGAGCTCTTGAAGGAGCGTTCGGCTTTCGAGGCTGAACGCCGGGTTGCGGGCGATCTGCTGGCGGAGCTTTTCGCAGAGGTCCCGTCGAATCGGGAGCCGATGCTCCTGCTGCGCGAACTGGGCTTCGCCCCACGGGGCCCTTGGTGTGTGGTGCGGCTCGTGCCCGCCACCGAAGCCAACACGGCGGCCGCGCAGCTGCCGGATGCCCAGCTCCGGCGCATGCTTTCCGAACGCTTTCAGCGGCTGGGGCTGCGCCTTCCGCTCCTGCCTTGGCGTGAGGGTTTCGTGACCCTGCTGACACCCGAGGCCGCAACCCAGATCGATACGCTGGCGCAGAGCCTGGCTGCGGAAGGTCCGCTCGGTGTGCGCATCGGCGTGGGCCGGGCCACGTCCCAGGCTTCGGATCTCGTGTGGAGCCTGAAAGGCGCCGAGCAGGCCTTGCGCGCCGCGCAACGCCTCGGCATCACAGGCCGTGCGGTGCGCTTCGAGGAGCTGGGTGTGCTGCGTTTGCTGCTTTCAGCCAATGCCCAGGACGACCACGCGGAGTTCGTGACCCAGGTGCTTGGGGAGCTTTACGCAGCAGACCAGGGAACACGCGGACCGGTGCTCGTCCCAACGCTGGAACTGCTGGTCGCGCACGACTTCAACCTCGCGGCTGTGGCGCGCGCTGCGGGCGTACATCTCAATACGGTGAAATATCGTCTGAAGCGTATTGCGGACATCCTCGGCGGGGATCCTGCGCGCGGCGAGCGCAGGCTCGAGCTGGAGCTCGCTTTGCGCTTGGTGCAGATGAAGCGGCCAGCGCCGCTCAGCGCGGATTCTGTTCCGGGTACAAGGGGTCGGGCAGGTCGAAGAAGACGAGGTTGATGGCCTGCGCGCCGTGTGCCGTGGCCGGGCCGGATTCGAAGGGTGTGTCTACCACTTCACCCACCTGCGGCATGTTCTTGCGCAGTTTGGTGCCGGCCATTGCGAGCTTGGTCTGCAGCTCGGGATGAAAAGGCAGCACGAACGCCCGCGGCGTGCGCGGCGAGCCATCGAGATTCAGTTCAGTCACCCACAGATAGACCGCACCCTTGTTCTGGCCGCTCTTGTCCGGCTCGACGATTTCGAGCGCACTCAGGTTGAAACGCTCCGGCAGGCCGCGAGCGGTGGGCCAGCCGAGCAGGTGGGGCAGGGCAGACCACGTGCTGTGGAACAGAAACCCCACGGCCAGCACTGCGATTCCCTTCACCCACCACATCCAGCGGGTGAAGAAGAGCAGGTTCACAAGCAGCAGGGCGGTCAGGCCGTAGGCTGTGAGCAGAAGGGCGATGCTTTGGGTACTCATGGTTGATACTCCGCGCGTGCTCAGGGCCCGCCTTTGCTGGGTGGCAGATTGACGGGGGCGTCCCTGAACTTGATCTTCACGCTCTTCTGGCCGAGCCGTGTCCAGTCCAGTGGCCTGCCTTCAGCTTCATCATCGAGTTCGATCTCGCCTTCCTGGGGAATGTTCTGCCGCAGCTTGCCCTGGGCCTCCTGGAACACACTCTTGTAGGTGGCCTTGAAAGGCATCTTGTAGGCGCGCGGACGCGGATCTGCGCCGGGCGCGAGATCTCCCGCCCAGAAAAACACGGTTCCGCTCTCGCCGGTGTGCGGGTCGGGTTCCTGGATGTAGACCCCGAAGAGATTGAAGCGCCGCGGCACATTCTGATCCGTCGGCCAGCCCAGCAGATGGGGCAGGCTGAAGTACACCGCGAGCCATGCCGCAGTCACCAGTATCACGGCCGCCAGCTTGATCTTCAGCGACCAGCGCGAGTAAAGCCCGAGACCGATCAGTACCAGGCTCACGATGACGTAGGCCGAAACGATTCCACCTTGTCCCAGTTGCACGTATTCCCCCGCTTCCTCAGTCGCGCTTGAAGGCCTTGGCGACCAGGCTCTTGGCGATATGGTTGATGTTGGTGACGGCGCCGTTGCCGAGCACGGTGAAGCGTACGGCAGTTTTTTCGTCGTCTTTCTTCTCCAGCGTGATCGTCTCGTAGTAAACCACTTCGAGCCGTGGGTTGACCTTGTCCACGCGGATCGTCACCGGCACGGGCTCCATGTCTTCGGTCGCGTAATAGTGGACGTTGACGATGTATTCGCCTGGAATCACGCCGCGGATGGTGGTGACTTCCTGGTTCAGCGGGTTCTCGATGAGCTTGCCGTTGATGTTCAGGGTGTCATTCAGATTGCCACGATCATCGCGATCGAGATGGATGAGGCCAGCCGCGGCCGCAGCGAAATTCACGAGGTTGCCGGCCGGATCTTCCACATAGGTGTCGATGTCGTTGGGATTCTTGTCCGGCCAGGTGACGGTGATGATGTATTCGGCCTTGGGATCGATGATGCCCTGCTTGGACACCGGGTTCATGAACAGCACCGCCAGCACGAAAAGGTAGGTGATGGCCTGGATGATCTTGAACAGGACCGCCGTGATTGGATCGAAAGGTTGCCGATGACGGCTGCTGGCGCGGGCGAAGGCCGACATCGGTACGGGTCGCTCAACCGCCTACGGGCAGGCGCGCGGGCGCCAGCACGTCGCGCGCATGTACTGTGAGTTGCAGCAGGCGCTCGAGACCCCGG
>JAURMM010000127.1 GCA_030830685.1 Gammaproteobacteria bacterium | reverse complement strand
CCGGAGCCACGGCGTTCCGCGGCGTCCATGTATTGCGGGAAGGTCTCCCAATCCCAGGTCACGCCCTTGCTCAAGACATCGAAAGGGATAGCCTCGACATTCACCAGGTCCCAAGCGGCGATTTCGCGCGTCTCAGGCCGGCAGGGCGCGATGCCCACACCGCAGTTACCCATCACCACCGTCGTCACACCATGCCAGCAGGAAGGAGTGGTGATGTCGTCCCAGCAAATCTGTGCGTCGTAGTGGGTGTGGGGATCGACAAAGCCCGGCGCCACGATGAGATCCGAGGCGTCGATGGTTCTGGCCGCACTGCCTGCAACCTTGCCGACATCGACGATGATGCCGTCCTTCACGCCGATATCGGCCTGCTGGCGCGGCGCGCCAGTGCCATCGACGACCGTGCCGTTCTTGATGACGAGATCGTAGGTCATGGCGGGAATCTCTCTGTTCGAATGGGGGACACGTGTGCCGCGCTGGCGCTGCATGCAACGTGCTGGCGCCTACTATACCCCCGCGACCGTCTCCGCCAAGCGTGTTTGCGGCGCAATAAACCCACAGGAAAGGAGTGATTCACCGGACAAGCTTCGCGTGGGGCGTTCACCCAGCAACGCGCACAAGGTGGGCGCCACATCGAGTGAACCGCGCCGGCCGTAATCACCAGACCTGATTCCGGACCCTGAGAACAGCGCAATGCCAGGGCCACCCGTGTGACCACCCGTGCGGCGCCAAGGCACAGGACCGAGCGTGCCGAAGCGCGGATGCTGCAAAGCGACAGGCGCACCGGACCACACGATCCGCATGTCTGCCTCGGTGGGTCCGAGTTGCAGCGGATCAGCCATTGCAGGCGCTTCGATTGCAGCAACCGTGGCCTTGCCGGTCTCGGGATCAATGCAGGCCTCGAGCAGCGCGCGTATCCTTGCCAGGACTTCGGGATAGCGCGCCAGGGAAACCCGGCCCGCAGCCTCTCGTCCGGCCAGATTCACGCACAGGCGGCCATCGTAAAAGCTGGGCAAGGCGAAAACGTCCATCTGCGGCCAAACCGGGGGGATTGGATTGGGCCGCGACACCTGGGTCATGCGCACCCCAGTTCACCAAGCCCTGTGCCGATGGCGCCTGCGCCAGATCGAAATAAAGCGCATCAAACACCACCGTGCGAGCATCGAAGCCAGCAACGAACGGCGCACTGCGGGTCCCCACCTGGGTCGCTGTGTAGTGACGGGGATCGAACCCCACGGCTGACCAGCGGCCACTCAGTGCAGGCCCCAAGCCGGAGCTGACATGTTCCCAGGCAAGGCCCGAGTAGCGATCTTCGCCGTGGTCTAGCTCGAACCGTGCACTATCAGCCAGCAATCGCCGGAGGTGCGGCAGGCGCCCCTCTGCCATGAAGCGCTCGGCCAACTGGGGATCATAGCCATCGAGGCCTATGACCAGAATCTGGGGGAAGCGGGATTTTATTCAGTCATCAGCGGCTTCCCGCGCCAGACCTTGAGGCCGAGCAAAACCGTCGGCGAACGCGAAGTGGCCAAGCGAGGCGTCCTGCCGTTACGCTTGTCCGGCACGGCATTTTTCAAGAAAAAGAGGAGAGGGGAGATGATCAAAGGCGTTGCCTTGGTGGCCAGGAAAGCGGGTATGGATGAGGCGGAGTTCCATCGGTACTGGAAGGAAGTGCACGGACCGATCGCGCTTCGCATCTCGGCGCTGCGCAAATATGTGCAGAGCCATCGTCTCAGCACCCCACTGCCGGGCTTTGAGCAGGTGCCTTACGACGGGGTGGCGGAAGTCTGGTTCGATTCTCTTGCAGATCTCACGGGCATGGCGCAGAACCCCGAATACATCAACGGTGCCCAAGCCGACGAGCCCAATTTCATCGACACCAGCAAACTGCAGTTTCTGGCCACGCATGAGCACCTGATGTTCGAAGAGCAGCCGCTCACCCGCGACACGCGCTGGATCAAGGCTGTCTTTCTGCTCAAGCGCAGACCGGATCTCACCGTGGCGCAATTCCAGGATTACTGGAAAAACGGCCACGCCCCGCAGATCCCGCGCGACATGGGTGTGCTGCGTTACGTGCAATGCCATCAGGTACCGGAGACCTATGCGACCGGCACACCAGCCTACGACGGAATGGCTGAACTCTGGTTCGCGGACATGGACGCCTTCATGCGTTACTGGACGAGTCCACGTATCCAGCAGATTTTTGGTGACGATGCCCCGCGTTTCCTTGGCGAAGGATGCACGGCATTCCTGGCCGAGGAGCATCGCGTCCGCTGGCCTTGAACGCACCGTGCTGTCGGCCCATGGCGCTTGCGTTGACGGCGTGCTGAGGCTTCGATAGGCTCCTGTTGTATACGGGTGGGGGTATAGGGATGCATCGGCCCGATGCATCCTGCCTTCGCGGGGGAGAGGACAGCATGGACAAGAGCAAGATACCCCAGGGTCGGTTGATCAGCGCCCCGGTTCTCGATCGCACCGCGCCGCCCGGCGCACGGCGGGCTTTCCTGCGCGGCCTGGCCGGGGCCTCGGCTGCGCTGGCGGGTGGCGCTGCTGCGGCAGGGTTCACGCCCGGGGAGCCGCTGCCGGTGCCAGATTCCATGAAGCGCCTCGGCAAGCCGGTCGCGGCCCAGCCCTACAGTCAGCCCTCGCCGCACGAGGCGAACGTCATCCGGCGCCAGAGCCCCGGCCTCACCCGCACGAACGAATCCTCCATCGCCTTCACACCACTGCAGAACCTCTTCGGCATCATCACGCCGAGCGGTCTGCATTTCGAACGTGATCATGCCGGCGTGCCGGATCTGGACCCCCATCAGCACCTGCTCGCCCTGCACGGACTGGTCGCGCGCGCCAAGCGTTATACGATGGAAGACATCCTGCGCATGCCTTCAGTCTCGCGCGTCCACTTTCTGGAGTGCGGCGCCAATACCGGCATGGAATGGGGCAACGCCGCGGTGCCCACGGTGCAATTCACGCATGGCATGCTGTCCTGTGCGGAATACACGGGCGTGCTGCTTTCCACGCTGCTGGAGGATGTCGGCTTCGATGCCAAGCGCGCGCGCTTCCTGCTCGCCGAAGGTGCGGATGGCGCGGCCCTCACACGCACCATTCCGCTCGCCATGGCACTGGATGACGCCATGATCGTGTATGGCCAGAACGGCGAGATGCTGCGCCCCGAGAATGGATATCCCCTCAGACTCTTCGTACCCGGCGTGCAGGGGGTTTCGAGCGTCAAGTGGCTGCGGCGCATCGAGGTAGGCGACCAGCCCTGGCATACCCGGGAGGAAACCCTGCACTACTCGGATCTCTTGCCGGATGGCAAAAGCAGGCAGTTCACCTGGATTCAGGAGGCAAAGTCGGTCATCACGTCACCCTCTGGCGGCATGACACTGCTGGACAAGGGCGGGTATTACGAGATCACAGGGCTTGCCTGGTCGGGTCGCGGCAGCATCAAGCGCGTGGATGTGTCCGTTGACGGAGGACGCAGCTGGAAGACCGCAACACTCCAGAACCCGGTGATGCGCAAGGCGCTCACCCGCTTTCGTTTCGACTGGGTCTGGGATGGCTCGCCGGCGCTCCTGCAAAGCCGGTGCATCGATGACACGGGCTATGTCCAGCCGTCCATCAAGCAGCTGCGCGAAGTCCGCGGCACGCGCTCCATCTATCACAACAATGCAGTACAGACCTGGCAGGTAACCGCCAGTGGCGAGGTGCGCAATGTGCAGGTCTAGCGCTTGGCTGGCGGCGTTGTTGGTATTCTCGAGCTCGTCGCTCGCCGGCACGCCTTGGCAGTCGCTGGGTGCACCGCTGACCGACCGCGAGATTTCGAGCTGGGACATCGATGTACGTCCGGACGGCCAGGGCTTGCCGCCCGGCAAAGGCAGCGTGGAAGAGGGACAGGCCATTTATGACGCGCAGTGCGCGAGCTGTCACGGAACCTTCGGGGAGAGCAACGATTACATCGCGCTCACCGGCGGCATCGGCACCCTCACGACCAGCAGTCCGCAGCGAACCGTGGCGAGCAAGCTTGATTACGCCACCACGCTCTGGGACTACATCAATCGCGCCATGCCTTTTCCTCATTCAAAGTCACTGAGCGTCGATGAAGTCTACGCCGTGACCGCCTATGTGCTGAACCTCGGAGAGATTCTGCCCATGGATGCGACTTTGGATGAAAAATCCCTGCCCTTGGTGGAGATGCCGAATCGGAAGGGCTACACCCAAGCGCATGGTTTCATGACTGCAGATGGCAAACCGGACGTTCAGGCCAAGGCCTGCATGCAGGACTGCGCTGCAGAAGTCACCGTCACTTCCGAATTGCCGGCCGGTTTCACGGAAGAAATGTACGGCGACATCCGCACGCATTTTCGGGCCCTCGCCGGCATGACCACGCTGCAGGCTACTGCGGCCAAGCCCCTCGCGGAGACCGTCAGAAAATCACCCGCGGAGCTCGCCGCAACACATGGCTGCCTGACCTGCCATGGCGTTGATCAAGCCATCGTGGGACCCGCGTTCAAGGCCATCGCGGAACGTTATGCCGATACACCGGATGCTGAAGCCTTGCTTGCCGCCAAGGTGCGTGCCGGTGGCAGTGGTGTGTGGGGCAGTGCGATGATGCCGGCGCAGACTGGCATCCCGGCGGCCGACCTCGCAGAGGTCCTGGCGTGGCTGCTCGCTGGTGCGCATACAAAGTAATCACGGCCAAGCCCTTTCGTTCATTTCTCCCCTGAGATTGGAGACTCTCACATGAAAAAGACCCGTCGGGATTTCCTCGGCCTTACCGGTCGGCTCGGCCTTGCGGCCGCGACACTCGCCTCCGGCCTGTTCAGTCGCATTGCCTTTGCCGTCGACACACGACCCGCTTTTGAGGCCACGAGCTTGAAGGAAGCACTTGCGGCGATTGGGGTGACCGAACATCAGGACTCCACCGAGATCATCCTGAAGGCCCCCGATATCGCGGAAAACGGTGCAGTGGTGCCGGTGGAAGTCACCAGCAAGCTGCCAGGAACCCGGTCCATAACGCTGCTGGTGGAGAAAAACCCCCATCAACTCTCTGCGGAATTCGAAATTCCGGAGGGAACCGAGGCTTTCATCGCCACTCGCCTGAAGGTGGCGGAAACATCGAACGTGCTCGCCGTGGTCAAGACCGATGCCGGCGTGTTCCACGCCGCGAAGGTGGTCAAGGTCACGCTCGGCGGCTGCGGCGGCTGAGCACCAATACAGGAGAAGGACCATGCCAGATCCGATGCGCATTCGCGCAGTGATGATGGGTGATGTGGTGGATGTGAAGATTCTGATGAGCCATGTGATGGAAACCGGACAGCGCAAGAATGCCGATGGTGATCTCGTGCCCGCCCACTACATCACTGAGGTGACCGCCACCTGCAAAGGCAAGACGGTGATGAAGGCAGGCTGGGGGCCTTCCGTATCCAAGAACCCCTACTTCTCCTTCCGCTTCAAGGGCGGAGCCAAGGGTGACAAGCTGTCGATCACCTGGAAGGACACGGCGGGCGGCACTCGTACGGATGAAGTCACGATCAACTGACGCGTTGCGCAAAGGAGGATCCATGTCTGTGCAGGATCGTTACATCTCACTCGTCGCAGCGTGCACGCTGTTGGGCGCAAGCTTGTCACTCCCGGCCGAGCAGACCAGCGAAGAAGCCATCGCCGAGTATCACGCCATGTTCGGTGATGAAAATCCGGCTGAGCTGTGGCAGTTGCGTGGCGAAGAACTCTGGAAGACACCACGCGGCTCGCGACAGGTGAGCCTTGAGGCTTGCGACCTGGGCAAAGGTCCCGGGGTCATCGCGGGCGCCTATGCCGAACTGCCCCGCTGGTTCGAGGACACGGGCAAGGTGCAGGATCTGGAATCGCGACTCGTCACCTGCATGACCAACCTGCAGGGACTGCCTGAATCCGAGGTGCTCGCCGTCAAGTTTGGCGATGGTGAGCAGAAATCCGAACTGGAAGCCATCACGGCCTATGTGGCGGCCGCCTCACGCGGCAGCCGCATCACCATTCCGCTCGACCATGCCGCAGAAAAAGCGGCCTACGCACTGGGCGAGAGCGTATTCTTCTACCGTGCAGGCCCGCATGACTTTGCCTGTGCCACCTGCCACAGCGAGTCTGGCAAGCGCATTCGGCTGCAGACGCTGCCGCAACTCACAACGTCGGAAGGTGCACAGGCTGCCTATACCCGCTGGCCCGCCTATCGCGTATCGCAGGGTGAGCTGCGCACAATGGAGTGGCGCCTGCAGGACTGCTTGCGCCAGCAACGCTTGCCTCAACTGACGTACGGTTCCGATGTGGCCATAGGTCTGACCATGTATCTGGCACGCAATGCCAATGGTGGTGAGATGGCTGCTCCGTCGATCAAGCGCTGAACTTAGGGGATGCACATGAATTCATCATTCCGCGTGACTGCCCTGCTGCTGTGCATGGGTCCTCTGGTCAGCGTGCTGGCGGAGCCGGTGCCTGATCTGACGGCAACCCTGAAAGCCGCCTTCACGGACAAACGACAGGCTACGCTCGACCGGCTTGATCAGGATGAAACGCAAAAACTCTGTACGCAGCTGCGCGATCAGGTGCCAACCTCGGAACTGTCGCAGAAGATCACCCGGATGAATCTCGCGACGGTGAAGCCGCCAGCGGACGGAAAATACCTGGGCGACTGGAAGGCCGGGGAAGTGGTCGCGAGCACCGGTACCGGCCTGCAGTCGAGTGATGATCCTGCCAAGCCCAATGGCGGCAACTGTTATGCTTGCCATGAACTCGCGCCCACGGAAATGGCCTATGGGACCCTGGGCCCCAGCCTCAAGCACTACGGCAAGTTGCGGGGACAGGATCCTGCCGTCCTGGCCTATGCGTGGAGCATGGTCTACAACTCCAACAGCTACGCACCCTGCTCCAACATGCCACGCTTTGGCCATCGCGGCATTCTCACCGAGCAGCAGATGAAGGATGTGATGGCCTATCTGTTCGACGCCGCCTCGCCGGTGAACCAGTGAACCGCCGGGAGTTCCTGCAGCTGCTGGCAGTGGCCAGTGCCGGGGGCTTCAACCTGCACAGCCCGGCCGCGCTTGCGAACGCGGAGGGCTCGGCTCTTTATGACGTTCCTCCTTTCGGCAACGTGAGCCTGCTCCACTACACGGATGCCCATGCCCAGCTCTTGCCCATCTGGTTCCGCGAACCCAGTGTGAATCTTGGTCTGGGCGCCTATCTGGGCCAGCCGCCACATCTCACGGGAGAACATTTTCTCAAGCACTATGGCCTGCAGGGCGGCTCAGCGGTGGCCCACGCCCTGACTTGCCTCGACTTCGAAACTGCGGCCCGCACTTACGGCAAGGTGGGTGGCTACGCCCATCTCGCCACGCTGGTGAAGCGACTGCGTGCGAGCCGGCCCGGTGCGCTGCTGCTCGATGGTGGAGACACCTGGCAGGGCTCGGCCACCTCACTGTGGACAGGCGCGGCAGACATGGTTGCCGCCCAGCTGGAACTCGGTGTGGACATCATGACGGCACACTGGGAGTTCACCTACGGCATGGATCGCGTGCGCGAGCTCATCGACGGACCGATGAAGGATCGCATTGCTTTCGTGGCCCAGAACGTCGTGGACAATGACTTCGGCGACGCGGTGTTCCCACCGTATGTGCTGAGGGAAATGAACGGCGTGACGGTCGCCGTGATCGGCCAGGCATTCCCGTACACGCCCATCGCAAACCCACGGCACCTGGTAGCCAGCTGGACCTTCGGCGTACAGGAAGAGCGCCTGCAGACCTTGATTGATCAGGCCCGTGGTGAAGGTGCCCAGGTAGTGGTGCTGCTCTCCCACAACGGCATGGACGTGGATCTGAAGCTTGCCTCCAGAGTGCAGGGGCTGGATGCGATTCTCGGCGGACATACCCACGACGGTATCCCGCGCCCGGTAGAAGTGAAGAACGCAGGCGGCGTGACCTTGGTCACCAATGCCGGCAGCAACGGCAAGTTCCTCGGCGTGATGGATTTCGAGGTGAAGGGGGGCGCGGTCAAGACCATCCAGTACCGGCTGCTGCCCATCTTCGCCAACCTGCTGCCGGCCGATACCGCGATGGAATCAGTCATCACGGCGCAGCGGGCGCCGTTTGCCAAGAGGCTCGCGGAGCCTCTGGCCACCACGGAAGGGCTGCTTTATCGCCGCGGCAACTTCAACGGCAGCTTCGACCAGGTGATTCTGGATGCCTTGATGCAAACCCAGGACGCCCCAATCGCGTTTTCGCCAGGCTTTCGGTGGGGGACGAGCCTGCTGCCAGGCGAGACCATCACGCGCGAACGGCTGATGGACATGACAGCCATCACCTACCCCGCCGTCACGGTGAACGACTTCACCGGCGAGCGCATCAAGGCGATTCTGGAAGACGTTGCGGACAATCTCTTCAATCCTGATCCCTACTACCAGCAAGGCGGGGACATGGTGCGCGTGGGCGGACTCACTTACACCTGTGAACCGGCGGCGAGTGCAGGGTCCCGTATATCCAATTTGCGCCTTGACGGTGAGCCGCTGGATGCCAGCAAGAGCTACCGGGTGGCGGGTTGGGCGTCCGTCGCGGAGAATGCGGAAGGGCCGGCGATCTGGGATGTGGTTGGGGACTACCTGCAGTCCCGCAAGACGCTCACTGCGCCCGCCGTGAACATGCCTACCCTGGTGGGCGTGGACGGCAACCCCGGACTGAGCTGAATCAAACATGCCCGTAGCGGAGAAAGTCATGCCCCGGAAGAAGATGACGCCCGAAGCCAGCGCTGAACAAATCGCGCACAAGCAGCGGATGATCGCCCGCCTGCGCCGGATCGAGGGCCAGCTGCGCGGCATACAGGGCATGATCGAGCAGGATGCCGGCTGCGAACCCGTGGCCCAGCAGGTTGCAGCCGCGCGCCGCGCGCTGGAGAAGGCCTTCTTCGAGATCATCGCCTGCGCCCTGGAGGCGGAGGTGGAATCCGCCGCCAACTCTACCGCCGCCAAGGCAGCCGGCATCCAGGTCACGAGGATCCTCGCCAAGTACGGTTAGCGCCTGAGCTGCTAGAATCGGCGGCAGTTCTCCCACCCCAAGAAAGCCGTCGCTTGGTCGCTCAGGACAGGGTCCGCCGCATCCTCGATCTCGCGCTGCCCGTGATCGCGGGCATGATTTCCCAGAACGTACTCAATCTGGTGGACACAGCCATGGTGAGCCGGCTGGACCACAGCGATGCCGCGCTCGCTGCAGTGGGTTACGGCGGTTTTTCGCTGTTCGTGGCGCAATCGATCATCCTGGGACTCTCCACCGGTGTGCTGGCCGCGGCCGCGAGACGCAAGGGTGAAGGCCGCAGCAGCGAGACCGCTTGGTTCTTGAACGCGGCCCTGCTCATCATCGCGCTGGTGGCGCCCGTCATCTCGTTGCTGCTGATTCTGGCCATTCCGTACGTTTATCCGCTCATCAATGATGATCCGCAGGTGATGGCGCTGGGTATTCCCTATCTGCAGATACGTGCCTTCGGCATCATTTTTGTCGCCATGAACTTCTCGTTCCGGGGTTACTGGAACGCGATCGACATGACCCGCCTTTACATGTTCACGCTGATCCTGATGCACAGCGTGAACATCTTTCTCAACTGGGTCTTCATCTTCGGCAATCTTGGCGCGCCAGCCATGGGCGTGCAGGGCGCCGGGCTCGCCTCCGTCTGTGCGCTCTGCTTTGGCAGTTCACTGTATTTTCTGTGCGGCATGCGCTTCGCTCGGGACTTTGGTTTTCTGAAACGTTTACCAGCCCGCGAGGACATCAAACGTCTGGTAAAGATTTCACTGCCCAGCGGCGTGCATCAGATCTTCTTCTCCGCCGGCTGGCTGGGGCTCTTCTGGATCATCGGCAAGGTGGGCACTGCCGAAGTTGCTGCCGGCAATGTGCTGGTGAACGTGATGCTGGTGGCCTGGCTACCCGGCATGGGGCTCGGACTCGCGGCTTCCACGCTGGTGGGTCAGGCCTTGGGACGGGGACGGCCAGAAGAGGCTGCACGCTGGGGCTGGGATGTGGTCAAGATTGCGGCCGTGGGCCTCACGGTGCTAGGCCTGCCCATGGTGCTGGTGCCGCGAGAGTTGCTGAGTGCGATATACACACTCGACCCGCGAACGCTCGAGATTGCCCTTTGGCCCTTGCGCTTGATTGGGCTCAGCATGATTTTCGAAGCGGTCGGCACCATTCTGCAGAACGCCTTGCTGGGCGCGGGGGATACGCGGCGGGTGATGAAAGTTGCCATCATCAACCAATGGTGCCTGTTCATGCCGGCGGCATATGTGGTGGGGCCGGTGCTGGGTTATGGACTGACCGGAATCTGGTCATGTCAGGTGGCCTACCGTATGCTGCAGGCGGGTGTATTCAGCCTGCTCTGGCGCCAGCGGAGGTGGGCGCGGGTGCACGTTTGAATGATTGGTGCCCTTCATTTTCCGGGCGATTCATACCTCAATTGACGAGAAGACCGGCAACAAACGAGAGCACTTCGTTTGAACCTTTGGCGTTGAGGTGCACAAAGTCTCCGATCAGATCTTTCCTGTATTCTGCGGCGGATAAGTATCCAGTCGGATCGGTGAGGGAAGCCGGTAAATGGCTGAAGCGAACCCCCAGCCCATCCATCTCCTTTTTCATCAGAATCAAGGCCTGATCGACCCTCTCGCGATCGCACTGTGAGGCCGCTTTCGCACGGGGATGCTCGTTGATGGGGAAAGGGCATGGCAGGGAGATTGTTTTTGCCCGAATCTCTGGAGCGAGGGACTCTGCGAATCTGTAATGACCTGTATCTCGCGCGAACTCGCGGCATGCTGCATCCCACGCTGAATCACTGAAGCGCCCACGAGAGTCTTCGAGGACATTGAACCACTTCTGACCTCCATCTCCCTCACCCAGATCTCCCAAAATCCCGGGGAGACGGCCCGTAAGCAGTTGAAGGCCATAGACGACGATTCGATCGTAGCCGTTAAGTTCTACAAAATTCGCATTGGATTGCCCAGGTGGTCGTATGAGGTGCTTCGCGGCCCTGACCACATTCAGCCTGTGCTTCTGAAAGACCAGCCTGCCCAAGGTTCGGTCAACTTCAATTATCTTCTCGAGCCCTAACCCTGTCGCAGCGAGGAATTCCATTTGCAGACCGGCTTTCGGAGCATCTCTCCAAGCGCGCGCCAACGAGGCGGCGTGACTATTGCCCAGAACCAGAACACGCATGTTCTATCCCCCCGTGCGATGAAGGTCGAGAAATTCCTCCTCACAGATTTCAGCGTCGGTGGAACTACCAACGCCTTGAGCGGATGCAGCGATGGGGCGCCCACGGCCCAGGATTTTTCGCAACCCCTGCTTCAGGCCGGGTGGTTTTGGTCGCTGGGCAACCGGGTACTTTTTGCTCAGGCACTCAAAAAACACCCGCATCACCTGAGCCACGCCCGCCGAGGTGACATTTCGCAAATTGGGCTCATAGAAAGTGCCTCGAAAGGGCGGGCTTGTGATGATTTCGAAGGACGGAAAGTAGTCAACGAAAGGCATATTGCGCGCGAGGCTATCTGCGACACTGCGCAGAATGGATTTCGATGCCATATTCGCCACGAGAACGTGACGCCCGGAATTCGTGGCCGTGAGCGGGACAGGCGAGACGGTGAGCAGAATTCTCAAGTCCGGATTCATAGCCCTCATCAACCTTAGTGCCTTTGTCAGACTCTGGCGAATTTGGGGGTATTCCTGGTTCACGAATTGATGTTCTTCTGAGTTGTACTCCCCCGCGATCACTCCTGGACACATCGGGTACTCAAACCCTGCCTGCCTGTTGAACCAGCTTTCCGTCAACCCCATGGTGAAGACAAAAGTTCCCGCCTGCAGGATAGAATCCCTGAAGGCATCAAGTGCCGCACTCCTTGAGCTCATGAGCTCTTCACGAGTCCCGAAACCGAGAGGTTCAATGTTGGGACGGAAGGGGTCGTAGTAACGCCCATCACTCACCCAGACTTCATCTGGTATTTTCGACCGATCCCGTGCCCACGTGAGCCACTGCAGCAGAAGAGAGGCGGTGTAGATGTTTCCTGTGCGCGCAGAAAATACGCCGTAATTGAATTTTTTCGCAGTTTCCTCGGACATCATCAGCGGCGAGGGCTCTGTAACCAGCCAGTTGTATCCGCGCTGCTTCAAGGCCCTCCCAATGTGCTGCGCAAAGCAGGAACCGTAGGTGGCAACCTTTGTAGCCAAGCCAAGTTTGTGTTTCGGATCCCAGATTTCCAGGATGTCGAACATTGACTTCTGGGCCACCGCAGGGGCCCAGAAGCTGTTATCCGGGAGGTTTTGGTATGGGTTCATTGCTGGATTCCTTGGCAGGTGGGTTCTTCCGTGTTGTTGTCAGGGTCTTGCCAAGAAAAAATCTTCCGTGACTATAGCTTTCCTGCTCTCTTGAAAACTTTACAAAATGCCATGCCTCATTAATAGAGAAAAACTCCTGAATAAAATGGGATTTTCTCCTGTTTTCGAGATGCGGCGCGATACCACGAGTGCATTAAAGGATGGTGCTGATCAACTGCAACCAGCGGTGCCTGTTTGTGCCGCCCGCCTGTGTAGTGGGGGTCGGTACCAGCCTATGGCCTCGCCAGAATCTGGTTATGCCAGGTGGCCTACCGTATGCTGCCGACGTGTGTATCCATTAGGCTTTGGCTGGGGCGAGAGTAGGCGCGGGTACACCTTTAGTGACTGAGGGGAGCAACCCAATGCATCCCCGGCAGGAGCCACGACGATTCAAGCACTTTCCGCTATTTCAATCTCGCGCTGGGACTTCTCCTCCGCCGCGCATCTGCTTAACCGTGCCGGCTTTGGGGGTTCTCCGGCGGAGATAGAAGTTATGGTCCGCATGGGGCCAGAGGCGGCCGTTTCCCATCTGGTGGACTATGAACAGTTCGAGGATCGAATGCCTCCCCCAGCCTGGGCCAAGCCTGACCCTGAGCGCGCTTCACGGATGCGTGCAGCCAGACGGGCGGGGCCGGCGGAAAACCGACGCGTCGTTCAGGAAGATCAACGTATTCAGCGCCAGCGACTGCTCGATCTGCGGCATTGGTGGCTGCGGCGTATGAGAAAAGGTCCTCGTCCCCTGCAGGAAAAGATGACCTTGTTCTGGCACAGCCACTTCGCGACGAGTTTCCGCAAAGTCCGCGACGCCT
>JAURMM010000126.1 GCA_030830685.1 Gammaproteobacteria bacterium | reverse complement strand
TCACCCATGGGTTCCGGATGCCGGCTGTCAGACAGACTGACACCGAGCCTGCAGCCCGCTGCGGCTGCAGGCGTGGCAATCGCCGGGGAGTCGTAGCCGCGGGAGAGCGTGGCAGCGGATTCATAAACGTGACGGCGCCCCGCATCAGCCGCGTTTTTGAGTACGGCGGCCACACCGGTGAACAGCTGATCACGGTAGTCGGCAAAACAGCGAGGCTCAGGCCCGGCCGGGAAGGTCGAAATCGATTCCTCCAACTCCGTGCTCACACGCAGCCTCTGCGCGAAATGCAGCCCGACCCTCTGGCCGGAACGCAGGGGCAACCAGGCCCGCTTCCCTGTCCAGCACTCGCGCAGCGCACGGACGATTCTGATCGCGTAAAAAGGCTCTGTCGGATCCGGTTCGGTACCCGTCATGCGCAGCAGGAAAAAAAGTGAATTGGAAACGAACATCTGTTGCCCCGAGCGCAATGAGAAGAGCGGCCCGTGCGAGTCGCTGCTGGAGGCAAACACCACTGACTGAGCCTCGGTCCATAGGGCGGTGCCCGCAAGTATGTGCGCTCGCGCCAGGTCTTCCCGCACAAAGCGGCCGTCCCATGCGCCGGCTGCGACGAAGCCTGATCCGACTTCTACTTGCGAACCATGAATCACGTGCAACGCCCCACTTTCGCGGTCGAGCCGCGCGCACCATGCGAGCAGCGGCAGTGCGGGGTCGCAGAGCGCCTGGAAGGTCATAAGTTCGGGATTTCGCATGCTGGAACTCTCGAGGAACTCCCGGTGATCAGCGACCGCATTGCATCGAGCTTGAGTTGCGAGTCAGTCCGGCGACTGCAATCGGGCCACTGAGAGCGCCGCAGGCAGGTCAACCAGCGAGGGGGCCTGCGTGATCAGTCCCACGGCAGCCTCCGCCAGAGCCGGGGCATACAACATGCCCTTGGACCAGCCACCGCCGAGCACCAGCACCTCTGTGTACCCGGGCACGTACCCGACCATCGGCTGGAGGTCAGGGAAGGTCGGGCGAAAGCCGACCAGTTGCGCACAGGTTTCTGCGGCACGGATGCCCGGGAGCAGGGCTTCCGCCTGATGCCAGAGGTCTTCCCGCCCCTCTGCCGTGGGGCTCGGATCAAAACCTGCCTGCTCCTGGGTACCCCCGATCAGGAACTCACCGGGGCGATGGGCATAAATGCCCGTGCCTCCGCGGGAGAGATGATGAGTCACGTCATCCCGTGCCGGGTGACGTATGTGCAGCAGTTGGCCTTTGACGGGAGACATCGGCAAGGAGAACCCCAGTTCCGCTATCAGTTCGCCGAGCCAGGCACCGGCGGCGACAACGATTCGGGCAGCATACAGTGGGCCATTGTCGGTCATCACGCCGACCACGTTCCCACGCTCGCGCAGGAATCCGCGCACCGTGGCACCCACGGACTGCGCGCCCAGGGCACGCGCGGCATCACGGATCGTTGCGGTATAGCCAGCTGCATCGACCAGATAATTGCCCTCGAGGCGCAACACGCTCTGGAACAACGGGTTCGCCAAAGGCTCCTCACGCAGGAAGTGGGTATGGTCCACCTGCGAGGCAGCAAACCCCTCAGTGCGGTTGTAGAGCGACTGCATCGGCTGCAGGGCGGCGGCCTCGGTATCGTTCAAGGCGAGTTCGTAGCGCACAACCGGGCGAATTGGCACCGGCCTGGCACACAATTCAGCGATGTGCGGCGCGTGCTCCCGGTGCAGGCCGAGAGCCTTGAGAGCGAACGTCGCCATGGGACCCGGAATCCCCGGTCCGTGCAGCGGATTCAGTCCCCCGGGATTGTTGTTGGAACCGATGCCGGCACGGTGAGGGTCATCGACCAAGGCGACAGTCAGACCTTGCCGCATCAGCAGATAAGCGCAGAAAGCGCCGCTGATCCCTGCCCCGACAATCAGTACATCAACCGGCTTCATTGTTTTCATCGGGAACGTGCTCATGCCTGCTTGATTGGCGCTCCTCGCCCCCATAGCGACCGGCGCACAGCACGCCATGAGCCGCGGATGACGCAGCGCGTCATGTCAGTTCGAGTCCCAGGGTGTCACCAAACAACCGGTGATTGTCATCAAACGAGCAGGGCGGCTGTCGCTCTCCGGACGACTCGCACCCTATGATTCGTCCAGAGGCGGGGCCACAGAGACCTCGCTGCACAATGAATGCACCGAGGAGAGGTCCGCATGAACAAGCCCGTGTCTTTTATCGAGAATGGCCAACTCCGGATTCCTGCTGCCACCGAACTGGGGTTCGACCCGGCAGAGATGCGCCGCAAGTACGACTTCGAGCGCGACCGGCGGTTGCGTGAGGAAGGCGCGGCCCAGTATCAGGACATCGAAGACGATCTCCATCACTACAACGATGACCCGCACATCACCGCCCCCGTGGAGAGAGCGCCCGTTACCGAAACGATAGAAGTGGCCATCCTGGGCGGTGGTTTCGGCGGCATGCTGATGGCTGCACGCCTGCATGAGGCAGGAATTCGTGATTTCCGCATCATCGAACGCGCCGGGGATTTCGGTGGCACCTGGTACTGGAATCGTTATCCGGGCGCCCAGTGCGATGTGGAGTCCTACATCTACCTTCCTTTGCTGGATGAAACCGGCTACATGCCGAGCTTGAAATATTCCTTCCAGCCGGAAATTCTCGAACATGCCCAACGCATCGGTAATCACTTTGATCTGTATTCGCGCGCGTTCTTCCAGACCCAGGTGCGCGAATTGCGCTGGAACGATGCAGCTGCGCACTGGAAAGTCACGACCGATCGCGGTGACGTGTTCCATGCGCGACAGGTGGTGATTTCCAGCGGCTCACTCAATCGGCCCAAATTGCCGGGCATTCCCGGTATCCGCGATTTCAAGGGTCATACCTTCCACACCAGTCGCTGGGATTATGCGTATACCGGGGGCTCGTCCACAGGCAATCTCGACAAGCTGCGGGACAAGCGTGTGGGCATCATCGGCACCGGCGCGACGGCGATCCAGGCCATCCCGCATCTGGGCGCCTCGGCCGCACGCCTCTACGTATTCCAGCGCACGCCCTCCTCCGTGGATGAGCGCCGCAACCGCCCGACCGATCCTGAGTGGTTCAAGTCCCTGAAGAAGGGCTGGCAGCAGGAGCGCAACGACAACTTCACCAAGCTCCTTGTGGGAGCTGCCGTGGAAGAAGATCTGGTCAACGATGGCTGGACCGAACTCTTCAAATCCCTTGGCGAACTGCTGGATGGCTCGGGCGCCTCCAACCTTACGGATGCCGAGCTGAAGCTGCTGGGTGAGATCGTGGACTACCAGCACGACAACCGGGTGCGCGGACGTTGTGATGACATCGTGAAGGATGCCGCCACGGCGCAAGCACTCAAGCACTGGTATCGTCCCTGGTGCAAACGGCCCTGCTTCAATGATGAATATCTGCCGACTTTCAATCGCCCAACCGTGACGCTGGTGGACACCAGCGGCAAGGGCGTGGAGAGGCTCACCGAAAAAGGCGTGGTGGTGGATGGCGTCGAATACGAACTCGACTGCCTCATCTTTGCCACCGGCTTTGAAGTGAGCCGGGCGACTTACACGCATCAGGCCGAGCTCGAAATCATCGGTCGCAATGACGTGACCTTGGGCGAGTACTGGAAAAACGGAATGCGCACCTACCACGGCTTGATGAGCCATGGCTTTCCCAATCTCCATCACATGGGTTTCACACAGACTGGCTATACGCCCAACTTCACTTACCAGCTCGACAAGCAGGCCCAGCATCTGGCCAAGGTCTTCGCTGACCTCAAGGCTCGATGCCATGTAGCCATAGAGCCGACGCTGACAGCGGAAGAAGATTATCTGGCCTTGGTGATGGCGCCCAATGCAATGACCGACTATCTGGCGAGCTGTACCCCGGGGTATTACAACGCGGAGGGATCAGCCAAGGCCAACAACGACGGCTTCCTGCAGGGGCATTACCCCGAAGGCGGTCTGCGGTTCTACGAGATGCTGGCCGAATGGCGTGCCAAGGGCGACTACGCCGGCCTCGTCATTCGTTAGCGCCAGCGAGGGAGAGGACGCCCGGGGCGGATCGACTGACAGATTTTTCCTGGGCATCCCGGATGGAGGTTAAAGATATCTGGCGCGGCGGCCGAAAACAGAGTCATGTTGCGCGTGCCAATCTCGACATCCTCGTCCGTTGCCAGACCGGGTTCCAGTGGCTCCCTGCTGGAGGGCGTCCAGTATCTTCGGGCAATTGCCTGCGCAATTGTCGTTCTGTTCCACTCGCGACATTACTTTTCAGAATCCACCTGGGTTTCCGTCGAGGCGGGCGGGCTCACGACCCTCTCGTTTTTCGTGGTGAGCGCCTTTGTGCTCATGCATGCCACCAAGCACATCACGCGCCCCGGGGACATGCGCGCGGCGCTGGATTTTGCGGTCAGACGCATCATCCGGATAGTGCCCCTCTACTGGCTGGCAGTGGTTATCGCTGCGGCGGGCCTCTGGGGCTCGTGGCTGGGCTCCAGCGACTCCCTGAAGGAGCTCTATTGGAACTGGAATCCAACGCTGACAGCCGTCATCAAGGATCTTTTCTTCATCCCCCACCCGCATGCGCTGGGCAGCTCTGATCGATTTTGGCCCCTCGTAATCCCGGCCTGGACGCTCAATTACGAAATGCTGTTCTACGGGCTCTTCACTCTCGCCCTGCTCTCTGGCCGGTGGAAAGTGCCTCTTGCGTGGGTGTTACTCGGCATTGCTGCCGCCGCAGGGTTGTGGGCAGGGCCGTCGGCTTACTTCGCCAAAGCCTACAAATGGAAAGTTCTTCTCGAGTTTGGCCTGGGTATTGCGCTGTACGAGCTCTGGAGAAGATTCGGTGAACATCGGCGCCATACCGTTTCCGGTTTTGCCTTCGTCAGCGCAGGTGTACTCGCTACCTCACTCGGTACCTGGACAGACTCGAGATTCGGCGTCGCGTCGGGCGCTGCCTTGCTTGTCTGGGGCTGCGCTCTATTACCTCGCAGTCGCCACTGGTCATTGGGATTGATGCGGAAAATCGGAGACGCGTCCTACAGCATCTACCTCTTTCACACCATTGTGGCTTTCAAAATCGCTTTCTGGTTCCTGGACTACTTTGGAAATGTGGGGTCGCGCGTTGAGGCGGGTGAATTGGGTCGGGACGCCGTCCTGGTCACCATGGGATTCATTCTGCTGCTCAGCGTCGTTATCGGGTTGGCCATTCATCAGTGGATCGAGAGGCCAATGGTAGGCTGGCTGCTCGCGAGACTTCCCTCTCCAGACGACCGCATTGTGAATCGTTCAGACCGGCATCGACTCCCGATTGCTGAGCGCCAACCAACCGCGAATCACGCGATAGGTAACCCACACTCCTAGCAGCACCAACCCCAGCACCCAGAGCGCAAATCCCACCAGCACGACAGCAAGTACCGCCGAGACCAGGGCCACGATCATTGACCAGAGCAGGGCATACCAGAAGGTCCGGATCTGCCAGCTGAAATGGGATTCCAGCCAAGTGCCGCGCGCCTCGCCGCGTTTTGCATAATTGATGATGACCGCGATGATGGAGGGCCATCCGAAAAGAAAGCTGCCGAGCACCGTGGCAGCGCCAAACGCGCCAAGCACCAGGCCCAGTGCATGCAGTGCGTACACCAGTCGGACCGTACGCAGGAGAGACTCTTCGCGTTCCCGCGGCGTGGACTGATCCGGAACATTCATGTCCTGTGCTCCGCGGCCGAAGTGAGAGCGAATCTGCAAGAACCCGGGCAGAGCCCGGGTTCCTGGGGGGCGAGAACCTGATGGCCCCCGATCAGCCTGCGCGATGGAGGGCGCAGAGCTTGTTGCCGTCCGGATCGCGCAGATAGGCGAGGTAGAGCTTGCCGAAGCCACCTTCACGAATACCCGGCGGGTCCTCGCAGGTGGTGCCGCCATTGGCAACACCAGCCGCATGCCAAGCGTCAGCCTGCGCGGAGGATTCGCAACCAAAACCGATGGTGCCGCCATTGGCGTGCGTGGCCGGCTTGCCGTCAATCGGCTTGCTGACCAGGAAAAGGCCGTTGTTGTGCATGTAGATCAGGCGACCCTTGTCATCCGTAATGGCAGGTTTGGCACCCAGGGCTCCGAGCACGGCATCGTAGAATTTCTTGGAACGTGCAATGTCGTTGCTCCCGACCATGATGTGAGAAAACATCTGAAACTCCCCTTGTTTGGTTATTGGGCCCCCGCATGCTGACTCAGGCGAAGACGTAAAGCCAGCCTCAGGCGCTGGCGCTCTGCCGGCTGGACACTGCCGCATACCAGCGCTGCGTGTGCACATTCGACTCCGGAATCCTGATCTCGATCCACGCATGGAAATCCACCGCGCAGAGTGCCGTGATATCCACCATCGTGAAGGCGTCACCGGCGAGGAATTCGGAATGGGCGAGGGTTTCCTCCAGCCAATCGTGGAACCGGACGATGCCGCTGCGGCCACGGGCGACGAGCTCGGGGATGGCCGGCAGCGTCTCCTGCGGCGCACCGGGCAGGCTGCGGTCCGCGAACTTGGGGTGCTGGTTACGGAACACCTCGGAGCCCGCGATCATGCCGTCGAACTCTGCCCGGCGTTGCAATGACTCCACGCGCGCCCGCTCCACAGGAGTGCGGCCCAGCAGGGGTGGCATGGGGTAGAGTTCCTCGAAGTAGCGGCAAATCGCCATCACTTCATCAAAACGGGTGCCGTCGTCGAGCTCCAGCGTCGGCAGAAGACCCCGCGGATTGATGGCCAGAAACGGCGGACGTCGATTCTCCCCCTCGATGAGGTTCACCTCCACCAGGGGCACGGTGATGCCCTTCTCAGCCAGGAACATGCGGGCGCGACGCGGATTGGGCGTGGCATGGCATTCGTAGAGCTTCATGATGACCTCAAGTGGGTGTGGTGGGCGGTGGCTGACGGCAAAATCAGCGCAAAGCATGCCAAAATGGCGGGTGCCCTCACAGGGGCAGGCGGCGACCGCCGTCTGGCACAGATTCAAACGGGAGAATGACCATGTCCGACAACCAGCAAACCCTGCCCAAGGCCAAGAAATCGGTCGCCCTGTCCGGTACCGCCGCCGGCAATACCGCGCTCTGCACCGTTGGCCGCTCCGGCAACGATCTGCACTATCGCGGCTACGACATCCTCGATATCTCCAATACCTGCGAGTTCGAGGAAATCGCCCACCTGCTGGTTCATGGCAAGTTCCCGAACACCGCCGAGCTCGCCGCCTACAAGGCCAAGCTGAAAGCCCTGCGCGGACTGCCGGCCGGCCTGAAAGCGGCACTGGAGACGCTGCCCCCCTCCGCACACCCGATGGATGTGATGCGCACGGGCACCTCGGTGCTCGGTTGCCTGCTGCCGGAGAAGGAAGACCACAACCATCCCGGTGCGCGCGACATCGCCGACCGCCTGATGGCGTCGCTCGGTTCCATGCTGCTGTACTGGTACCACTTCAGCCACAACGGCAAGCGCATCGAAGTGGAAACCGACGATGACTCAATCGGCGGCCATTTCCTGCACTTGCTGCATGGAGAGAAGCCCCGCGAGAGCTGGGTGCGCGCCATGCACACCTCGCTGATTCTGTATGCGGAGCATGAATTCAACGCCTCCACATTCACTTCCCGCGTGGTGGCGGGCACGGGCTCGGACATGTACTCCGCCATTTGCGGCGGCATCGGTGCCCTGCGCGGCCCCAAGCATGGTGGGGCCAACGAAGTGGCGTTTGAAATCCAGAAGCGCTACGACGATCCGGATCAGGCCGAGGCCGACATCCGCGCCCGCGTCGAGCGCAAGGAAGTGGTCATCGGCTTCGGTCACCCGGTGTACACGGTGGGCGACCCGCGCAACAAGGTCATCAAGGAAGTGGCCCGCCAGCTGTCTGTGGAGCAGGGCAGCACCAAGATGTATGACATCGCCGAACGGCTCGAGACCGTGATGTGGGAAATCAAGAAGATGTTCCCGAACCTCGACTGGTTCAGTGCGGTCAGCTATCACATGATGGGTGTGCCGACGGCCATGTTCACCCCGCTGTTCGTGATCGCCCGGACCTCAGGCTGGTCTGCACACGTCATCGAGCAACGCATCGACGGCAAGATCATCCGCCCCAGCGCGAACTACGTCGGCCCCGAAGACCAGAAGTTCGTCCCCCTCAAGGATCGCAAGTAAGTCCAGAGTCCCAAGCACCATGAACTCCGAATACCGCAAGCCCTTGCCCGGCACATCCCTCCACTACTTCGACGCGCGTGCCGCGGTAAACGCCATCAAGCCCGGCGCCTGGGACAGGCTCTCCTACACCGCCCGGGTGCACGCAGAAAACATCGTGCGGCGGGCGGACCCGGTAATCATCCGTCAGTGCCTGGAGCAGATCATCGAGGTCAAGCGCGAGCGCGACTTCCCGTGGTTCCCGGCGCGGGTGGTGTGCCATGACATTCTTGGTCAGACCGCACTGGTGGATCTGGCCGGCCTGCGGGATGCCATCGCGGACCAGGGCGGGGATCCGGCCAAGGTCAATCCGGTGGTGCCGGTGCAGCTCATCGTCGATCATTCGCTGGCGGTGGAATGCGGTGGCTTTGATCCACAGGCTTTCGAGAAGAACCGGGCGATCGAGGATCGACGCAACGAAGATCGCTTCCATTTCATCGACTGGACGAGTCACGCCTTCGACAACGTGGACGTGATTCCGGCCGGCAACGGCATCATGCACCAGATCAATCTGGAGAAGATGTCGCCCGTGATCCAGGTGCAGGATGGCGTGGCTTATCCGGACACCTGCGTCGGCACCGACAGCCATACGCCGCACGTGGATGCCCTCGGCGTAATCGCGATCGGAGTCGGTGGTCTTGAAGCAGAGAACGTGATGCTCGGCCGCGCCTCCTGGATGCGCCTGCCGGAAATCGTCGGTGTGCACCTCACCGGGCAACGCCAGCCCGGAATCACCGCCACCGACATCGTGCTTGCGCTGACGGAGTTCCTGCGCAAGTCGAAGGTTGTCGGTGCCTATCTGGAGTTCCATGGCGAAGGTGCTTCATCCCTCACCTTGGGTGACCGCGCCACCATCTCCAACATGGCCCCCGAATACGGCGCCACCGCGGCCATGTTCTCCATCGACCAGCAGACGCTGGACTATCTCAAGCTCACCGGGCGCTCGGACGAGCAGGTGAAGCTGGTCGAAACCTACGCGCGCGAAGCAGGCCTCTGGTCCGCCAGCCTCTCAGGTGCCGTGTACGAGCGAAGCCTGAGCTTCGATCTGTCGAGCGTGGTGCGGAACATGGCGGGCCCGAGCAATCCGCATGCGCGGGTGGCCACGACCGATCTGGCTGCCAAGGGCATCGCAGGCAAGTGGGAAGAGAAGCCCGGGCTGATGCCGGATGGCGCCGTGGTCATCGCGGCCATCACCAGCTGCACCAACACCTCCAATCCACGCAATGTGATCGCCGCGGGCTTGCTGGCTCGCAACGCCAACCGCGCTGGCTTGAAGCGCAAACCCTGGGTCAAGAGTTCGCTTGCGCCGGGCTCGAAGACCGTTGCGCTGTATCTTGAAGAAGCGGGACTCAAGACCGAACTCGAGAAGCTCGGCTTCGGCATCGTGGCGTTTGCCTGCACCACCTGTAACGGCATGTCGGGCGCACTCGATCCGGCCATCCAGCAGGAGATCATCGACCGCGACCTCTATGCCACGGCAGTGCTTTCCGGCAACCGCAATTTTGACGGGCGCATCCACCCTTACGCCAAGCAGGCGTTTCTTGCTTCACCGCCGCTCGTCGTGGCTTATGCGCTCGCCGGTACTGTGCGGTTTGATATCGAGCGCGATTCCTTCGGCACCGATGCCAACGGCAAGCCCATCCTCCTGAAGGATCTCTGGCCGAGCGATGAAGAAATCGACGCCATCGCGAACCAGAGCGTGAAGCCGGAGCAGTTCCGCAAGGTCTATATCCCGATGTTCGAGCGCAAGGCCGGGCCTGCAGAAAAACCCAGCCCGCTCTATGACTGGCGCCCGCAGTCCACCTATATCCGTCGCCCACCCTACTGGGAAGGCGCGCTGGCCGGAGAACGCACTCTCAAGGGCATGCGGCCACTCGCGGTGCTGCCGGACAACATCACAACCGACCACCTCTCCCCCTCCAACGCCATCCTCCTCGACTCGGCGGCCGGTGAGTACCTCGCAAAAATGGGACTGCCGGAAGAAGACTTCAATTCCTACGCCACCCATCGGGGCGACCACCTCACGGCGCAGCGGGCAACCTTCGCCAACCCACAGCTGGTGAACGAGATGGCCGTGGTGGATGGTCTGGTGAAGAAGGGCTCGCTCGCTCGCGTGGAGCCAGAGGGCAAGGTGATGCGCATGTGGGAAGCCATCGAAACCTACATGGATCGCCGGCAGCCGCTGATCATCATCGCCGGTGCGGATTACGGCCAAGGCAGTTCGCGTGACTGGGCAGCCAAGGGCGTGCGCCTCGCGGGCGTGGAGGCCATCGTCGCCGAGGGCTTCGAGCGCATTCACCGTACCAATCTCATCGGCATGGGCGTGTTGCCGCTGGAGTTCAAGACGGGCGTCACCCGCAAGACACTGAATCTCGACGGGACTGAGACCTATGACGTGATGGGTGCGCGCACGCCGCGTGCAGACCTCACTCTGGTCATCCATCGTCGCTCAGGGGAGCGGGTGGAAGTGCCCGTAACCTGCCGCCTGGATACCGCAGAAGAAGTGTCCATCTACGAAGCCGGCGGCGTCCTGCAACGATTTGCCCAGGACTTCCTTGCCGCCAATGCGACGGCGGCCTGAGCCACGCCTTTACCGAAGAGCAGACAATCCATGGCACATCCCCCTCAAATCAAGGTAGCCGCGACCTACATGCGTGGCGGCACCAGCAAAGGCGTGTTCTTTCGTCTGGAAGATCTCCCACCGGCCTGCCAGCAGCCGGGTGAAGCGCGCGACCGATTCCTGCTGCGCGTGATCGGGAGCCCGGACCCTTATGGCAAGCAGATCGACGGCATGGGTGGCGGCTCCTCCAGTACCAGCAAGACCGTTATCCTCGCGAAGAGCAGCCGACCCGACCACGATGTGGACTACCTCTTCGGCCAGGTATCCATCGACAAGTCGTTCGTTGAATGGAGTGGCAACTGCGGCAACCTCACCGCAGGTGTGGGTGCATTTGCGGTCACCAATGGCCTGATTGATCCCGCCCGGATCCCGCACGACGGCCTCTGCACCGTGCGCATCTGGCAAGTGAACATCGGCAAGACCATCATCGCCCATGTACCGATTACAGGTGGTGCAGTGCAGGAAACCGGCGATTTCGAGCTGGACGGCGTGACCTTCCCCGCGGCAGAAGTGCAGATCGAATTCCTCGATCCTGCAGATGAGGGTGAAGGTGACGGTGGTGGCGCCATGTTCCCGACCGGCCATCTGGTCGATGAACTCGAAGTCCCGGGCATCGGGACGCTCAAGGCAACGATGATCAACGCCGGCATCCCTACCGTGTTCGTGAACGCAGCGGACATCGGCTATACCGGCACGGAGCTGCAGGACGACATCAATGGTGATGCCAAGGCGCTCGCGATGTTCGAGACCATCCGCGCGCACGCCTCGCTGCGCATGGGGCTCATCAAGGATTTGAAGGAAGCGGCGCAACGCCAGCACACACCCAAGGTGGCCTTCGTGGCTCCGCCCACAGACTATGTCTCGTCCAGCGGCAAGAAGGTGCAGGCCGGGGATGTGGATTTGCTGGTCCGCGCACTTTCCATGGGCAAGCTGCATCACGCCATGATGGGCACCGCGGCAGTGGCCATCGGCACCGCGGCGGCGATCCCGGGCACCTTGGTCAACGCCGCAGCCGGCGGTGGCGCGCGCAACCAAGTCCGTTTCGGGCACCCCTCAGGCACCCTGCGGGTGGGGGCGGAGGCGGGCCAGGTCAATGGAGAATGGACCGTGACCAAAGCCATCATGAGTCGCAGTGCGCGGGTCCTGATGGAAGGCTGGGTCCGGGTGCCGGGAGATGCGTTCTAGGAGACTTCCGACTGAATCCTGCCCCCGGCATGGATTGCGCAACGGGGCGGGTGAGCACAAAATCCTGTCAGTTATCCCTCAAGCCGAGGCGCCGTCATGACCGCAGCAGAACCCAAACCCTTCATTTCCGGCTACAAGACCGACAACATCGAGTGGCAACGCATCACCGGTTCGCCCCGTTTTGACTACCCTATCGATTACTGGGTCGCGGTGCTTGGCGTGCAGCCTGAAACCGGCCAGATCGATTTTCTGAGCAAGTGGGAACCGAACGCCTACTGCCATTACCACCGCCATCTCGGCCCGACCACCACCCTGGTTCTCGAGGGTGAGCATCACGTGGTGGAAACCACTGCCACGGAAACCATCCACAAGATTCGCAAACCCGGGTTCTTCTCACGTAACCAGGGCGGAGACGTACACATGGAGTCCGGTGGGCCCACCGGTGCGGTGGTCTTCTTCAGTTGCCAGGGCGTGGATGGCGGCAAGCTGTTTGACGTGATGGATCGCGACGGCAAGGTGTTGATCACCGCCACCATCGATGACTTCCTGAGCGGCAAGCTCAAGGGTTGAAGGTCGCGCGGCGTCCGGCGTGCGCCGGACGCCTGGGAGTCAGGCCGGGATATCCAACCCCGGCGAAAAGCGGTGTCCCCTCACCTGCTCGAAGGCATACCCCACCTCAAACAGGCCGGATTCATCTCCCGGCCGGGCCAGAATCTCCATCCCCACCGGCAGTCCTGCCGATGTTGCACCGGCCGGGACACTCATGGCCGGCATCCAGGTCTGCGAGGCAATCAAGGTGTTGGTGGGGAAGTTCAAGGTCGACCACACGCCCGAGTCGCAGTCCTTGCGGGTAGGTGGCACCACCTGCACGGTGGGATAGACCAGCGCATCCAGCGCATGCGTATCCATCAGATTGACCATGCAGCGCATGAATTCCTCACGCGCCACCCACGCGGCCTGATAGGCAGGATCGCGCTGCGGATCAGTGGGCCCACCAGCAAGACCCTCCAGAAGATCAAGTTTGGGGTGATAGCGACCGGAAGACACGATTTGCTCGACTGTGCGCGCAGGCGCGTTGGGACGCGCAGCGAAGAAAGCATCGATGTCATGCCGTGATCGCAGCAGGTAGAGCGAGGTCCGCTCAAGCCATCCCGACAGGTCAGGCAACTCAACGTCAACCAGCGCCGCGCCACCGGCTTGTAGTTCGCTCAGAGCCCGGCCAATCACCTCGTTCACGGGCGCGGCATGGACATCGCTCGCTGCACCAAACGCATTGCGCAGCACGCCGATCCGCTTCTGTGCCAGCCCATTCGCATTCAGGGCGCTCAGATAACTGCGCGGAGGCCTCGCGATGGAATAGGCACAGGTCAGTGGATCGAGGGCATCAAAGCCGGCGAGTACATCAAAGACCCGGACTGCATCGCTGACACTGCGTGCCATCGGGCCAATGGTGTCCTGGGCTCCGACCAAGGGATTGCAACCTGCGCGGCTGATGATGCCGGGCGTCGAGCGAATACCGACCAGATTGCAGAACGATGCCGGTACGCGCACAGACCCGCCGCAGTCCGTGCCCAGTCCGACCGTGGCATAGCCCGCAGCTACGGCAGCCCCTGTGCCACTGCTGGAACCACCGGGGTCGCGTGAGAGATCGTAGGGATTGCGGGTTTCCCCGCTGCGGGATGAGTAACCAAACCAGGACGTGGCCCAGTCGGGCAAGGTGGTCTTGGCAACGATCACCGCACCTGCGTCCCGCAACTTGCGGATGACCGTGGCGTCACGCTCAGCCATGTAGTCGGCGAAGACGCTGGAGCCGAAGGATGTCGGCATGTCGGTGGTCTCGAGGCAATCCTTCACGACCACGGGAATGCCGTGCAGAGCGCCGGAAAGCCGCCCCTCCCTTGCCAGGTGTTGGTCGAGTGCGCGCCCAGTCGAGACCGCGTCTGGGTTCCGGGTCACAACGGCATTCAGGGCCGGACCCTCCTGATCACATTCCCTGATACGCTGAAGACTCGCCTCCGTGAGCTTCTCTGCTGTGGTCTCGCCGCGCAGGAGCGCGGCCTGGAGGTGGGCAATGCCAGCCTCTCCGAATGGAACGCCGTCGATCTCGAACATCTCGTCGTCTCCTGCGGTCAGGCTGGTGGAATCCGCAGCATAACCGGCGTGGCGGGGCTGCGGCCACACCACCGTCGACCCGCTCCACCGAGTGATGAAGGCAGATCGCCTCGCCATCCCCATCCGTGCAAGTGACTGAGACTCAGGGTTGATGCACCTGATGCACCACGCGCTGAATGAATTTGGCGGCCAGCACACGAGCCCGTGCGATTGACGGGCAGGCATGGTTGGTGAGAATGAAGAAAAAATGTTGTTTCTCTCTGCCATGCATATGAACCGGTTCCCTCCCACCCGTGGCACCAGAAAGCGGCGAGGCGCTATTTGCATAGCATTGCGTAAAGCCACAGCAGGCGAACACAAGCTCTGTCATGGCTGAGCGTTTCCAGGGAACCGCTGTCGTTGACGCGCAGGCCAGACGCCGGGTTCTAGTGGTCGGCGCAAGCGGCACGATAGGTCAGACCACAACCCGCGCCCTGTTGAGCCGAGGCCATGAAGTGGTGTGCATCGTGCGCTTACGCGCAGGCTTTGGTGGCAGTCTGTCACAGCACGATCTGGCCAGCCTGCTCCAGGGTGCCGAGTTGCGCGTGGCGCAGGTCGATGATCCAGACTCTCTCACACGCGACGGGCTGCGCGGAGAAACCTTCGATGCCGTGGTGTCGTGCCTTGCTTCACGCAATGGCGCGCCTTCAGATGCGTGGGCCATAGACCATGCGGCTCACCTGAATGTGCTGACCGCAGCCCACGCGGCGGGTGCCGGTCATTTCGTGCTGCTCTCCGCGCTCTGCGTGCAGAAACCACGACTTGCCTTCCAGCATGCCAAGCTGGCGTTCGAGCAGGCACTGATGGATTCGGGTATGGACTATTCGATAGTGCGCCCGACAGCCTTCTTCAAGTCTTTGTCCGGTCAGGTGGCGAGGGTCAAGGCTGGCAAGCCGTATCTGCTTTTCGGAGATGGGCGCCTCACCGCCTGCAAGCCCATCAGTGATCGCGATCTCGCGGACTATCTTGTCGAATGTCTGGAAGATCCGGCGCGACGTAACCGCATCCTGCCCATCGGAGGTCCCGGCCCTGCGCTGACGCCGCGTGAGCAGGGTGAACAGCTCTTCGCACTGTTGGGACGCGCTCCGCTTTTTCGACAGATTCCGCTGGCGGTGATCGAACTCGCGGTGACGGTACTCACCGGCGCCAGCTGGATCTTCCCCCGCTTGAGAGACAAGGCGGAATTCGCGCGTATTGCCCGCTATTACGCGACGGAATCCATGCTGGTCTGGAATGCAGCAGACCAATGCCCGGATGCGGAGGCGACACCCTCCACCGGGAGTGATCGGCTGGTGGATTACCACGCCGAGCTTCTGGCACGCACTGACGCCAATTTGCGCAGCGATCACTCCCTGTTCTGATCGACAAGCCAGACGCCGGGCGCGGCCAGTCGCGCGCTGCGCGGTACCTGATGCCGATCACCGCACAAATTTGGTGGCCGGTTGGCGTACCATCGGGTGCATCACAACCCTGCGGGAGACTCGCATGCTGGACGGCAAACGCATTCTGGTGACACAGGCCGGTGAATTCATGGGGCCAACGCTGTGCAAGGTCCTGGCTGCCCGCGGCGCTGAGGTCATCGCCGATCACGGTGCGCTGCGCGATCAGGCCGAGGTGGATGCCCTCATGGCGCGTGCTGGAACGCTCGATGTGCTGGTGGCCAATCTGGCCATTGCTGCCCCGGCAACGCCGGTGGAACAGGTGGGCGATGAAGAATGGCAACAACTCTTCGATGCCCTCGTTCATCCCCTGCCAAGGCTCGCCAGAGCGGCCGTGCCCGGCATGAAGGCCAGAGGCAAGGGCAGAATTCTGGTCATGGGCAGTGCGTCTGCGCTGCGTGGCATGAAACGTACCTCCAGCTACAGCGCCGCCCGCGGGGCGCAGCTGGCCTGGACCCAGGCGGTTGGCGTGGAGCTCGCGCCTGCGGGTATCCAGGTCAATGCCATCGCCCAGAATTTCGTGGAAAACCCGACCTACTTTCCGCCCGAAGTACAGGCCGATTCGCGTTTCCAGGCACGTCTCGCGCGGGAGGTTCCCTTGGGCCGGCTGGTGCGGGCCGAGGAAGATGCCGAATTTGCCGCTTACCTCTGCAGCGATGCCGCCGCCTGTTTTGTGGGCCAGGTCTTTCCGGTCTGCGGTGGGTGGGTAGCACGATGAGTCAGCGTGCGCAGACCGGGTCCAGACTTGCAGGATGGATGGCGCTCTGCGCCTTCCTGCCGGCCGCACCAGCCTCGGAGCTGGACGCCGCACTCGCGAGCGCCACCGAGGCGGTATCGGCGGAGGTGATTGCCTGGAGGCGCGACTTCCATGCACATCCAGAGCTCTCGAACCGGGAGTTCAGGACTGCTGAGAAAGTTGCGGCGCACCTTCAGGCACTGGGCTTCGATGAGGTCCATACGAAAATTGCCCACACCGGAGTCGTCGGCATCCTCAAGGGCGGCAAGCCAGGTCCGGTCGTCGCCTTGCGAGCCGACATGGACGCCCTGCCTGTGCAGGAGCCGGCAGGTCTGCCTTTCGCCTCCACGGTGACTGCAGACTACAACGGCCAGAAAGTGCCCGTGATGCATGCCTGTGGGCACGATGCGCATGCCGCGATGCTCATGGGCGTGGCCAGCGTGTTGTCCGGTATACGCAAGGAACTGCCCGGCACCGTGGTCTTCATCTTCCAGCCCGCCGAAGAAGGCGCCCCACCCGGTGAGGAGGGAGGCGCCCGCCTCATGCTCAAGGAAGGACTGTTGAAACTGGCACATCAACCGTCCGCAATTTTCGGACTGCACGTCTGGCCCGCGGAAACCGGCACCTTGGGCTACCGCATGCGCGGCACGATGGCGGCGTCCGATCGCCTGCAGATCAGGGTGCAGGGCCGGCAGACCCATGGTTCATCGCCATGGGCTGGAGTCGATCCGATCATCGTCTCTGCCCAGATCATGACGGCGCTGCAGCTCATTCCAAGCCGGCAACTGGATGTAACGAAGTCACCCTCGGTCATCACCATTGGCAGTATCCATGGCGGTGTTCGCAACAACATCATCCCGGAAGAGGTGGAGATGCAGGGCACCTTGCGCAACTTTGACGAGAGCGTGCGAGCCGAGGCCCATCAACGTCTCACACGCACGGCAGATTCGATTGCAAACGCCGCGGGCGCGACGGCGGAAGTCCACATCCACGAGCAGGCCGTCGTGACCTGGAACGACCCGGGATTGGTGCAACGGATGTTGCCCACCCTGGAGAAAGCGGCTCCCGGCAAGGTCAGGGAGATAGCGCTCATCATGGCGGCCGAAGACTTCTCCTACTACCAGCGGGAGATTCCGGGTTTCTTCTTCTTTCTAGGCATCAATGAGGAAGGAGTCCTGGCCGGCCAGGCCGCAGCCAACCACTCGCCGTTGTTCAAGGTGAATGAAACAGCGCTCAGCACGGGCGTGCGTGCCCTGGCACAGCTTGCCGTCGATTACCTGGTGGGCTCCTGAGCGGCCTGACGTTATCCCCGGTTTTTGTAGTCATTTTGCTAAAAGTTCTACCGGCCTTGAGGTATTGGAGGGCTTTTTTGTTGGTGCTTTGGGAGTGATTGAAGAAATAAAAAGCCCCTGTGGTTGCAGGGGCTTGAAGGACTAGGGTGATAGTCTTACTCCAGAAAATCATCAAAATGACGAATCAAAAGGAACAAAGGTGTCGTAAAAAACTTGGCACTCTGTAAACGTGCCGTCTGCCTGCTTGCACATGTCGTCATGCACCCGCACATCCCTGTTTCGCAGCGGGGCTGTGAGTGCCTGGATCAGGGACGACTTCCGCTCTCGCGCGGCTGAAGGTGTTCCATAACCACCAGCGCCAAAGCGGAATGAGATGTCTGCCGAAACCCGGGTGTCAAAGGCCTGATCGTGGGAGAGGTTAGTGCCAACCGTGAGCTCATCGGTAAGGTTATACGCAAGTCTGAACCTGGCGCCCGAACCATCAGCTTCGTCAAGGTCGCCGTGCTGATGGTAATAGCCGATAGAGGCGAGCAGCTCAGGCTTGATTCTATAGCCTATATCCAGCCCGGCGGTGGTCAGCGCCCCGCCTAGATAGCCGCTATTGAGACGTTTCTCGTTTTCGCCGACCGGAACCAAGGCATAGGCATTGACGTTCCAGGTATCAGAAACTGCTTCCAAGCCTGCTGCCACCTGCTGGAAGAAGACCGTTTTGGGATCGGTGACAGCAACGTTCGTATCAACACCTCCTGTTTTCATTGGCCGACTGTCATAACCAGTATTGATGCCAAACATCCAGGAGCGGTTGCCATTGAGCCAGCGGTAGCCCAGGCGTGTGGAGGTGGCGAAGGTGGTGCCAGAAACGTCGGTATTGACGATGCTGCTGTAACCGCTGTAGTCACCGAAGTTGGCATTCACTTCAGCATCCACGAAAGTAACGCTGTTGTTGCCGATGTGGAGGGGCAGGAAAGCACCAATACCTGCCTGATTGGGAGTTCCTGCTCCTTGTAGGGCGCCTCGAAAGCCGTAGTCGAACTTGACCGCATCCTCGAGATTGACGTCCATCACACCGAGGTCTGCTGTCTCTGTGCTGGCACCCTCAGGGTCTTGCGCCGCTGCAGGGTTGATGACCAGAAGTATTGATACCAGTGCCCCCGCAAGGGAGCGGCTGAGTCGCAGGGCGGGCCGCCCCGCGGCATCACTGAGTGAACCGCACACTTTGGCGCAAGGTGCTGCGTTTCCTGGGCTGCGCAGAGAGGTCCCGGGTGAGAAGGAAGGTTGCATTTGGGTAACTCGCTGACAAGCTGAGGTTGGTTACTTAAAGGCCCTGAGTAAGCGCCAACGGCACGGGAAGGATAAAGCCACTTTCAGCCCGGTAAAGCGATGCCTACCCCGGCTCCGGGGCCTGGCGCGGACCGAGACCGGTGGGCTTGCCTTGGCGCAGCTGACGATGGATTACCTGCGGGGCTCCTGAGCGGCCCGCGTGTATACCATATTTTCGTATCAAAGGAAGCATCCGGCGCCAGTGTTTGTTGAAGAATTGGCCCGAAGGTTAGGATGAAACGCCAGAACATTCTCTGGCCAATGCGAACTGCCCTTGATACATCCCTGCGCGCGTGGGTGACTCTGCTCTCGACGCTCTTCCTGCTCGGCGCGGCCTACCCGCTGCGGACCTTAGCCGAAGGGTTTTCCTATACGGTGGAACTGCAGGTTCCGGGGGATCATCGTGAAGCGCTGGAAAAGAATCTGGAGCTCATGCGCTGGCGCGACAATCCGCGGATGACACAGGAACAGTTGGGGGGCTTGGTCGGGCGCGCCGAAGCAGAAGTGCGGATGATCATGGAAACGCGGGGGTATTATTCTCCTCTGGTAAGAGTATCCCAGCACAGCTCCGGCGACCGACCCGCAGTCGTCATCAGGGTGGAGCCCGGAGAGCCCCTGCGGGTCAGTCAGGTTGAGCTCGACTTCTGCGGTGAGCTGGGGAATTCCAGGGAGCTCTCGACGCCTCGTATGGACTTCCTGCGGGAGCAGTGGTCGCTGAAAGCAGGCGAACCCTTCAGCAATGCCGCATGGGAGTCCGCCAAACACTCTGCTTTGCGGGATCTGGTCATTCGCAGCTACCCGGAGGCGCGCATCAGATCCAGTCAGGCCAGACTCGACCCGCAGACACGGGAGGCAGTGCTGTCCGTCATGATCGACAGCGGCCCGCGCTACCAGTTCGGCGCGCTGGAGATCATAGGGCTGAGCCGCTATCCGCAATCAGTGATCGAGCGCCTTAACCCCATCAAACCGGGTGATGAGTACAGCCAGTCGGCACTCCTCACTCTGCGTTCGCTCCTGCAAGACACGGGGTATTTCGAAACCGTGCTGGTAGAGGCGGAAACCACCGGCGTTTTGCCCGAGGCGGTGCCCATCACGGTGATGGTGACCGAGAAGCAGGCCAGGCGGGTCGGTTTCGGCCTCGGGCTCAGTACCGACGCCGGCGTGCGGGGCCAGATCGAGTATCAGGACAACAACTTCATCGGTGATGGGCGCCGTTTGACGAGCGTAGCGAAAGCAGACATCAAGGAGCAAAAGCTGAACCTCAACATGGATTCCCCGATTGACGTGGATGGCTCCCGGAACAGCGTCCTCGGCGAATATGCTCTTACCGACATCGAAGGCACCGAAAACGAGAAACTCGGTCTCGGAGCGCGGCATTCGTGGACCAGTGACCATGCTGAACACATACTGGGACTCGATTTCAAGACGGAAATCCAGCGCCCGAACGCGGCATCCCGGGAAAGCAGTCATGCGCTCGAACCCAGATACACCTGGGTCTGGCGCGATGTGGATTCCCCCATCATGCCTCAGCGCGGCCACATCCTGCGCCTCGAACTCGGCGCCGCCACCGAAGCCATACTTTCCAGTCGCGATTTCGTGCGCGGCTACGGCAAGTGGATCGGTTTCGTCCCGCTAGGCGGGAAGACGACACTGATCCTGCGGGCCGAACTGGGCGCCGTGATCTCCGGTTCGAGGCGAGGTGTGCCTTCCGATTACCTGTTTCGCACAGGGGGAGACCAGTCGGTGCGCGGTTACGCCTATCAGAGTCTGGGCGTACCGGTGGGGGCGGGCATCACGGGCGGACGGGTCCTGGGCGTGGCGAGCGCCGAAGTGGTGCGCTGGCTGAAACCCAAATGGGGGGCAGCGCTCTTCTATGATTCGGGTGATGCCGCCGACTCCTGGAGAGATTTCAGCGCCAGGCAGGGATACGGAGCAGGCGCGCGCTGGCGCAGCCCCGTTGGCCCCGTGAACCTCGACATTGCCTATGGACAAGAGGCGCGAGAAATCAGACTGCATTTCTCCCTGGGAGTCGCATTCTGATGAAGTCCATGTCGCGGCGCGTGATCAGGGGCCTTGCGTACAGCTTGCTCACGCTGGTCGCAATACCGGCTTGTCTGGTCTTTGTTTCAGGGCGGGAAGGGACCTTGCGGTGGCTGTTGGATATTGCAGCAGCACATATCGAGCCGCTGACCGTCGAAGATGTGCACGGCGCGCTGAGCGGCCGCATGCGCATCGGGCACCTCAGCTGGGAAGACGCGATGCGTCGTGTTGAGGTCACTGATCTCCGGCTCGACTGGCAGCCCTCGGACCTGTTGCATGGCCGCGTTCTGATCAGCACTCTGCAAGTAGCCCATCTCGAAGTTGAGACAAGAGCAGCCGACTCGTCCGCGCCTATGCGCCTCCCTGATGAGATTGCCCTGCCACTGGCATTCTCAGTTTCCCGGCTTGAGATTGCCGAGCTCTTGCTGCGCAACGCGGAGCGCGAAGATTCGATTCGCGATATCGGCGCGGCGCTTGATCTGGACTTGGCAAGCTTCAATCTGCGAATCACGCGCTCTTTGACTGAATGGGGCCCGTTGGAGGTCCAGGTTTCAGCGCACACACGGACCCCTTTTGCAGTTTCCGGAGAGCTGCAATTCGAAGGGGATGAGTCGCTTACCGGTTGCGCAGCCAGTGCGCGCATTGGGGGGACCTTGTTGCGTACCTCGCTCAAGGCAAGCGCCAACTGCGGCGAGGCCAGTGCTGAAATCAGCGCGTTGCTGGCTCCGACGTCCGGGCAACCGCTGATCGAGGCGCGTCTCGATGCCAAGGGCATCAATCCTGCACACTACTCGCAGGCCCTGCCTGCCTCAGTACTGGACGCCCGGTTCGAAATCCGGAATGCCCCTGGCAATACCTATCACGGTACTGCCGCGATCAGGAATCAGCGCCCGGGCAGGATTGATCAGCAGCTGCTGCCTTTGGAGGCGGTATCGTTTACCTTTGACGGCGATTTCGCCACCGCCACCCTGAGGGAGGTGCGTCTGAATCTCGGCGCAGGCGGCACGCTAGAGGGAACCGGGCAAGTCGCGCAACAGCGCCTCGATCTGGCTCTCGACACCACTAACCTCAACTTGCGCGGCATCCAGCAGAACCTCCACTCAACCTCGGCGGTGGGCTCGGTCAAGCTCGGTATCACCGAAGAAGCACAGGAATTGGTTGCAGATCTCGCGCAGACCGGTCTTGCCATGAAAATCGACGCCAGGCTCAGCGGCGGCGAGCTGAACCTGCACAAATTGCGTCTCGAGGCGGGGGAAGGCAGGCTTTCCGCTCACGGTGGTATGGAACTCGCCGAGCCCCGTCATTTCAGCGCGCAAGGAGTCTTGTCCCGGATAGATCTGGCCGAGTTCGGCGAGTTTCCGGTCAGCGTCATCAGCGGCACCTTTCGTGTCGAGGGGGAACTCGCACCTGTTCCCGTGGCAAATCTGCAGGTCGACGTGCGTGACAGCAGCTTCAAGGGCTATCCGCTCGTCGCCGAAGTGCGAGCCAGTCTCACCCCGGACCGCATGAGCAACGCAGTCGCTCATCTGCTGGTGGCAGAAAACCGGCTTGACCTGGAAGGCAGTTACGGCAGGGCGTCTGACCAGATGAGCCTACGGCTCAAGGCCCCGCATCTCGCGCGCCTCGGCCCGGGCTTCGGCGGGCAACTCGAGGCGCACATTGCTCTGCAAGGCGAGAGCTCCGAACCTTCGGTCGAATTTTCAGCTACCGGGGCTGATATCACCCTGCCTGGCGATCATGCTGCAAGAACGGTGAAAGCCGAAGGGCACATGACCCGGGGAGTGGCGGGTGAGCTTTCCTTGAAAGTCAGTGCACGCGACCTGCGTACGGCCCGATGGTCGCTCGGACATCTGGCGATGGACGCTGCTGGCACGCGTGACAATCACACCCTGAATCTTTCCCTCGGCGCCCGTGGGCTCGATGCCAGGCTCACGGCCAAAGGCGCTTGGGATGGCCATCGTGGCTGGGACGGTCAATTGACGCGGTTTGAGCAACGAACGTCCATCCCGGTTCGCATGGAAGGCCCTGCCGTGCTGCGAATTGCGGCACAGGGGTTTTCGCTCGCACAACTCCACCTACGGGCGGGCGAGACAAGACTGGCAATAGCAACGCTGGAACGCTCCCCCGAGCATGTCAACCTTAGCGGCGAAATCAAGGGCGTGACTGCTGACCTGTTGCAACCTTGGGTCACACTCCCTCCGGCGCTGCGTTCGACACTCAGCCTGGACGGACAGTGGGCTCTGGAAAAAGATACCGGATCACCTTGGCATGGCCACTTCACGCTGTCGCGCCAATCCGGGGACATGGAGTTGACGGGGGCCACACCAGTCAGCTTTGACCTGACCCGCCTTGCCATCAATGGTCGAATTCAACAGGGCACGGTCGAGACCACGATCAATTTCAAAAGCGCCTTGCTCGGGACCTTGGAAGCCGCGATGCGCCTCCCCATGGGCACGGGAGAGCTGCCCTCGATCTCCCGGAGCGCGCCGCTTACCGGAAGCCTGAAACTTGATCTACCAAGCCTGGAATGGATTCCAAAAGTAGCTGGTTCCACCTTCGATCTGGCCGGCTCCGTGCGCGCCAGGATCACCGCGGCAGGCACGCTGGATGTTCCACAACTCGGCGGAACCCTGCGGGCTTCAGGCCTTATGTTGCGGAGTGTGGAAGAAGGAGTGAACCTGAGGGAGGGTGAACTGGCCGCGAAACTATCCGGTTCCACGGTTCATCTAGCCCATTTCGGGATCCGGGCGGGGCAAGGCGACCTCACGGCGAGTGGACGCATGGGGCTCATCGATGCTGCACCGGAAATGACACTGGAATGGAAAGCCGCGCAACTCGAGGCCATTCGACGACCAGATCGACATCTCGTTCTCAGCGGCGCAGGCCGTATCACGCTGAAGGACCGGCAGGTTGCGCTTGGCGGCAAGCTGGCCGCAGATGAGGGGTTGATCGAGCTCGAAGAACTCACCGGTATCACGAAGAGTGAGGATGTACTGGTTGCTGGCCGCGCAGAAGCGGATGAAGCGGTCGCGCCACTCCTCACGAGGACGGATCTTGCATTTGATTTCGGCAAGCGTTTCTTCCTGAAAGGCTTGGGCCTGGACGCGCGACTCGAGGGCGAGGTGCGCGTGCAAACGGATGCAGATCGCCTGCCCCGTGCCTATGGCCGCATTACCATCAGCGAGGGTTCCTATTCCGCCTATGGGCAGCGACTGAAAGTGGAGCGAGGCCTCATGACGTTCCTGGGGACCATCGATAATCCGGGGCTGGATCTCCTTGCCTTGCGCAAGAATCAGAGCGTGGAAGCGGGAGTAGCGGTTACAGGAACTGCAACTTCACCCGCTGTCAAACTGGTGTCCTGGCCGGAGGTTCCCGACAGCGCGAAACTCTCCTGGCTGGTACTGGGGCGCGGACCGGATACCGCGAATGGCGCAGACATGGCTTTGCTGAGTACCGCCGCCAGTGCATTGCTTGCGGGCGGCGAGTCGGCAACCTTGCAGGGAAAGCTCGAGAAACTGACGGGACTGGATGAGGTCGGATTTCGCAGTGGCAGCACGGTATCGGGCTCCGTGATGACCTTGGGCAAACGGCTGTCCGCGGACACTTACCTCGTCTATGAACGTGGGCTGGCGGCCGCTGCCAGCGCTGTCAAGCTGCGGCACATGCTCACACCCAGCCTGAGCGTACAAACGGAAGCCGGCACCCGGACCGCCGTGGACCTTTTCTACAACATCTTTTTCGACTGACGGAGAATTTCCACCCGTAGGCAAGGGCTGATGGGCCCGCTCCGCGCAACATCGCTATGCGCGCCGGCGGGGGCCAGACCGGACGTCATCCAGAGACATTCCCATCCGGACGCCCGGTATTCCCCAGCGCTGCCTGCCAGCGTAAATTACGGATACAGGATTTCATGAAATCTGCCCAAGCATCTTGAAATTGCCCTCACGGGCCGGAGGTTCGCAGTGGAAATCGGTTTGCAATTCATTTTCCAGAACACCCATGACGACGGCATGTCTGATGCGGAAATGATGCGGCGTGAGACGGAAGTCGCTCTTCTGGCTGAAGAAGTCGGGATGGATTTCTGTCTCCTGCCGGAACATCACTTCAACCCGGGCTATTCGATCATGCCCGACAACATGCAGTGGCTGGCTTATCTTGCGGGCAAGACCAGCCGCATCAAGCTGGGTACCGGTGCCATCATCCTGCCCTGGCATCTCAACCCAACCCGGGTTGCGGAAAAAATTTCGATGCTCCAGGCCATCCTGGGCGACCGCTTCATGCTCGGCTTCGGGCGCGGCCTCGCCCGCGAGGAGTACAAGGCCTTTGGCGTGGAGATGGGGACTTCGCGCGAACGTTTCGACCAGGCAGCTGAAATCGTCCTCGATATCCTGGAAACAGGCGTCGCCGAGTACGACACGCCCTACTTCAAGCAGACACGCACGCCCGTCACACCCAAGCCGAGCCATGGTTACCGGGATCGCGGGTTCCTGTCGGTGGCGATGACGCCGGATTCCGCCATGGCGGCAGCCACGCTAGGGGGCACCATGATGTCCTTCGTCCAGCTGCCCTGGGAACAGCACCACGCGGCGGTAGAGGCCTGGCGGCAGCGCTTCCGCGAAGTACATCCCGGCAAGCCACCTGGTGCACCAGTGTTCTCGGACTTCACGTTCTGCCATGAGGATGCTGCCACCGCCGAGCGGATCGCGCGTCAATACCTCACCAAATACTACCGCAGTGTCATCAGTCACTACGACTTCGACAACTCCCACTGGAAGGACACCAAAGGCTATGGCGCCTACCAGGCGGGCGCTGAGGCGATCCAGAAGATGGGGCTCGACGCAGCCTGCGAAGGATTCGTGCAGAGCCAATGCTGGGGCACGCCGGATCAGATCGTCGATCGCTGGATGAAACGGGTCGAGATGACGGGCGAATTGCGCCCGGCCATGGCCGTGTCTTACGCCGGCATGCCCTATGACCTCGTCAAGAGCAGCCTGCGCCTCATCGGCGAGAAGGTCGCGCCCCGCCTGCGCGCGCTCACAGCCACCCGCGCGGCGGCCTGAGCCTCAGGTCCCCGGGCCGCGCTCGGCGCGGCCCGGGGACCTCATTCAGGGAACACTCGCGAGCCTTATTGCTTTTCCATCGCCGCCTTGATCTGGGCGAGCGTCACGTAGCCGGTCTTCTCGGCGTCCAGCTTGTCAAAATTGGCCAGCACCCGCGGCATGGCTTCCGCTTCCGTGCGGTCGAGTCGGCCGTCGGAATTCTTGTCCGACTCGGCAAAGCGCTTGTCTACGTTAACGCCGAAGGCCTGCACCTGGGACGCCAGGCCGAGCAGGAGAACTGTGAGGACAGAGTAATGAAGCTTGGTTTTCATGGAATGTACCTGCGAGGAGTTTCAGAGTGTGTGCTCAGAGTTGGGGACCGGCTTGATCCGCCACGAATGCGGCCGCGTCCTTCAGGGCGGGTTCCAGTTTCTCGAAAGTGACTTCGAGATCCTTGTCCTTGGAATGACCGACACCCTTGCCCGCGAAGTGGCGGAAGGATTCGCGGAGAACCTCACCGGTTTTGGCATCGGTCAGCTTGAGCTGCACAGTCACGGCGGCTACCAGTGACTCGCCCAGTAGTCTTTTCTTCACGCGATTGGTGACGATGCGCGCAGGAATCAGATCCGTCGGCTTGAAACCTTTTTCCTGGATGGAAATCCCGCTGATCACCACCGCGAGTTCGGCATCTGCCGGCTTGTCCTTGGTCGCAATCGAAACCTTTCCATCAAATCTGTCGCGCACCTGACGGTCCAGGAAAGTCAGGGACTCGGCCACCACCGCTTCATCGATGTCCGGGAACGAGGCTTTGGGTGGAAAACGGGTAATGGGCAGCAGGTGGACCTGACTGATTTTCCGGCCCTCGGCACTGCTTGCGGTGAACGAGAGATAGCGATTTCGGGGCAGACCTTTCGGCGTCAGGCGACCGTAGTCCTCCAGGAACTCGACCTTGCTCGTGGCGCCATCCGCGGGTTGCGGGACGTGGTTGTCTGCCAGTGCGGGCAGTATGGCAAACAACAGAAAGACCGAGAGGATGGCTTGGCGCATGGGATTTCCGTTCGGGGTGTTCAGAGGACGCGCAGTCTAGCAGCCGG
>JAURMM010000125.1 GCA_030830685.1 Gammaproteobacteria bacterium | reverse complement strand
TGGCGATAGACCTTGTCTTCCATGGGGTCGAACAGTTCGGCTTTCTGGCCCGGGTCGGAAGCGATGATCTGATCCGCGCGCACTACCCAGAGGGAGACACCTTCCTGCCTACGGGTGTAGACATCCCGTGCGGCCTGCAAGGCCATGGCGCCATCCGGCGCATGCACGCTGCCGCAGTGCTTGTGATCGAGCCCGGCCCGGCTGCGGATGAAGACTTCCCACAAGGGCCATTCATTGCGTGTACTCATGGTGATTCCTCAGGCGGCCGCCGCGCGGGTGGCCTGTTTTCGGGTATGGGCAAGCGCCGCCTCACGCACCCAGGCGCCGTCCTCCCACGCTTGCACGCGGGCGGCAAGGCGCTCCCTGTTGAGGGGGCCGTGACCATTGACCACGTTCCAGAATTCCTGCCAATTGATCGCGCCGAAATCGTGATGCCCGCGTTCCTCATTCCAGCGCAGCTCGGGATCCGGCAGGCTCACACCGAGCACCCGCGCCTGCTCCACGATCGCGTCGACAAACTTCTGTCGCAGATCATCATTGGTCAGACGCTTGATGCCCCACTTGGCGGACTGCTCGGAGTGCTGGGAGTCCTTGTCGTGGGGCCCGAACATCATCAGCACCGGCCACCACCAGCGGTTGACTGCATCCTGCACCATCGCGCGCTGTGCCTCCGTGCCCTGCATCATGGTGTAGAGCAGATCAAAGCCCTGCCGCTGATGGAAGGATTCTTCGCGGCAGACCCGGATCATTGCGCGGGCATAGGGCCCGTAGGAGCAGCGGCACAAGGGCACCTGGTTCATGATGGCCGCGCCATCAACCAACCAGCCAATCACGCCGATATCCGCCCATGTGGGTGTGGGGTAGTTGAAGATGGAAGAGTATTTGGCGCGGCCGCTGTGCAGGGCTTCGATCATTTCGTCGCGCGAGGTACCGAGCGTTTCTGCCGCCGCATAGAGATACAGCCCGTGCCCCCCTTCATCCTGGATTTTCGCCAGCAGAATCGCCTTGCGCTTGAGACTCGGGGCGCGCGTCACCCAATTGCCCTCGGGCAACATGCCGACGATCTCGGAATGCGCATGCTGGCTGATCTGGCGCACCAGGGTCTTGCGGTACTGCTCGGGCATCCAGTCCTTGGCCTCGATGAACTCTCCGCTGGCACAGCGTTCATCGAAAGCGGCACTGGCCGTGCCTTGATCGAGTGACTGCAGCGTGGGCTTGCTGCCCTCCGGAATATCCATGGCCTGGGTATACATGACGAGTCTCCTTATGCCTGCCAGGGAGAGAAAGGAATCACTTTGGGCGCCGGTCAAACACGCGTACGGCCTTGCCGACGATTACCCGTTCGATTGCATGGGGATGCAGGACCTCGACCTCCGCCGTCACCCCGATGAGCGTCTTGATCTGGTGTGTGACCTGGTGCGCCACCGCCTGCCGGGTCTCGGGTGAGAGCTCTGCGCGGGCCTCGACCTTGATGCTCAGGTGATCGAGATGCCCTTCCTTGTCCACGAAGATCTGGTAGTGAGGTGCGAGGGCCTCGGTGGCGCAGACTATCTCTTCGATCTGGGTCGGGAACACATTCACGCCGCGAATGATGAGCATGTCATCCGAACGGCCGGTGATCTTGCCGATGCGGCGCATGCTGCGTGCCGTGGGCGGCAGCAGCCGGGTGAGATCGCGCGTGCGATAACGCAGTACCGGAAAAGCCTGCTTGGTGAGGGATGTGATGACGAGCTCACCAGGTTCGCCATCCGGCAGTACCACGCCGGTGACGGGATCGATGATCTCCGGGTAGAAGTGATCTTCCCAGATCACCGGACCATCCTTGCTCTCGATGCACTCGCAGGCCACGCCCGGGCCCATGACTTCCGAGAGTCCGAAGATGTCGATTGCGTCCATGCCGGTGCGCGCCTCGATTTCGTTGCGCATGGCTTCGGTCCAGGGCTCCGCACCAAAGATCCCGACCTTGAGCGAGGTGCCGGCGGAATCAAGGCCCGCGCGCGCCATGGCGTCGATCAGCGTGAGAATGTAAGACAGCGTGACCAGGATGACATAGGGCTTGAAGTCCGCGATGAGCTGCAGCTGCTTCTCGGTCTGCCCACCCGACATGGGGACTACCGTGCAACCCAGCCGCTCCGCGCCATAGTGGGCGCCGAGTCCGCCGGTGAAGAGCCCGTAACCATAGGCTACATGCACTATGTCGCCGCTGCGCCCGCCGCCCGCATGAATGGAGCGCGCCATGAGATCCGACCACGTCGCGATGTCTTGCGCCGTATAGCCTACGACCGTGGGCTTGCCGGTCGTACCGCTGGAAGCGTGGACCCGCACCACCTGTTCGCGCGGCACGGCAAACATGCCGAAAGGATAGTTGCTACGCAGGTCGGCCTTGGTGGTGAAGGGAAACCGGGCGAGGTCCGCCAGCGTCCGCAGGTCGTCCGGGTGCACGCCCGCGGCATCAAAGGCGCTACGGTAATGCGGAACGTTGCGATAGACATGCGCAAGCGTCTCGCGCAGACGGGTGGTTTGCAGGTGGGCGATCTCATCCCGGCTCGCGGTTTCGATCGCGTGCAAGCCGCCCTTGTGGTGCGCACGTGGTCCGGCCATCGTCAGATGCCTCCTACCGGTTTGCCCACCAGCCGCTGAACCCGCCCGCGCATCATGGCAATGAGCTTGCCGTCGCCGGTCGTGATGGTGGCGTCATACAGGCCGGTGCGGCGGGTACGGGAGATCTCGCGCGCTTCCGTGGTGAGCAGCTCTCCCTCGCGGGCGGAAGTCACGAAGTCCATGCCGAGGCTGGTGGCAACCGCCATCTCGCCATGGCTGTTGGAGGCAAAGGCCATGGCGGTATCGGCGAAGGTCGTCAGCAGACCGCCATGGATGATGGCGAAGCCGTTCAGCATGTCCCGGCGCACCACCATTTCAGCCCGGCAGTACCCGGGCCCGACCTCAATGAGCCGGATGCCGAGGGCTTGGCTGGCGTGATCATGGCGCCACAGGGCCTCGCGCGCCCGATCTGCGGTGGCCTGACTGGTTTCCTGAGCGATATCGGCGGGCATGCTGAACCTGAAACATAATTGACCGTGCGGTCAATTATGTAGAGTCACGCCATCTGGGTGCAAGCCTCTCAGTCCGGGAACCACCGCAAAGGGGGCTCGTCCAGCGCGGCGAGCTGTTCGCGCAGGGTCAGCACGTGGTCTTGCCACCAGCGCTGGCCATTGAACCAGGGAAAGTGCAGCGGAAAAGCCGGGTCGTTCCAGCGGCGGGCGAGCCACGCGGCATAGTGCAGGAGCCGCAAACTCCGCACGGCTTCGATGAGGCCGAGCTCGGCGGGTTCAAAGGAGCAGAAGAGGGTGTAGCCCCGCAGCACGGCAGCGAGTTGCGCCTCGCGCTCCTCGCGCTCGCCGGCCAACAGCATCCACAGATCCTGGATGGCGGGGCCGGTCATGCAGTCGTCCAGGTCGACGAAGTGGGGGCCGGCCGGCGTCCACAGGATATTGCCGGGGTGGCAATCGCCATGCAGGCGCAGGGTCGCCATCGGTCCTGCCCAGTCAAACGTCTGTTCGATGCGATCCAGCAGCTGATCGGCGACGCTGTCGTAGGCCGGTCGCAGATCCTGCGGAATGAAGGCCTGCTGTTTGAGCCAGCTGACCGGCTCGCGCCCGACCGGGCACATGCATCACCTGATCACCGAGCTCGGGCTCGCGGTGGCTGAAGACCGGTTCGCGCCGGTGGCGGGCGCCGACAGGGGCAGCGTCACGCGCAGGA
>JAURMM010000124.1 GCA_030830685.1 Gammaproteobacteria bacterium | reverse complement strand
CGACGGCCTCTGGCAGATCACCGTCGAGCGTCACGATGCGGGCCACCGTGCTCACCCGGCCGGAGGGCAGGATGCGCACCGCATCGCCGGGCCGTACCCGACCCGTGGCGATCAGGCCGGCAAAGCCTCTGAAATCGAGATTCGGCCGGCTCACCCACTGCACCGGCAACCGGAAGGGGCGCGCCTGGTCGGCAGTCACGTCCACCTCGACCGTTTCCAGATGCTCCATGAGGGTCACGCCTTGGTACCAGGGCATGTTGCCGGAGGGGGCAGTGACGTTGTCACCCACGTAGCCAGAGATGGGGATGGCAGTGAAGCCGGTGATGCCGATGGAGGTGGCAAACGCCGTGTAGTCCTCCACGATGCTGTTGAAGACCGTTTCGTCGTAGCCCACGAGATCCATCTTGTTCACCGCCAGCACTAGATTGCGGATCCCGATCAAGTGCGCGAGATAACTGTGCCTGCGCGTCTGCGTGAGCACGCCCTTGCGGGCATCGATGAGAATCACCGCGAGGTCGGCCGTTGAGGCGCCGGTCACCATGTTCCGGGTGTACTGCTCGTGGCCGGGCGTATCTGCCACGATGAACTTGCGTTTGTCTGTCGCGAAGAAACGATAGGCGACATCGATAGTGATGCCCTGCTCGCGCTCGGCCGCGAGGCCATCCACCAAGAGTGCGAAGTCTATGTTCTGGCCCTGGGTGCCTACACGCTTCGAGTCCTCCTCCAGAGCGGCTAATTGGTCCTCGAAGATCATCTTCGAGTCATACAGCAAGCGCCCGATGAGTGTCGACTTGCCATCATCCACGGAGCCGCAGGTGATGAAGCGCAGCAGCGATTTGTGCTGGTGCTGAAACAGATAGGCGTCGATATCCTCGGCAATCAGCTCATGTGCGCGGTAGGACGAGTCCCGATTCACGGCATTCATCAGAAATAACCCTCCTGCTTCTTCTTCTCCATGCTTGCCGCCTGATCGTGATCAATCGCCCGACCCTGGCGCTCCGAAGTCGTGGTGAGCAAGGTTTCCTGGATGACCCCCGTGAGCGTGGTGGCATTGCTCTCGACCGCACCGGTGAGCGGATAGCAGCCCAGCGTGCGAAAGCGCACAGAACGCATCACTGGTTCTTCGCCCGGCGCCAGCGGGAACCGTTCATCATCCACCATCAACAGCAAACCATCGCGATACACCGTGGGCCTTGGTGCAGCGAGGTAGAGCGGCACGATGGGAATGTTTTCCAGATGGATGTACTGCCAGATGTCGAGCTCGGTCCAGTTGGAGATTGGAAACACCCGGATGCTCTCGCCCTTGCGTTTGCGCGCGTTGTAGAGGCGCCAGAGCTCCGGACGCTGGTTCTTTGGGTCCCAACGGTGATTGGCCGAGCGGAAGGAGAAGATGCGCTCCTTGGCGCGACTCTTTTCCTCATCACGGCGGGCGCCGCCAAACGCGGCGTCAAAGCCGTGGAGATCGAGAGCCTGCTTCAGGCCCTCTGTCTTCCACATGTCCGTATGCAACGGACCGTGATCGAAAGGATTGATGCCGCGCGCCTTGGCTTCCGGGTTCTGGTAGACAAGCAGCTCCATGCCGGCTTCCTGGGCCATGCGGCCGCGCATCTCGTACATGGCGCGGAACTTCCAGGTCGTGTCGATGTGCATGAGCGGAAAGGGGGGTGGCGCGGGATAAAAGGCCTTGCGCGCCAGATGGAGCATCACGGCCGAATCCTTGCCGATGGAGTAAAGCATGACCGGCTTTTCCACCTCCGAGACAACCTCCCGGATGATGTGGATGCTTTCGGCTTCCAGCCGTTCGAGATGTGTCAGTACGCGAGTCATGGCAATTCGGGGGCTCCACATTGGCAATGCCGGCAAGGATCGGGAGGCGCGACAGGGGGCGCCCTTCCAGTGAAACTTCGAGGATGAAAGTCGGCCGCAGTTCCTGTTTCTTTACCCTCCGGATTGTGCGGTGCAGAGCCCTCTCGCGGCCAAGAATTTTTCGGCATCAGGCCATAACGCCACACTCGGCAGAGATTTGTCTGCAGCTGCTCAATCCGAGGTGGGTCCCGACGGGCTTGGTATAGTCCTCAGTCACCCTGCATCGGAGCCCCACAATGAGCGAAGACATCCTGCTGGTCAGCCTGGACGATGGCGTCGCGACCGTCACACTCAACCGGCCAGACAGCCTGAATGCCCTGTCCCAGGCCCTGCGCGGACGGCTGGCGGAGACTTTCACGGCGCTTGCCAGGAGCGATGCCAGGGTCGTGATCCTGACCGGAGCCGGGCGTGCGTTCTGTGCCGGTATCGATTTGCGCGAACTCGGCAGCGGTGCCACCCAGGTCGGCACCCCCCGAGACCCGGCCTTTGACCCCACCGGTGCGATGGCGGCTTTCCCCGGCCCCATCATCGGCGCCATCAATGGCGTGGCAATCACGGGCGGTTTTGAACTGGCGCTTGCCTGTGACGTCCTGATTGCCTCACCCACGGCGCGCTTTGCGGATACGCATGGCCGTGTGGGTGTGCACCCGGCCTGGGGCTTGAGTCAGCGGCTGTCGCGACTCATCGGCGTGAACCGGGCCAAGGAGATGAGCCTAACCGGGAATTTCCTGGACGCCGCCACTGCGGAGCGCTGGGGTCTTGTGAACCGGGTGGTGGAGGCCGACGTGCTGCTGTCGACTTGCCAGCAGCTCGCCCGGGACATGCTGAGTCTGGAGCCATCGATGCTCGTGACCTACAAGCAGCTCATCGATGAAGGCTATGGCATGACCTTCAGCGCTGCCATGCAACTCGAGGCCGAGGTCGCCCTGCGCCAGAACGCAGCCGTTGATCCGGCTGCGGTGGCCGCGCGCCGCGCGGGCATCCTGGCGCGCGGCCGCGACCAGACGGGCTCAGGCGCGTCCTGAGCGCAGCACCTGGCCGGGACGGGCTCCCGTATCCCGGCCCGCCTCGAACAAAGGGGTGCCGTTGACGATGGTGTATTCGATGCCCCGCGCCGGCACCACGAGGCGGCGTCCGCCACCCGGCAGATCGTGACGCATCTCACCGCGTTTGCCTGAGCCCACCCGAGCCAAATCAAAGATGGCGAAGTCCGCAGCAAGCCCGGGGGCGATGCGGCCACGATTCTGGATTCCAAAGAGCGCCGCAGGCTCGGTCGTGATCCGCTTGACAGCATGTTCCAGACTCATCACTTCGCGATCCCGCACCCAGGTGCCGAGCAGATAGGTGCAGTAGCCTGCATCGCAGAACATGTCCACATGCGCGCCGCCATCGGACAGCCCGATGATCGTGCGCGGATCCTTGATCAGTTCCGGAATGCGGCTCTCATCCGAATTGAACAGCTCATAGGTGAACTGCATCTCGAGATTGTCCTCCAGCGCCAGGTCCAGGAACGTATCCATGGGATCCTTGCCACGTTCGCGGGCGACGGATTCGACATTCCGCCCCAGCAACGGCTGCAGCGCCGGATTGGCGACTTCATGGATGATTGCGCGTGACCAGTCACCGGTGAAGATCTTCGGCACCTTGAGCGCCTCGCGGAAAGCATCGCGGAATTTCTGGTCGCGATAGAGCTGAGCCTGCTCCTCCGGCGGGCGGTTGAAAGCCGGATTCCAGCACGGCATGTTGGCAAAGAGGAAAGGCTTGCGCAGATCGATCTGCGTCATCATGGGCCGGCAGGTCACCTGCGGGAGCGCACCGCGCTGCAGGAGCGCAGCTGCTTCGCGCAAGGTCCGCTGGGGTGCCTCAGGATTGTCCTCACGGTTGAGCAAGGCAAGCCAGGTCACGGGCCGACCACTCTCGGTGAGCAGCATGTCGAGCAGTTCGTACTCACGCGGATCAAGCACCGAAACTTCGTTGGTCAGCGCGATTTCGATCGCCCCCCTACCAAGGTCACGCAGGACATTGGAATACGCCTTCAGCTCGGCATCGCTGGCGAGGCGGCAGGCGAGCGGTCGGCCCTGGTAGCCGATGTGCTGTCCCGCGAAGGTGGATGTGAAACCCATCGCACCGGCTTCCATCGCCTCGCGCAACAGCCCACTGATCTTTGCGGTTTCCTCAGCAGTGGCGGCGCGTTCCATGGACTCTTCGCCCAGCACGTAATGGCGGAAGGGCGTGAGCGCGGCGAGAAACCCGAGATTGAGCCCGGAGCCACGGCGTTCCGCGGCGTCCATGTATTGCGGGAAGGTCTCCCAATCCCAGGTCACGCCCTTGCTCAAGACATCGAAAGGGATAGCCTCGACATTCACCAGGTCCCAAGCGGCGATTTCGCGCGTCTCAGGCCGG
>JAURMM010000123.1 GCA_030830685.1 Gammaproteobacteria bacterium | reverse complement strand
TGGTTGTCGCCGCACCTTGAGGATCAAGGAATGCCAGCGCAGTTCGGTCCAGTCGGTTCGATGATTCAAGACCTGTCCTGTGAAAAGATTGCGCTGGCCCACCAGGCGCGCGACAAGAACCGAATCCGGGCGACGGATGACTGACAGCGGCGGACCTGACTGCAACGAGCTGCCTTGCGAAAGCAGGGTCATGCGGTCGGCCAACATCACCGCCTCCTCCAGATCATGGGTGACGAGTATCACCGGCATGGCGAGCTCACGACGCAACTCCGCCAGTTCACCATAAAGTTTCTCGCGCGTTGCCCGGTCCACCGCGGAAAAGGGTTCATCCAGCAGCAACGCCCGGGGTTCGCGGGCCAATGCACGGGCGACTGCGACTCGCTGCTGCTGTCCACCCGAGAGCTGGTGGGGCCGCCGATGCTCGAGGCCTTCGAGGTTGACCTTGGATAGCAAGCACGCTGCCCGGTCGCGCGCGTGAGCTGCGCGTCGGTCCGGCAGTGCTTCACGCACGTTGTCGAGGGCCGAAAGATGCGGAAAGAGTGCGTAATTCTGGAACACCATGCCGATGCGTCGCTCTGGTGTGGGCGTGGCGTATCGTGCCCGGGTGTCCAGCCAGGTCTGGCCATTGCAGGTGATACGCCCTTCCGCCGGCGTATGCAGCCCCGCGATGCAACGCAGGACTGTCGACTTGCCACTGCCCGAGGGCCCGACCAGCGCGAGGATCTCACCGGGGCCGCAGGTAAGTTCGACAGAAAGAGGTATCGGTGCTGATTGACGCAGCGAAACCTCAAGACCTGTGCAGGAGTCAGTCATGGCGAGAAGGCCTCAGCACCCGGTCGAGAGCCATGTAGGACACCGCCATCGCAGTGAGCGCGATCGCGAGCAGCACGGCAGACATCGTCGCAGCGCCTGCCGTGTCGAAGGCCTGCACGCGGTCATAGAGGGCGATGGCGAGTGTGCGCGTCTCGCCCGGAATGCTGCCGCCCACCATCAGCACCACGCCGAATTCGCCCAAGGTGTGGGCAAAGGTGAGGACCGCCGCTGACAGGATCCCCGGCCAGGCTAGCGCCAGCTCGATTCGCCACAGCCGCCGCCACGCCGACATCCCGCAGCAGCGAGCGGCTTCCCGCACTTCTGGCGGAATGGCTTCGAATGCCCGTTGCATCGGCTGGATGGCAAAAGGCAGGTTGAAGAGCAGAGAGGCGATCAGTAGTCCATCAAAGGAAAACACCAGTTGCCGACCGGCCAGCGCCTGGTACCACTGACCAAGTTGGGAGTTCGCACCCATGGCAACCAGCAGATAGAAGCCGAGCACGGTAGGAGGCAGCACCAGCGGCAAGGCGAGGACCGCCTCCACGAAGACCTTGCCGGGGAATTGCCGCCACGCAAGCAGGCGCCCCAGCCACACGCCAAGTGGCAGAAGGACCCCCAGCGTTGACGCGGCGAGCAGCAGTGAGAGTTTGAGGGCGTTCCAGTCCACGCGGATTCGCTCAGAGAGGGGCAGGCCGTTCAAAGCCAAAGCGCTGCAGGACGGCCTGCGCCTCGGGCCCGAGCAGATACGCATGGAAGCGGCGCGCAGCGCGGCTGGCTGTCTTGAGCAACACCATGCGCTGAATGAGCGGCGCACGGTCTTCAGCTGGAAGAAGAACGATCCGGGCCTTGGTGTCCAAGCCCGGCGCGCGGGCAAGGGACCATGCACTAATCCCCGCATCCACACTCCCGGAGAGCGCAAATTGCGCGGCCTGCGCCGCGTTCTCGCCCAGCACCAGATGGGGGGTGAGCGCCTCCCACAGGCCCTTTTTGCGCAGAAGCATTTCTGCCCGTTGGCCGTAGGGCGCATGGGCGGGGTTGGGGAGTGCGAAGCGGTGCAGCTTTCCCGCCTCCAGCGAGGCCGCAAGCCCCCTCAGCTCTGCATCGGCTGCCACAGTCGAATTGGCGGACACGAAAAGAGCCAGACGTCCGTGGGCATAAATCTGCCCGTCATCCACGGTCAGGCCAGCCTGAGCGAGGCGCTGCACCAAGGCTTCGTCGGCGGAGAGGAAAAGATCGAACGGCGCACCCTGTTCGATCTGGCGCGCGAAGTTGCCCGAGGAGCCAAAGGCCAGGCGGACGCTCTTACCCGTGGTGCGCTCGAAGGCAGAAGCCACCTCAGGCAACGCGAATTGCAGGTCGGCCGCCGCCGCCACCACAGGAACACGTGCCTCTACGGGGCTCATGATGGTCAGCAACAGTAGCACCTGGAGGAACCAGGCGCGATCAAGCAGGTGGAAAGTGCGCAACGCGCGCGGACGCATCATGACTGGATGCTAGCCAGCGTACCTTGGCCAGACAACTACCACTACTTCATTAACCCGGAAGCCCTGAGTTTCGCCGGTTTTGCTGAAGGCTCCACCTTCAGCCAAGATCTGGAGGTGGAAGATCATGGCCTCACCGTCGAGTAGTCCGTAGCCCTCCGGCGTCTTGCAGGAGGGCGCATCCCGGCACCGGGGGTCTGCCGGGCTACAACTCCCAAGCCACTCCTCAAGTTTTTCCACCGAGGCCGCTAACAACACCAGTCAATTGTCCGGCGCGAAGATGTGGAAATCACCATTGTCATCTGTACACTGAACCGAGCTGCTGTCCTCGCTGAGACATTGGCAAGCCTCAGGCAAATGTTGATGACGGCGAGACACCCAGCGGAAATTCTGCTGGTGGACAATGGGAGTACGGACTCCACGCCCCGGGTTCTGAGGGATTTCGCGAGAAGTACGCCTCGCGTGCGTGTGCTCCTGGAATCTCGCCGTGGCCTTTCACATGCCCGTAATCTGGGGCTGGCCCACACACACACCCCGCTGATTGCCTTCGTAGACGACGATGTAGATTTCGATGCCGGATGGCTCGACTCGATCGTCGACTCCTTTCACCACCGAGCAGAGGCGGATGTGGTGGGAGGAAATACAATACCGCTCTTCCCGGGACAGCGGCCGCTGTGGCTCCAGGACAACTTTTTCAGCTGGTACAGCTGTTCAACGCTCGGGGAGAATTCTCGCTGGATGAATGAGCAAGAGTTCCCCTACGGCGTGAACATTTCTTTTCGTCGCGCGGTGTTCGATAAAACTGAGGGTTTCTCATCTAAGCTGGGCCGCTACGGTGACAATTTGCTTTCCGGTGAAGAAACCGAACTCTGCAAGCGACTGAAGGCTCAGGGGTGTCTCTTCTGGTATTGCGCAGAGGCGCTCCTCCACCACCGAATCCCGCCCGAAAGACTTTCGCCCGCCTGGCTACTCCAACGTGTTTACTGGCAGGGAATCTCGGATTCCATTTCAGAACGCCTGCCAGCTTCGGCGGGTGCCCCCGTGAATAGGACCAGCATCGCGTCGCTGGCCCGGGCGACACTGTCCGCATGCACCGGTGATTTTTTATCTCCTCGCCGTCTATGGTGGCAACTGCGTTCTCGCTCAATCCAAGGACGTATCGCCTTTGCCTACCTGCGTGGGCACCTCGCAGCAAAATCACGGTGGCGACTCGGGCCTGGCTGAATCAGTGTCCGCTACTGGCGCTCCAGGCGCAAGGTCTGCA
>JAURMM010000122.1 GCA_030830685.1 Gammaproteobacteria bacterium | reverse complement strand
CACCCGCATGACGGGTCTGGAGGTGACGTAAATCACTTCGAGATCCAGAAAATCATTGCCTTTGCGCGCGTAGACCTGCGTCACCCGGCCGTGGATAGCAACTGGCTCATTCAGCCCCACGACACCGCAGTGCTCGATATCACTCGCGACATGAATCCATGGCCCTACTGCAATATTCCGGTCCACCACGAGATTAGCCTGTCGCAAAAGCCAGGCGGGATGGGCAATCGCGCGATAAACCGCCAAGTCATCTCCCAGGCCTGAAGCGAAGGTTCTTCCGGCATCCAAGCTCAGACACTCGTGCAGCGTTCCCAGGTCGGGGTTCGCGCCCAGCGCCTCTGCGGTAGCCGGAATGCGAGGGTTGGGCATGGGTTTGGGGGCCGGCGCTGCAAGCGCAAGCGGCGCAGCAGCGGGGATCCAGGCTCGCCCAAGGACACAGGCTTCTCCCGAGGGGTTACAGAGTTCGAGTTCGAAGGCTTCCTCACCCGCATCAGTCTTTCCCGCGCGGAGATGGACGGTGACTTCCTCGCCTTCATAAACCGGCCGCCGGAAACGGACTTCGAAGCGCCCGTGCAAGAGAAAAGCCTCACCGAGCCGCGCCATGAGAGGGTGGGTGAGATAGCCATAGAGCGTGACTCCGGGCACCAGGCCACCTGCGAAGCCGAGCCTGCGGGCAGCCTCGTCATCATGCATGGGATTGCCACTGTCGATGGCGTCATTGCGCGCCACCACTCGCCACAAGGAACGGCGATCGCCAGGCTCGAAAACTTGACCGTCAGTCTGGATGTGGGTGCTGGAACTCATCTCGTCTGATTCCTCGCGTGGGTGGTTGGCCCACGCTGGCTTGTTGAACAAGGGCGCGAGGGGGTAGGGCTCGCTTTATCGGGCGCGCCGCGTGGACTTGCCTGGCGTCAGATGCGAAGGCCATTCGCGGTAACAATCCGCACGCCGCCGACGATCCCTGAAGGTTGTGGCCACGCCTGTCTTGCGGTTCTGATGAATGAGATCGAGGTCCACCGTTCCGTGTAGCACCATCTCCTTGTTCGTTTCTGCCTCGGCCACCACGCCGTTCGCGGCCGGCCAGGGAGTGTCACACGGAGAGAGGATCGAGCTTCGGGTCCATCCGTTGGGTAGCGGCCCCTTGGGGAGCTTGCCGCCCGTGGCACAGTGCACGAAGTAGACCTGGTTCTCGATACAGCGCGCCTGTGCGCAATGGCGCACGCGCCAGAACCCGGCTTCGCTGAACGTGAACGAGGGGCACAGAATGATCTCGGCACCCTGTTCCGTCAGTGAGGCCGAGCACTCGGGGATCTCAGCCTCGTAGCAGATGTTGATCCCCACCCGTGCAAACGGCAGATCGAACGCTTCCATGCGATCCCCCTCGCGGGTTTTCCACTGGGCTTCCGCTGGAAAAAGATGCGTCTTTTCGTGCGTGTGAACAAGTCCGTTGGGGCCATACACATAGGCCACATTGAAGTATCCACCGTTCTTTTTCTCCAGATGCGAGCCCGCCACGATGTACTGGCCTCGACGTCTGGCCTCATCCTCGAAGAAAGACCGGTAAGCCTTGGTGTAGCGGTGCACCTTCACGATCTCGGTGAGCTGCCGGTTGCGCCAGTCTTCGAATGTGGTGAAGAGCGCCAAGGTGAAGAGTTCGGGCAGCAACACCAGATCTGCCTCTTTTGACTGGTCCAGCAGACGGATGACCTGACGGGCAAAACCGTCGAAGTCCTTGACCGGTCGCATCACAAACTGGCAAACGGCGATGGAGACTGGCTTCGACATTCAGGAACTCTCCCGGCTGACGTATATGGCGACTATTCTGATTGGGTTCGCCTCACGCAGGCAATCGCCCGGAATGTCGCCCTGCTCCTGTCACAAGGCCTCTCTCGCACATGAAAGGGGCGACGCCAATGCAGGGCACGAACGCTCACCCTACGCACCGCGAGCGCCGGAGGAGCGGGGACTTCAGGAACCGAAGGAACGGGATTCCTTGGAGGGAAGGACTTTGCTGTGGGCGACCGGACGCGCCTCGCGCGCAGCCCCCGCGCGGGCCAGTCGTTGTCCAGCCTTCATGTATCGGCGCATCTCTTCGGTGGAGAGCGCGTCATAAATCCCATGTTTGTACAAATAGCTCGCGCCTGCATAAAAGCTGATCGCTTCTTCCTCGTGGTAGCGTTGATCGGGGATCTCCCGCAGGGGACCATCAGGCAGGCTTACCTGAGGCAGCTTGAGTTCCACGCGCGTCACCTGGGCGCTTGACGCGCGGGTGCCGGATGCGGAAGGTTCGAACGTCCGTTCATTCAGCAAGACAAGGAGCCGTGACCATGACACTCGAAGAACGTATCACCCGCCTCGAAGACATCGAGGCCATCAAGCAGCTCAAGGCCCGCTATGCCGAGATCTGCGACGACATGCACAACCCGGATCGCATCGCCTCCGTGTTTGCCGAGGATGCCATCTGGGAGAGCCCGGATTTCGGCAAGGCCACGGGGCACGCGGAGATCCGCGAGCTGTTCCGGAACTTCCAGGGCATGTTCAGCTTTTCACAGCACAACATGATGAATCCCATCATTGAAGTGAACGGCAATCGGGCTACCGGCATCTGGTACATCATGGGGCCGTGGACCTACACCAAGACTGGCGAACAGAAGTGGTTTGCCCTGCGTTATGACGACGACTACGTGAAGATCAACGGCCAGTGGAAATATGCCCATCTCCGCGCGCGCATGCGCATGGTGGCGGATCGTACTGGTCAGCCTGGCTGAGGGCCTTACTGGAAAATCCACCTCGTCCGGGGCACGGGAGCTCTTGCGCAGAATGCGGTAAGCTCCTCCCCGCGCGAGGCATTCGCGCCTGATGATGCGACCTCACATATGACGATCAAAGGCAAGGCGTATATCGCCGGTATTTTCGAACACTCCACCCGCAAGGCCGAGGGGATCCCGCTCTCCCAACTGCACGCAGAGGTCGCCAAGGGAGCTCTTGATGATGCCGGGCTGACCGTGGCCGATGTCGACGGTTACTTCTGCGCGGGCGATGCACCGGGGCTTGGTGGCTTTTCCATGGCGGAATACATGGGGCTTCGGGTGCGTCAGACAGATTGCACCGAGACCGGTGGGTCTTCCTACATCGCACACCTTAACCACGCCGCGCAGGCCATCGCCACCGGCAAGATCAAGGTGGCGCTCATCACGCTCGCGGGCAAACCCCGCACAGGGGGGGCGCCACCCGGCAGGCCGCCCATGGCGGTCATACCGCCGGATGCGCCCTTCGAATTGCCCTTCAAGCCGACAGTGCTGAATCTGTATGCCATGTGCGCGCGTCGCCACATGCATGAGTTCGGCACCACCTCGGAGCAACTGGCGTGGATCAAGGTCGCTGCGTCCCACCATGCCCAGCACAACCCGCATGCCATGCTGCGCGACGTGGTGACGGTCGATGAGGTGGTAAATTCTCCTATCGTGGCCGACCCACTGCATCGATTGGACTGCTGCGTGGTTTCCGACGGCGGTGGTGCACTGGTGGTCGTGGCGCCCGAGATCGCGGCGCAACTGCGAAGACCCAAAGTGCGCATTCTGGGTGCGGGAGAGGCTATCAAGCACACCAATGGGGGTGAGATGGACATCACCTGGTCCGGTGCGGTGTGGTCAGGCGCGAAGGCGTTCGAGGAGGCCGGTGTGCGGCCTGCAGACATCAAGTACGTGTCCGTCTATGACAGCTTCACCATCACGGTCCTGATGCAGCTCGAAGATCTCGGGTTTTGCGCCAAGGGAGAGGGCGGACGTTTTGTCGCGGACGGCAACCTCATCTCAGGGGTCGGCAAGTTGCCTTTCAACACGGATGGCGGCGGGCTTTGCAACAATCACCCGGGTAACCGGGGTGGCATGACCAAGGTGCTCGAGGCGGTGCGGCAACTCAGGGGAGAAGCGCATCCCGCGGTGCAGGTGAAGAACTGTGATCTGGCGTTGGCGCATGGCACGGGCGGCTATCTGCCCACCCGGCATGGCAGCGCCACCGTGATTCTGGAGAGGGCTTGACCATGTCAGAGCCAAAAGACAATGCCGTCGCCGCTGATCGCGCAATGGTCCCTTACTGGGAGGCTGCCCGTGCGGGGCGCCTGCTGTTGCGCCGTTGTTCTACCTGCAGCGAGCTCCACTACTATCCGCGGCCACTGTGCCCCTTTTGCCTCTCAAGTGAGGGTGAATGGGTGGAAGCCAGCGGCGAAGGCGTCATCTACAGCTGGAGCGTCGAGCGGCGTGCGAACCCGCCCTACGCCATTGCGTTCGTCACCTTGCGCGAGGGGCCTACTCTCATGAGCAACATCGTGGACTGCGATCTGGATGGCCTTGCCGTCGGGCAGGCGGTGCACCTGCAGTTCGAGGAGCGCGAGGGACAGCCGGTGCCGGTGTTCAGGCCTTCTTGACGCGCTGAACGCCCGAGCCTCTCACCCAACGCGGGATGATGCGCACCGCGTATTCGGTCGGGATCCGAGCGCGGAGCGCCTCTGCCATGGCGCCCCGGGGATCGGGCAGGTAGCGGGAAATCATCGCCTCCGTGACTCGCCTGCCTTGGTCGAGATGAAGCTCGGCGTCGCCTTGTCCGCGCAACAACTTGTAGCGTGCATCATGCAGGGTAATTTCGAACGCACATCTGGGGTTCGCGGCGAGATTGCGGCGCATCAGCGTGCTCTGGTTGGTGATGCACCAGAAACACCCTTCCTCGAAGAGAAACCACAGGGTAGAGATCAGCGGATAGCCATTGGGCGACAGTGACGACAACCGGACCGGGCTCTGATGCGACGATAACAGGGCGGCTATGGCATCAGCATCCAGCGAACGCAGTCGGCGGGGGGCAGGTTCACTCATGGACGAGGCGAGGGCCGGTCTGGCTGCCCTCAGTACAGATAGACCACCTGATCATCGATGAAAGTGTATCGCGGGTATTTGTACCAGCCATACACGAGAGAACGCCGAGGCTCCTTGTGGACCTTGGTGTCGTAGATGCGTAGCTTCCCCTCCACCGGATTCATCCAGAAGTCCAGGTCATAGACTTTGTCGGGGTCGCTGACGGAGACAAAGTCGGTGCAGGCAAAATAGGTAGTGCCGTCGATGCGGCGCACCGGATCGTGAATTTTCACGAATTTGAGAGCCAGCTGCTCACCCGTGTGGCTGTCTTTCAGACGAAATACACCCTCGGCATCCACATTCGATTTCACATGCGCGAGCATGGCGGCCTTGATGTCATCCACATAGTAGGTGGGGGCGTTCAGATCAGGCGTGGGAGGCCTGACGCCGTCATCGGCCAGTGCACTCGCCGACCACAGGAAAGCCAGGCAGATGGACACGCTGCGCTGCATGCGCGGCACTCTGCCCGGCATTCGAAGTGCTTACTTCTTCTCCTCGGCGGGCGCGCCACCGTGCTCGCTTTTGGCTTCATCAGCGGCAGGTGCCTGTTCTTCGGCCGGGGCGCCGCCATGCTCGGCAGGGGCTCCACCGTGTTCGCTGCCATGGTTGTCCGCGAAGACAGTGAGTGGCAGGCAGAGCAGCAGCAGGGAAAGCAGTTTCATGAGGGACTCCTGTAAACGGATTGGGGACTGTACGCCATCTAGACGCTACTACAGGTCGGCCCCGGCTGCCAGCCGGGCGAACGCGTTCAAGCCCTCGGACGGGCTGCAAGATTGAGATTGCGCCGTCTGAAAGGCTCCTCCACCCAGCCTCGTAGCGAGAACGCAGTATCGCGACCCTCCGGCAGCCCAAGGCTGCCTTCCCCGCGCGTGGTGGCGCCGCCCTCGGCAGGACGGGCATAGCTGCGGAAGATGGAGTCCCACGCACTCAGGATGGTGGAGAAGTTTGCGTTCCCGAAGTGCTGATCGACTGCGTGGTGGGCGGCGTGAAAACGCGGCGTGACGATGAGCTTGGACAACCACCGCTCGATGCTGTCCGGGAAGTCGATGTTGCTGTGATGGAATTGCGCGCAGAGGCT
>JAURMM010000121.1 GCA_030830685.1 Gammaproteobacteria bacterium | reverse complement strand
CCGGCAGCATCGTGTGCAGGAATGAGCAAGCCATCGCAGCCGGCGACATCTGCCACACCAGGGTGCTGGCCGTGAAGAACGCTGTCGCTTCCCGCCCCTTCGCAATGGAAAGAATCGCGAGCACGTTCTGGCTGCGGCACGGCAGGTGTCGCGGACACAAGCGCAGGCCGGATTTCCCCTGCGAGCCAGCGCGTCAGCAGTGCATCACGCGCGACATCGGCGTCTGCACGACTCAAGACGTAGCCTGTGAGCGCCAGCTGGCCCAGCAACGGTTCGACCATCAAGGCAGGCGCCAAGGTCTCTGCAAGCACGCTCCAGGCTGAAAGTGGCAGGCCGGATCCGCCCACTGCCTCCGGCAGACACGCGCCCAACCATCCCAGCTCTGCGAACAACGGCCAGTGACGGGCGACAGACTGCTGAGGCGATTGATCGGGGTAGAGATCTGCCAGCACCTTGCGGGCGCTGTCCGCGAGCGCCTGCGTCTCCGGGGCTTCACCCGGCAAGAGCGCGTGCCGTGCGCTCATCCCCACACCTGGCGCAGGACGCGCATCACCAGATTGCGCTGAATCTCGTTGGAGCCCCCATAGATGGTGGCCGCGAGATTGTTGAAGTGAGAGGCAAGTGCCGGTGCCATCGGCAAGCCACCGTCCGGCGCGCTTTCTGGTGCGCCATACAGCAGCGTGGGGTCACCAGTTTCAAGCGCAAGATCGTCAATTCGCTGCAAGAGCTCGGTCCATTCAATCTTGATGAGGTTGGGGCTGGCTGCGCGCAGAGCTCCACCGGCACCTAGTGCCGCAAGGCGAAACTCCATGCTCTCGTAGGCCAGGAGATCCCGGTCAAGGCGCGCCAGCGCGGCGGCAATCCGCGGCGTGAGTCGATCGGCGGCGCGTATCCTCGCAGTCAGGCGCTCAAGGCGTCGGCGCAAGCGCCCGCCAAAAACAAAAGATCCGCGCTCTATCTCCAGCAGATAGCGCGCAATCTCCCATCCCTGTCCCTCCTCGCCGAGCCGGCAGGCAGTGCTCACTTCCACATTGTCGAAAAACACCTGGTTGAATTCATGGTCGCCGGTCAGCATGCGGATCGGCCTCACGCTGACCCCCGGGGTGTTCATGTCCACCAGCAGAAAACTCATCGCATCGCGGGAGTTTTCCCGCGAGGTACGCAGCAGCACGAAGATACGGTTGGCGTGGTGTGCATCCGTCGTCCAGATCTTGGAACCGTTGATGATGTAGCGATCACCACGCCGCTCGGCGAAGGTGCTGAGCCCTGCCAGGTCAGATCCTGCGCCAGGCTCGGAGAAGCCCTGACACCATTCATCCGTGCCATCGAGCAGCGGCGGCAGGTAGGCCGCGTGCTGGGCCGGCGTGCCAAAGCGGATGATTGGGGGCCCCACATAAATGAGCCCCATGGGCGGTGGTGCGGGTGCGCCCGCATAGCCCAGCGCATACAGCAGCAGATAGTTCTGTACGGGCGAAAGCCCCGCCCCCCCGGCTGAAGCCGGCCAATGACCAGCATGCCAGCGACGCGGGCGGAGTTTTTTCAGCCAGGCGTTACCACGGTGATGATCCGCGACGAAGGTGCGCTGGTTATCGTCGGCTGCCGCGAGCGCCGGGTCCAGCTCCTGCGCGATGAAGGCCAGTACTTCCTCGTGGAAGGCCCGGTCTGCGACATCCAGCGCATCCAGAAAGTACATGCCGTTTTCAGTTCTTGTCGCGGTCTAGGCCCAAGGCCTTGCGCGTAGCCTCGGGCAGCCCGTTCGGATCCACCAGCAAATCGTAGAGCTTCAGCCAATGCGTGTGCGCCAGCTGGTGCAGGTGGAAGGCGTTCTGCATGGCCACGTCGCGACCCTGGGCATCCTGAGCGCCATTGATCGCTTTCTTGGCCATCTTCAGCGCGAAACGTGACTTGCTGGCAATCTTGCGCGCCATGACGAGCGTGGCTTCTTCCAGCGCAGCACGAGGCACGATCTGGTTGACCATGCCAAGGCGCTGCGCCTCTTCCGCGCTCAGGGCGTCGGAAGTGAACAGCATCTCCTTGGCCTTGCGCGCGCCCACTTCCCACAGGTGATTGAAGAACTCGACGCCGTTGACGCCAAAACTCACCGTGGGATCACTGAAACTCGCATCATCGCTGGCGATGATCAGATCGCAAGGCCAGGCAAGCATCAGCCCGCCGGCGATGCACTTGCCCTGCACTGCTGCGATGGTCGGCTTGGGGATATTGCGCCAGCGCTCACTGAAGCCAAGGTAAATCTCTTCTTCTCGCGCCATCTGCCGCTCTGCACCCCCGCAGGTAAATCCGCAGACAGGCGCTACGGTGCGGTAGTCATGCATGGTCTCGTACCATTCCTTCTCGCCGAGGTCGTGCCCGGAGGAGAAATGCTTGCCGCGGGCGGCGAGAATGATGACGCGGATGTCGTCATCATGCGCGGCGCGATCAAAGGCCGCGTTCAGCTCATAGAGCAGCCGGGTGTCTTGCGCATTGGCTGTCGCCGGCCGGTTGAGCCAGAGACGGGCGATGCCCGCCTCAGGCACCTCGTATTCGATGCAGGTGAATTCCGTGATGTCTTTCAAGGTCAGCCTCAGCGCATGCCGTTGCCGCCACGTTGTCCCATCATGGCCTTGAAGCCCTCGCGGGCCCCGTTGGGCTGGGCATTTGGGCGCGGCGGCACATAGGTGGTGTAGTCCCCGCCTTGGCGCAAGCAGGTCTCACGCTTGTCATCCTCGGTGTCGCCATACACCTTGATGTAGGAGCCGCTCAGCAGGCAACGCTTCTCGGGCGCCTGGGCGTGGGCCGCACCGGCCGCCAGCAGGAGAGTGAGGGTAAGGGCTGTAGTATGGGTCATCCGCATAAACGAACCTGTCTGCAAAAGTGTTGTATGCACCGATGTGCTGCGCCTTTATACCAGTGTTGAGCCGGGATTTCGCGCATCCCTCCGAGCCTTGCGCAGGCTTGGGGAAGGCGGAAACCTGCCGCTAGAATCCATGGGCCTTCCCGGTCCAGAACATTCCCAGCGGAGCGTCCCATGCCCAGCACTTACCCCTCACCCGCTCATCGCCCTGCAGAGGTCGACGCAGTCGTGGTCGGCGCCGGCTTCTCCGGCCTGTACGCGGTACACCGTCTCCGTGGCCTGGGGCTCAGCTATCGGGCCTTCGAACAGGAACGGACTTGGCCTGGAGCTGCCGGTTCCCGGAACAGCCGGTGATCCTCCGCTATCTGGAACATGTGGCCGAGCGTTTCGATCTCAAGTCGCAGTTCGACTTCAACACCAAGGTCATCGGTGCCCATTGGGATGAGGCGGGTCGCTGCTGGCATGTGAAAACTGCGGGCGGCGAGGAGGTCCTGGTGCGATTCCTGATCGCCGCCGTGAGTTGCCTGTCGGCGGCCATTGGCGTCTTCGTCATCCCGAAGAATCCAAACTGGCGTTCAGCGAACTATCCGGGGAGTAGGATTGAGGAGCACTTGCCCTCGGGTAGCATCAGCGCCCTTTGATGCTCTGACGCTAAGTGGGCTACCAGCTATGCGCCTGGGGCCGTTGGCTGGAGACAGCGGAGTGAGGAAAGCTATCAAGGCTGAGCGGTTCGGCCCACGCTCTGAGCGTCGCCCCGAAATCGCTGGCGAAAGCAGGATACGGGAATTAGCATCAGGTCATATTCCTTGGGGGTGACCGATTTCTTCGATTACATACGCGGTTGATGCGGTGCCGCCCGTCAGGGTCACCTGGCTCAACGCTCTGCAGCATATTTCGCTGAGCGCGGTGACGCTGGTCTTTCCGCGCATCGTCGCCGAGGCGGCGGGGGCCGACGCCGAAACCACGACCCGCTATGTCAGCCTCGCCATGGTCGCTACGGGAATCGCAACCCTGATCCAAGCCTTTGGCCGGCTCGGTATCGGTGCGGGGTACCTGTTGCTGGGACACTGCACGATCCTTTACGTGCCCTTCGCCGTCGCGGCGGCGCAAGCCGGGGGGCTGGGCGCGGTCGCGGGTCTCACTATCATCGCCGGCCTGACCGAAATGGCGCTGTCGCGGTGCGTGCGCCCGTTGCGGGTCTGGATCTCGCCGGAGATCATCGGCGTCGTCATCACCCTGCTCGGCATCATGTTGGGTGTTTTCGGCCTCAAGCTAATGCTCGGCGCCGGCCCGGGCGGCGCGGCCGGGCCGCTGGAGGTCGTCGCTTCGGCGATCGCGCTGGCCGTCATTATCAGCGTCGCCATCTGGGGCAACGCCGCGCTGCGGTCGCTTGCCGTGCTAGTGGGTGTCGCCGCCGGCTGCGCCATCTGGGTGGGACTGGAGCTCGGCTGGGGCGACCTGGCCGCCGCCACCGCCGAAATCAGTTTCGTGATTCCGGTCTGGCCGCTGACGATCCCCTCCTTTCCGCTGGTTTTCCTGCCAGGATTTCTGATCGGTGCGCTCGCCTGCTTCATTCGCGCCATCGCCGATCTCACAGCCTGCCAGCAACTCGCCGACCCCAACTGGAAAGGGCCGGATTACGGGAACATCCGCGCTGGAACCCTGGCAGACGGCATGGGCACGGTGGTAGCAGGCATCGCCGGCGTGCTGGGCAGCAACACCTTTTCCGGCAGCGTCGGCCTGGGTGCCGCCAACGGTGTGATCGCGCGGCGTGTCGGCGTCGCCGCCGGAATCGGCTGGATCCTGCTAGGCCTCACCCCTGGCTCGGCCAGCCTGATCTACGCCATACCCATAGGCATCCTCGGCGCGGCATGTTTCTACTCGGCAACCTTCACAATCAAGATGGGGTTTAGCATGCTGGCGCAGTGGCTCGTCGACGCGCGCCGGACAGTGGTGATCGGCGGGGCCGTCGTGATCAGCGTGCTGACGCCCGACCTGCGCGGCCATCTGGATCTGCCGCCGCTGGGCGTGCAGGTGATGAACTCGCCCCTCGCCGTCGCCATGATCGCCGCGCTGGCGCTGAATGCTGTTTTGCGGCTCGGCATATCGAAGGACGCGAGCCTGCGATGGAATCCGGCGGACGGTGTCGCCGCACTCACGCAATTCGCCGATGACCAGGGCCGCCTCTGGGCCGCGCGGGTCGATCTCATGCAGCGCGTGGGCAATTTTCTCGAGGAATTCGCCCTGCTCGCGCCGCGCCTCGTCCAGCAAGGAGCCGCGGTGGTACTGGATTTTCAGTACAACGAAACGGGCCTGCGAATCGAGCTTTCGTGGCAGGGTGAGCCGTTCGTCCTCGGCGCAACGGTCAATCCCGAAGCCGACGACGACACCCTGCAGATCGCCCTGATGCAGCACTGGGTCGACGAGCTCAGGCCAGACAGGAAAGGCGACGGCCGGCAGGCGCTGGTCGCTTATATCGACGATCGGTGAAAGCCAGGGGCGTCGTCCGGTATCGGTGGGGAGACCTACCTCTGGGTTTCAACCCGGGTTTTTCGCAATTTGTTCATGATCACGGGACCAGGCAGTCGCTCCGGTCTCGGCAACCTGCCGACGTCCATCAAACAGCATGTGGACTGGATCTGCGACTACCTCACGCACATGCGCCAGCACCACGGGACGCTCTTTCCGCAGAGGATTTCTGGTACATGGGTGCGAACATTCCCGGCAAGCCGCGGGTTTTCATGCCCTACATCGGAGGCTCCGGCACCTATCGCAGGCTGTGCGAGGATGTGGCCGCCAAGGGCTACGAGGGCTTTTTCCTCGCCTGAAACTGCGCACCGGAAATGAGGATCTTCCTGCACATCGGCACCCACAAGACGGGCACGAAGTCCGTCCAGTGGTTCCTGAAGGATCAGGCCGACGCCCTGGCGCGGGAGGGTTTTCTGGTGCCCGAAACCGGCGCGCTCTCCGCAATCGCGGGTCACCACGGTCTGGCCTGGGACATTGTCACCGAACCTTTTCCGCAGACAGACACAGAAACGAGCGGCAAGGTACTGGAGGATTTTCTTGCCGAGCTCGCGGTCAGCGATGCGCATACTGCCGTGGTGTCCAGCGAGGATTTTCACCCTCTGGTGGATTAGCCCGAACAGCCTGCGACGTTACGCTCAGATCTGGCGCTCGGCAACAAGCTGCCCCCTGCACATTTTCACACCTCTGCCGGGCAGCAACGCAGAGTGAATCATCGCTGATACGGGCCCCCAGATCAGACGACCGATGCCAGGTCCGGGAAATTCAATCTTGGCAGCACTTCTGCATTGAGGTGACTGAGATACGCCTGATCAGACCACGATGAGGCCTTGGAGATCTCCCCGTTCACGCCACTGCTCCATCAGCGTGTAGAACTGCACCGGCCCCTCTCCGTAGTGGCCTTCCAGAAAGCCCTCTCCCTGCCCGCTCTTGCCTTCCGCGTTGTAATAGCCGGGCGTGCAGGTGCGCTGATACTCGGACATGAAACCGGGCTTCGACACCGTCTCCACCCAGTCAGATTCGGCCTCCGGGCGGGCCTCGAAGCTCTTCGCACCCCGGGCCTTGATGGCGTTGATCACCCACGCGATGTGCAGTGACTGCTCGTTCAGCATGTAGGTGAAGTTGGGTGCGAGCCCGGTCTGGGTCAGGCCGAGATGGAAGCAGTTGGGGAACCCATGGCTGTAGAAGCCGTGATAGGTACGCATGCCACGGCCCCAGTACTCGGAGAGCGACAGCCCAGCGCGCCCGTAGACCTCGAATTCCGCGCGACGTGTGTAGGCCGTTCCCACTTCGAAACCGGTCGCGAAGATGAGGCAATCGAGCGGGTATTCCACGCCATTCACCACGGCAGCGTGAGCGGTGATGCGTTCCACGCCCCTACCCTCGGTATCCACCAAGGTCACGTTCGGCCGGTTGAACGCCGGCAGGAATTCATCGTTGAACGTGGGGCGCTTGCACCACTGCTTGTACCAAGGCTTGAGCGCAGCTGCGGTAGCCGGATCCTTGATGACCTCGTCTACCCGGTGCCGGATCTGGTTCATTTTGCGGAAATCAGCCACTTCGGCGAGCAGCGCCAGATCTTCAGGCTTCATGCCCGTATCAGCCGGTTTGTTGAGGAGCTCACCCAGTGCCTTGAAGAGATCGGTCCAGCCATCCTTCACCAGATCCTCGGCCTGCGGAATGGCGCTCAGGATGGACGCAAAGTTGTGGTTGCGTGCGCGTTGCCAGCCGGGACGCAGGCTTTGCGCCCACTCGGGGTCAGTCGGCTTGTTGCCACGTACGTCGATTGCGGAAGGTGTGCGCTGGAAGACGCAAAGATGGCCTGCATGTTTCGCAACATAGGGCACGCACTGGATGGCCGTGGCGCCGGTGCCGATGATGCCCACGCGCTTGTCCGCAAGCTTGTGCAGCCCGCCGGTGGAGTCACCGCCGGTATAGTCGTAGTCCCAGCGGCTGGTGTGGAACATGTGGCCTTTGAATGTCGACAGACCGGGGATCCCTGGCAATTTCGGTCGGTTGAGCGGGCCGCTGGAGAGAACGACAAATGAGGCTTGCAGCTGGTCGCCACGATCAGTTTCCACATGCCAGCAGGCACCGGCTTCGTCCCAGCGCAGGGTACGGGTGATGGTCTGGAACAGGGCGCGCTCGTAGAGCTTGAAATGGCGCCCGATGCGCTGGGCGTGCTCCAGAATCTCCGGTGCATAGGAGTACTTCTCACGCGGAATGTAGCCGGTCTCTTCCAGCAACGGGAGATAGATGTAGGACTCGATATCACACTGCGCCCCGGGGTAGCGGTTCCAGTACCCGGTGCCGCCGAAGTCGCCACCGCGCTCTACAATCCGCACATCCGTGATGCCGGCTTGCGCAAGTCGCGCTGCGGAGACCAGGCCGCCGAAACCACCGCCTATGATCAGCACCTCAACCTTTTCACGGACGGGCGCGCGTTCGACGCGTTCCACGTAGGGATCATCCGCTATCGCGCCGAGCTCT
>JAURMM010000120.1 GCA_030830685.1 Gammaproteobacteria bacterium | reverse complement strand
TTCGGATCCATGGGCCCGCCGCGAGTAGGCGTGACGTAATTGGCCGTCCGCTGAAAGACATGGACCTCGGCTGCCACCTTGGCGACTTCCGGGATGACCTGAACCCCTGATGAGCCGGTGCCGATCACGCCCACGCGCTTGCCGGACAGATCGACTTTCCGGTCTCGTGGCCAGCTGGAGGTGAAATACGCCTCGCCCGCAAAGTCCCCCACGCCTTCGATGTCTGGTGCCTTGGGGTCTGAAAGCGCTCCGATGGCGAGCACCAGATAGCGGCAAAGGACTGATTCACCCGCAGCGGTTTCCACCTGCCACAGCCCTGAATCGTCCTGGTAGCGCGCAGCGAGAACCTTCGTTTCGAAGGTAATATCCGGCAACACGTTGCAGCGCTCAGCTACGAAGCGCAGGTAGCGCTGGATTTCTGCCTGACCGGCGCAAGCGTCACTCCAGTTCCACTGGCGCACGATGTCGTCGTCGAAGAAGTAGGCGTAGTTGTAGCTCTCCACATCGCACCGCGCGCCGGGGTAGGTGTTCCAGTACCAGGTACCACCCACATCCGCCCCACGCTCAAAGCCGCGCACGCTCAAACCCCGCTGGCGGGCCTGCCACAGGGCATAAATGCCGGCAAACCCCGCCCCCACTACCACCACATCGACCTGAGAACTCATCCCGCACTCCCGCTTGGCGTCTCTGCCCGCATCATCAATCGGGCTGGACACAGTTTCAACGGGGGACGGCATGGGTTGCGCCATACGGCTGGGCATGGAATGGTAGGCGCAGGCTCGAATGCGCCTGGCATGCCCGTGATGCGACGATTTGACCGGGGTCGTCTACAACCGCCGTTTTGCACGCGGGCGCTGGCGTCGGGTCCAGATGATCAACAACTCGGGGAGATACCTACACATGGATTTCGGCATCAGCTTTCCAACCTACATCCGCGCCTGGGAAGACGCCAAGATGGCCGAAGACTACGGCTTCTCGCACACGTGGTTTTATGATTCCCAGATGTGCTACAGCGATGTCTACGCCAGCATGGCCTTGGTCGCACACCACACCAGAACGATCAAAATCGGCACTTTGGTTTCCATTCTCGGCAACCGCATCGCACCGGTCACAGCACACTCCATCGCCACCATCAACGAATTGGCTCCGGGTCGCGTGATCCTTGGCGTGGGGACCGGCTTCACCGGCCGCAATGTGATGGGGATGCCACCTATCACGCTGAAGACCATGCGGGAGCACATCGAGATCATCCGGGATCTGCTGTCTGGTCGTGAAGCCGTCTATCGTGAAGGTGAGCGCGAGCGCCATATCAAGTTCATCCACCCGGATCACGGCTACATCAACATCAAGGACGAGATCCCGATCCACATGGCCTCCAATGGCCCGAAGGCGATTGAAATGACCGGCCAACTGGCAGACGGGTGGGTGACCATCGGCCTCGATCCCGGGTACATCTCGGACAGCATCAAGCAGATCAAGGCCGCGGCGAAGTCCGCCGGGCGCGACATCGAGCAGGTCTATTGCACCAATCTGACCTCTGCCTGCGTGCTGCGCCCGGGCGAATCCATCCTCTCGGATCGCGTGGCAAAGCAGATCGGACCGATGGCCATTCTCCTGCTGCACACCAACTGGGACCCGACCGACATCAAGGTCGGGCCGTTCGCACCGCCTTCCGTCGCAAAGCAGGCCAAGGCCTACTTTGATGAGCACATCATGAACATGCAGACACCGATGGACCGGCGCTTCCAGGAGATGCATCTGGGCCATCTGGTGTTCATGCGGGAGGGGGAGCGGGCGTATCTCACGCCGGAGCTGATCAAGGCAGGCACTCTGACGGGCTCTGGTCCGGAAATCATCGACCGCATCCGTGAACTGGAGGCAGCCGGCGTCACCAATATCGCGCTGAACGTGTGCGGGACCGATGCCCGCGAAATGATTCGCGAATTCGGCCGGGAAGTGATCGACAAATACTGAGGGCTCTTGCCCGAGGTTGGCGCGGCTCATGCGCGAAGCTGGCCACTGACATATCCCGGAACCGGGGCCGGGAAGTGCTGTTTATCCCATGCGTGCGCACCGAGGCCCATGTTTGAGGGCTTTTTTTGATACGCCGCGCGCGACGACGTGGCCAGGCGGGCAGCCGGCAGGAATATCGCGTTTCTGCTAAAACACTTGCGAGCTCTGGCGTTTCCAGGATTTTACCGACATGAGGAGCAGGCGCATGAGATATGTAGACATCAACGAAGCCATCAAGGCCAGTGGCTTGAGAATCGTCATTGTGAAGGCCATGCCAAGCGCCTGGGGCATTGCGGCCAAGGCCATGATGGAGTTCAAGGGGCTCGATTTCCTGTGCGCGCATCAGATACCGATGAGCGAAAATCCTGAACTGGTCGCATGGTCCGGAACCAACAGCGGTCCGGTCGTGGCCTGGAACGACGAACCCCCGATCAATCGTTGGGACGATATCCTGCTGCTCATCGAGCGACTGGCGCCGACGCCGCGCCTCGTACCGGAGAATCCTGCCGAACGTATCGAGGTGTTCGGCATTGGCCACGAGATTTGCGGTGAATTGGGTTTTGGCTGGAACCGGCGCCTGGACCTGATGCGTCCCGCCGCGGGAGATCAGCCGAGTCCGTTTGCACAAAAATACCACTACCGGGAAGACGAGGCCGCACTGGCCAACACGCGCGTCATTGCCTTAATGACCGAACTCGCGGCGCGGTTGAAGCGACAGAAAGAGAGTGGCGGCGACTATCTCGTCGGGAAAGCCGTCTCCGCCGCGGATTTCTACTGGGCGGCGTTCAGCAACTTCGTTTCCATCCAGCCGCAGGAGATATGTCCCATCAACCCGCAGGCGCGGCCCATGTTCGAACACACACCCACCGAAATCACCGCGGCGCTTGATCCAATCCTGCTCGAGCATCGCGATCGCATCATGCGCCAGTACTTCAAGCTTCCTCTCGAGTTGTGAGCCATCGCGTGCAGATGCACGCACATTTGAGGTAACTTCACCCGGGCATGGGCTGGCAGGGCAAGGTTCGGCCGATTGAACCCTAATCGAGGTGTCTCTCGCCGGGCACACCTTCAGCCCTGCCAATCTGCCAGGTGATCCGGCGTTCGATGGCAAATCCCGGCTGCGGGTCTCCATCACGCAGGATTTACTGCCTCGACCGATGCGACGCGTCTTGTCAGCGGGCAAGAGCATTACAGGTCCTGCCGACCGGACGCTGTTCGCTGATTACGCACCGCGCCAAGGTGTGAGGGCACGCGAGCACAGGGTACTGCCCACAGGAGATGTCTCATGTTCAGTCATTCCGGTTTCAGCGGTGGCGATTCGCTCAAGTCGGAGTCCATACGCAACTCCCGACACTGCAACCCGGCCTCAACAGGCTTTCGCTGGGGGATGTGGTTCGCTTGCGTGGGTGTGCTGGTGATGCTGCCAATCCTTGCGGTTGTTGCGGCGGACCGCCCTGATGCGCTCGTGTCCGACTGGCTCAAAACACTGGAAGCTGGCAAGACACTCATCGATACGAGAGAACTCAGCGACACTGCGCTGGCGGATCGGCGTACGGAGCTGGACAGGTTGCGCGCCGAGATGCGGGTCTGGATTTCTGATAGGGCACCGGAGGTCGAAGCGCTGAGGGTGACGATCGAGGGCTTGGGCGCCCTTCCGGCGGAGGGAGAACCGGCCGAGGCACCGGCCATCGCGGCGGAACGGGAGCGTCTCAACACGCTGTTCGCCGCCGCCGATGGCCAGCTCAAGCAAGTTGAACTCGCACTCAACCGGGCGAATTCCGAACTCCAGGAGTTGGCAGCGCTCAGGCGCGAACGCTTCACCCGCGAATTGACCACTCGTCAAGTGTCGCCGCTGGCGCTGAGGGTGTGGGCTCAGGCCTGGCCGCAACTGGTCACGGCGGTGGCCGCTACCCGCGAGGTGCTGCATCGACCCGACCTGCCACCGGAGCTCCGACAACGGCTGGGCAACGCGCTCACGGTCACGTTGGTCACGATCATTGGCGCCGCCCTGCTCGCGCTTGCGATAGCGCGCTGGCTGCTGCGGCAATACGGGCGCGATCTCGCGGTCGAGCGACCGGGATACCTGGCAATTGCACGCGCCACTGTGACGATAACCGCGGCCAACGCGCTGCTGCCCAGTCTGGTGGCGGGCCTGCTCTATCTCGTCGTGCGGGGTCAGGGGCTGCTGACCGATGCAGGAAGCCAGATTGCGCGCTCTGTGCTGTTGGCTTTCGTGCTCTTTGTCTGGGTCACCACGCTGTTTCGCGCTTCCTTGGCACCTCGCCAACCGGCCTGGCGCCTGGTGCCGGTGCCCAATCCGTTCGCCCGGGGCCTGCGCGGCATCGTGATCGGTCTGGCATTGGTGTTTGCCGTCGATGTGGTGTTGTCAGAGCTCATCGCCGTCTATGGAGTCAAGCTGGAGGTGTTGCTCGTCAGGGATTTTCTGACCACGCTGGTTGTCACGTTGATTCTTTTTCTGCTGCTGAAGCGGAGCAAGATCTGGATCGCTTCGGACCGGCTGGATGCCGCGGCACGCTGGCCTTTGGTCCGGGCTGCGAGCGCCGCGCTGCTTGGAGTCAATCTGGTCTGCAGCCTCCTGGGCTATGTCGCCTTGGCGCGCTTTCTCGTCACGCAGATCGCAGTCACCGGTGCCCTCCTGTTCTTGGTATTGATCCTGCACCGGCTGGGGCGCGAAGTGATTGAGCGGGCGACGGCGGCAGACACCTGGTCGGGTCACCACCTGCGGGAGTCCTATGGATTCGATGAGGCAGCCGCCGGGCGCGCGAAATTCTGGCTGGGTCTGGCGCATGACGCCCTGGTCATCATGGTGGGTATCGTGGTGGGCCTGCTCGCGTGGGGCGCCGATCGCACCGACATCGGGGAATGGACTTATCAGCTGCTGTTCGGCCTGAAGATCGGCAATCTGACGTTCTCCCTGATTGACGTGCCAGTGGCGGTTCTTGTCTTCATCGTGGTGGCGCAGCTCACTCGTCTGGCCAAGAAGATTCTGGCGGAAAAGATTCTGCCGCAGACGCAGCTCGACCTGGGGACGCAGCAATCGCTGACGACCGGGTTGGGTTATCTCGGTTTCATCCTGGCCGCGGTGGTCGCGATTTCCGCCCTAGGGCTTGCCATGACCAACCTTGCGATTGTCGCGGGCGCCTTGTCCGTCGGTATTGGCTTTGGCCTGCAGAACGTGGTCAACAATTTCGTGTCAGGAATCATTCTGCTCGTCGAGCGACCAGTCAAGGTTGGTGACTGGGTCGTCGTCGGGTCGCACGAGGGTTACGTGTCCCGGATCAAGGTTCGCGCCACCGAACTGACCACCTTCGACCGCTCCAACGTTTTTGTTCCCAATTCAGAGCTTATCTCCAGCATCGTCACCAACATGACTTACGCGGACAAGCTGGGCCGGATCATCATTCCCGTGGGCGTGGCCTACGGCTCCGACACTCGCAAGGTCCAGCAATTACTGCTGGAAGTCGCTGTCGCCCATCCCCAGGTCTTCCAGGAGCCTTGTCCGACCGCGCTGTTTCGCGGCTTCGGAGACAGCGCACTCGATTTCGAGCTGCGCTGCTTTCTCAAGGATGTGGAGAACACTGTCTCCGTCACCAGCGATCTGTGCTTTGCCATTGACGCTGCCTTTCGCGTTGCGAACATCGAGATTCCCTTTCCTCAGCGGGATGTGCACGTGCGGGGGCTGCCGTCCGACACAAGGGCCAAATGAGCCCTGCGCAAATAATCTCGTGACAGTCACCTCATCCCGGGGGCTGCGAGCACGGCGTCGAGGCCCTGCGCCTTCTCAGAGGGCATCCAGCTTGTGGCAAATACCCAGCAAGCCGACGATCTCGCCATCCCTGTCGACCCAGGGAGTTTTCAGGGTCTCAACGTAGACTTTCGCTCCGTCCGGATAAGTCAGCCACTCCTTGTTGCTGCGCGCCTTCCCGCTTTCCATCATCAGCTACGCCCGTGAGCACTCGGACTAGCCCTGATTTTTCACAGATAAGTAGTGCTGGGGGCCGCAGCGAACGGGACGTGCGAAAGGTGGCAGACTTCTGGATTGAGCGCTTGGGCAGGCCGG
>JAURMM010000119.1 GCA_030830685.1 Gammaproteobacteria bacterium | reverse complement strand
CGATAGTTCGGAGTGAGGAACTGAGCGATCTGGGTCCAGTGATCTTTCTCGGCCCCGAATCCGTGGAGCAGCAGCAGTGGCGCTCCATGGCCACCTTCCAGATAGGCGATGCGGTGATCCCCCACTTGGATTTCCTTGCGGGCCAGGCCGGAGTGCCGACGCTGCATACGCACCGCAAGGTCAAAGACGCGAGCGGGAAACACTCGATACAACAGATAGGCGACGCCCAGAACAAAGAGCAGTTTGAACATATGCCGGCTCCAAGATGAAAGGCCGCCCCGAGTATAGGTTGCACCCACGTCCCGCGGCGAGCGCACACCTGTAGGCCGCGAGGCTCCGGTGTTGCTGTCAGCTCACGGGGATTTCCGGTAGCAGCAGATGGGAGGCGTACTCACCGGTACAGAACACCTGTTGAACCACCGCCTCGAAGCGCACAGCGGCATGAGCCAGTTCGAAGGTGTTGGGATTGCGGTCGTAGCGGGGAAAGTCGCTCGACGTCACCAGCACGGCGAGACGGTGCCCAGGCTTGAACACCATCGAGGTCGCCCAGAGATCGACCTCCACACGGAGCAGCACCCCTGGCTCGACTGCCTCACGCGTCTGACCGTTGCGCAGCGAAAGACGCAACACCCCGTCACAGACGTTGTAACGCTTTCCATCCGGATGCACGTCACACAGCTTGACCATGAAGTCGGTATCACGACCACTGGTCGTGACGAAGAGCACCGCTTTCACCGGGCCGGTGATTTCGAGCGGTGTCTCCACTGGTGCGGAAGTCCAGGACAACACATCGCGTCGGGTCAACAACGCCGACTGTTCCACCGGACCCGGCGTGTACTGTGGAGGCAGCAGCAATGTCCCGCCGGCTGTCGGACAGGGGTCTTCCGGATCGTAGACGTAAGCCCGACTGGGCGTGTTGCCCGCCAGCGCGCGGGAGAACTCGCCGTTGCCATTCAGGAACCAGGGCGTGGTGCGGGCCCGCGCCAGTGGCCAGTCACTTTCATCACGCCATCGGTTGATGCCTTGCACGAAGATCTTGACCGGGGCCTCCTGCTCCACGCCGTTCGGTTCATCCTTGAGCCAGTGGCCGAACCAGCGCAGCTGCAAGCGGGTGAGGTCCTCCTTGAGATCCAGAAAAAGGCCATTTGCGCGAAAACCGAAATCGAGCTGGCCCACCACATTCTGGAACATGCCGTGCGACCAGGGCCCAACCACGAGCCTGCTATGACGGCGCGCGAGCTCTGAACCGGCCTCATCCCGCATCTTTCGGTAATGTTGGAGATCCGCGGCCAACAGCAGATCGTGCCAGCCGGCGATCGACAGGCTGGGCGCAGTGACCGCGGAATGCCGGCCCGTCATCAGCAGACTGTCGGTCCAGGCATCCGGTGTGGGGTGGCGCAGGAACTCTTCGAAAAACGGCACGAAGGATTCGTCGCCCGGGCGCGCCGGTACGAAACCGGTGAGCGGCTTCGCTTCCAGAACGCGGGCGAAATCGTCGATGTCGTCGATCAACTGCACAAGCAGCGGAAAGAAATCCGCGGGTAGTGGGCGGCCGCGGATGAGTGCCGCCGGACCGATGGCACGCAGGGCCCACATGGCGAGGGTGCCGATGTTGAAGGCGCCACCGCGCCAGAAGTGGTCGCGCCAGAAATCATTGGGTGCAGTGGTCGGGGACAAGGCCTTGAGCGCGGGGTGACCGGAAGCAGCCGCCAGCCAGGAGGTGCCCCCCATGTAGGAAAGACCGTAGCAACCCACCGCGCCGGAAGACCAAGGCTGAGCCGCGGCCCAGGCCACGCTGTCATATCCATCCAGCAACTCGTCCCGATAGGGGAAGAAGGTTCCCCCCCCAGAAGCCCAGCGCCCCCGTACATCCTGAATGACTACCGCAAACCCCGCGGCGGCGGCCCGCACCGGGTCTAACGTGAGGGCGGTTATCGGCCATAACTCCTTGTTGTACGGGGTTCTTTGCAAGAGCACCGGGTATCGTCCCGGGGCTGCCGGGCGATAGATGTCGGCCCGCAACCTCACCCCGTCACGCAGGGGCACCTCGACATTCTTGTCCACCAACAGGGTCATCCGGAGCCTCCGTTCAATCAATTTGCTGCAACGCGGTTGACATCTTGAAACACAATCGCCAAGAATTGCCACTGATTATTGCGATGCAGCATGCTGCTGCTTCAATATCTTCGTCAACCCCAACGACCTTGCAGAAAGGGATTACTGAAATGTCTGAAACAAATGCCCGGACGGTAAACCCGTCCCCCCTGATGAACCCCGAGTCTCTCGCGCCTTACTTCGACCAGCTGGTCGAGCGCCAAGGTGAGCTGTCGTCCGCCATCAAGGAAAGCCATGCCCGCACGCAACGCATTGGCGCTGAACTGATGGACATGTTTCTGGCGAGCCAGAAGGACATGCTTGATCTCTCCCGCCAGATCACCTTGAAGCCGCAGGACTACGCCGCCAACATCAAGGCTGTGGTGGACGCGACGACTGTCGCACAGGAGCGTTCGATCGCGCTTGCCAAGCTGTTCTACAAGGAACAGAGCGATGTCGCAGGTGAGATGCGCAAGTGGATGCAGAATGCAATGCAGACCACGGGCGGTAGCTCCGAGATTGGAAAGAACATCCTCAACCTCTGGACTCGCCAGTAAGGTTGCGAGGATAACCGTCCCGTCACGCGAGTGCCGGGACGGTGGGCGAGGCCGAAGCCCGGGGAACTGAAAGCACGATGGGAACTGAAGAACTCGACGACGACGATCTGGCCAATCCGTTTGCGCATGACCCTTCGGTCCAGCATGCGCTGACGCCCTTGTGGCGGGAAGCGGGCTGGCCGCTGGAATGGATGAAGCTACGCACCAGCCCCACTTTCTACGGTTACGGAGTTCCGCGCGGCGAGGGCGAGCCGGTATTGCTCATACCAGGATTCATGTCGGGTGACGGCCTGATGCTGGAACTCTACCGGTGGCTGAAGCGCATCGGCTATCGCTCCTATCTTTCCAACATCATCTGGAACAACGATTGTCCGGATAAGACGGCGCGGATGCTGGCCAACAAGCTCCTGCGCATCCAGCGTGAGCATGGCAGTCGCGTGCGGGTGATTGGGCACAGTCTGGGCGGCATGCTTGCCAAAAGCCTGGTGCAGGATCATCCGGACCGCATTGACCGCATCATCACGCTGGGCTCCCCATTCCGTTCGCTGGTGAAAGCGCATCCTGCAGTCGTCGGCATCTGGGATCAGCTCAAGGGTATGCGCAGCGGGCTGATAGGTCGCAATCTCCATGCCTCCTGTGGAACGGGTCACTGCCTGTGCGGTTTCGTGAAGAATCTGGTCCAGCCCCGACCCAGCGAAGTGCCGCAATTCGCTGTCTTCTCCCGCCAGGATGGCGTGGCCCACTGGAGTAGCTGTCTGGAGGAGGACCACTCCGCCAACACGGAAGTGAAATGTACTCATATCGGCATGGTGTACGACGTGGCGGTCTACAAGGCCATCGCGCGACGCCTGCATCAGAAAATCGAAGGCGACCATCGCTCGCCGTCCAAGGCGTAGCGAAGCGGCAAGGAGTTCAAGATGGAGAAGGACAAACTGAATCCGATGGCTGTCTGGCGCGAATGGTTCGTCAAATCGGAGAAAGCGTGGAGCCAGGCGCTGACTGAAATGATGGGCGACGAGAAGTTCTCCAAAGGGATGGGGCGTTACATGCAGGAGGCATTGCACTCACATCGCATGTTCAGCGAGGCGATGAGCCAGTATCTGGCCAACCTCAATCTTCCGTCCCGGTCCGACGTGCTCGACGTGAGCGATCGCCTGGGGCAGATCGAGGATATTCTTGCCGCGATCCAGGTGGAGCTGCGCCAGCAGCGCATTCAGTTGGCACGCACTAGTTCGATTACGCCTCCCGAAACCGAGGGTGAGACGACTGGACCGGCCAAGCCCGCGCGGACGCGCCGCCCGCCGCAGCACCAGGCGTAGGGGCGCGGCTACCGTGAACAAGGCCGCTTACCACGCTCCCACCAAAGTTCAGCGCGCAGAGCTCGAAGAACAGGTCAGGAAATCGGTCGAACGCGCCCTGTCCCGTAACATCCCGGGCTTGGCGCTGCAGCAGGCCTCTCTGGAACTCGAGGTTGGCCCCACACCCAAAGAGATCGTCTATACCCGGGACTCATTGCGGCTGTATCACTACCTGCCGATGACCGATGAGGTTTACCGGGTACCGGTCTTGATCGTGATGTCGCCCGTGGCCCGTGGTTACATTCTCGATCTCGCGAAAGGGCAGAGTTTCATCGAATACCTCCTACTGCAGGGCTACGACGTCTACCTGATGGATTGGGTTCCGCCGCGCCGCGAGCACGCACATCTCGGGATGAAGGACTTCGCCCTCGAGCTCATTGACGAGAGCATTGCGCATGTCCAGCAGGACTCGGGGGAAACCGAGGTTTCCGTGGTGGGTTACTGCCTCGGAGGGTTTCTTGCCGCTGTCAACGCTGCTGTCCATGACAAAGGACCGATCCGCAATCTGGTGTGTTTCACCACCCCCGTGAATGCGGAGGGTATGGCACTTTACAAGGCCTGGGTGGAAACCCAGGCGTTTGACATCGACCGGCTCGTCGACGCACTGGGCGTGATCCCGGGTGACATGATCAATGCCTCGATACAAGCCCTGCGCCCACTCCAGAAGCAGGCCAACCAGATGCAGCTCCTGAACAACGTGGAGGACGATGCCTTCGTGAAGGCCAGTCTCCGGTTCGACCGTTGGGCTACGGAACAGCTGCCGGTAGCAGGGGCGCTCGCACGCGATCTGGTCAACGACTTCCTGCGTGGAAACAAGCTCGTCCGCGGTGACTATGTGCTGGATGACAAACAGGTCGACCTCGGTAAAATCTGCGTGCCTTTCCTGCATGTCGCTGCAGAGTACGACCACATCGTGCCGACGGCGGCCTCCAGTGATCTGGTGAAACTGGTTGGCAGCAAGGACAAGAATGAAATCGTGGTCAAGGGAGGTCACGTGAGTCTCATCGCCGGTGGCAACGCGGTCTACCGCCTGTGGCCCCAGCTCGACAAATGGCTGAGCGTGCGCTCCGTCTGATCCCTTCGTCGCTCCAGGAGAACACGCCCATGGCGCAGAAACCCGGCAATGCCCCGCAATACCCCCATGATGTGACCTTGGGCGGCAAGCACTACCACATCCGCCTGATGAACGAGAGCGATGGAGAGGCGGTACGCCAGTTCGCGCTCAAGCTGCCGCCGCATGATCTGCTGTTCATGCGCAGGGATATCACCAAGAGCGCTGGCATCGGGCGCTGGCTGGACGCCCTCAAGCGCGGGGCCATGCATACACTGCTGTGCGAGGACGACGAAGGCATCGTGGGCTATTCCTCGATTCATCTGACCGAGCTCGACTGGTCCGCCCATGTCGCGGATTTGCGCGTGCAGATTGGCCAGCGCGCCCGCGGCGGCGGGCTGGGGCGTTACATGACTCGAGAAGCGTTCAACCTCGCACTGTCCTTGGGTATCCGCAAGGTGGTGGCACGCATGACCACCGACCAGACCAGCGCGCGCGCGCTGTTCCAGGAGCTTGGTTTCTCGCCGGAAGCGCTG
>JAURMM010000118.1 GCA_030830685.1 Gammaproteobacteria bacterium | reverse complement strand
TCTGCGGAGGACCACTTCCGCGCAGCGTCCTCAATCGAGAACGGCGCGGGCTCGTGATCAAGTACCAGCATTGCGCCCGCGATGATGAGAAGAGGCACGAGGAGTGCGAGCAACAGCCAGCGTAACGGGCCTTTTGCGCTATTCATCATTCTCTCTCTCATGCCTTCTATCGTTGGGCCGCCCGCGGCGGACTTGCGTTACCGGGACCTCGTGCCCCGGTAACCATCACATGGGGCCTCAAGGGGTGAAATTCACCTGCAGCACCTTATCCACCGCGTCGATGGCCGCGAGCGCCGCCAGTGTATTCTCGCGCAGCACCGAGGACACCCCGATCACGGCTATCGCGCGGTCCTTGCCTTCAGCAGCCCCGACCTGCATGCGGGAAATGTTGATGCCCTGCCGGCCGAGGATCTCGCCCAGCGCACCGATCACCCCGGGCTTGTCGGCGTGGCGGGTCATGACCAGCTGGCCACTCAGCTCGGCTTCGATTTCATAGTCATTCACGCGCACGAGGCGCGGATGACGTCCGTCAAACAAAGTGCCTTCCAGGCAAACTGACCCTTGGGCGGTGCGACCGCGGACCCGCACGACAGAGAGATAGTCACGGCTCTCTGTAGACTTCGCCTCGCTGACCTTGATGCCCTGGCGTCGCGCGAGCGGCAGTGCATTCACACGATTGATGGGCGTATCGAGGTGGTCCTGCAACAGCCCTGCCACGACCTCGCACAGCATGGGCTGGGCTTCCAGCTCCGCCGCCTGGCCGTAGAGTCCGAGTTCCACCTCCAGCAGCGCGCCTTCACTCATCATCGCGAGCAGCTTGCCGAGGTTGCGGGCGAGCCGCAGCGACGGTGCCATCTGGTTCAGCCGTTCAGGGGCGATGCTCTTCAGGTTCACCGCATTGCGGACTTCGCCGTGAATGAGGAAGGCCGCGATCTGGTGCGCAATCTCCACACCTACTGCCGTTTGTGCCTCCTGGGTGGAGGCGCCGAGATGCGGGGTGAAGTGAATGCGCTTGTCTGCATACAAGGGCGAGGCGCCCGGCGGTTCCTGGGCGAAGACGTCCAGGGCCGCGCCGGCCAGATGACCACTCTGCACCTGGGCCAGCAAGGCCTCCTCGTCCACCAGACCGCCGCGTGCACAGTTGATGAGGCGCGCACCTTTTTTCATGCTGGCCAGGCGCTCGGCGTTCAGCAGGTTGCGGGTGTCATCCGTCATCGGGCAATGCAGCGTCACATAGTCGGCGTTCGCCAGTAACGCGGACAGTTCAACCGGCTCCACGCCATACTGGGCAAAGGTCTCAGGGGTGACGAACGGATCAAAGCCCAGCACCTGCATCTTCAGTCCACGGGCCCGTTCGGCCACCAGGCGTCCGATGGTGCCAAAGCCGATGATGCCCAGTGTCTTGCCAGTCACTTCAGAACCCATGAATCGGCTGCGCGCCCATTCGCCGCCGCGCACCGAGGCATCGGCTTCCGGCAGTTGCCGGCTCAGCGAAAACAGATGGGCGATGGCGAGTTCGGCTGTGGTGGTGGCGTTTGCATCCGGTGTATTGAGCACGACGATGCCGCGCTCGGTGGTGGCCACGAGATCGATGTTGTCCACGCCGATACCCGCACGACCGACCACGCGGAGCTTGCTGGCCGCGTCCAGCAGCTTGCCTTTGATCTTGGTTTCCGAGCGCACGATGATGGCATCCGCAGCTGCCGCATGGGCCAGGGCTGTCTCCACATCGAGGCCCGGAGTGAAATCTATCTCAAGCTGTGGGTAGGTCTTGAGGGCGGCGATGCCCTCGGGGGCAAGCTTGTCCGCAACGAATACCTTGAACATGTCTTTACCTCGACTCAATTCAAATCAGGCAGCGGACTGCTGTATCTGTGCATAGGCCCATTCGAGCCACGGCAGCAGGGCCTCCAGGTCGGCGGATTCCACCGTGGCCCCACCCCAGATGCGCAAGCCCGGCGGGGCGCTGCGATAGGCGTTGATATCAAACGCGACACCTTCGGCCTCCAGCAGCTTGGCCATCTTCTCCACCATGGCCGACTGTTGCTTGGCATCCAGCGCCGCAAACCATGCTGCTGTGAGCTTGCGGCAGATGGAGGTATTGGAACGGGTGCCCGGGTGCTCGGCCAGGAAATCTATCCAGTCGGTGCGGGCAACCCAGGCTTCCAGCACTTCCAGATTGCGTTGCGAACGGGCGCACAGTGCAGACAAGCCGCCGAGGGATTCCGCCCAGCGCAGCGCGTCCAGGTAGTCCTCCACACACAGCATCGAGGGCGTGTTGATGGTCGCGCCCTCGAAGAGGGCTTCGTCGATCTTGCCCTTCTTTGCCATGCGGAAAATCTTGGGCAGCGGGCGATCCGGCACGAAAGTCTGCAGGCGCTCGGCAGCCCGGGGCCCAAGGATGATCACACCATGCGCGCCCTCGCCTCCCAGTACCTTCTGCCAGGAGAAGGTGACCACATCGAGCTTCGCCCAAGGCAGCGACATGGCGAATGCCGCCGAGGTAGCATCGCAAATCGTGAGGCCTGTGCGATCGTCGGGAATGAAATCACCGTTGGGCAGTTTCACGCCGGAAGTCGTCCCGTTCCACACGAACACCACGTCATGGTTGAAATCAACGACTGAAAGATCGGGCAATGCGCCGTAAGGAGCCTCGAATACACGGGTGTCGGGCAGGCGCAGACTCTCGGTTACATCGCTCACCCACTCGGCGCCGAAGCTCTCCCACGCCAGCACATCCACCGCGCGCGGGCCCAAGAGGCCCCACAAGGCCATCTCCACGGCGCCTGTATCTGAGGCGGGCACGATTGCGATTCTGTAGTCGGCGGGCACGCCAAGCACCGCGCGCGTGCGATCGATGGCTTCCTTCAATCGGGCCTTGCCCTCCTTGGAGCGGTGCGAGCGTCCCACCAGCGCATCTGAGAGCGCGGCCGTGGACCAGCCCGGGCGCTTGGGGCAAGGACCGGAGGAAAAACAGGGGTTGGCAGGTCGGGGCGCGGGTTTCTGCAGCTCGCCGCTCATCGGATTCACCGGGGGAGTTGGAGGGACGCCGCATTCTACCGGGGGGGGGTGTGATTGCAATCGCACCGCCGCAAAAGTCATCGCGCCAATGCGCGCGGTCGATGCCGATCGCTTGCGCCCGATCAGGTTCGGGCGTTTACACCTCTTTGCCCGGCCCCTACCCTGACCGCACGGCCCTCCGCAGAAAGACACCTCGCATGCGCACTGCTCTCTACGTGCCCACTCATGGCGACTATGGCGACCCGCAGCGTCTGCTGGCCCTTGCCAAAGCCGCGGAGGCCGCTGGCTACGATGGTTTCTTCATCTGGGACCATCTGGTGCTGGCACCGGGTGCGGCCTTGCCACTGGCCGATGCAACGGTGGTGCTGGGCGCGCTGGCACAGGCTACGCACCACATGAAACTCGGTGCACTCATCACGCCGCTGTCACGACGCAGACCCTGGAAGTTTGCCAAGGAACTCACCACCCTCGACCAGCTTTCGGGCGGGCGCGTGGTGTGCGGCGTGGGCCTCGGCGAACCAGTCGCAGTGGACTTTGCGCCCTTCGGCGAGGTGACTGCCGCAACGACGCGCGCCGAGCGGTTGGATGAGGGCCTGCAAATCGTCGATGGACTGCTGCGCGGGCAATCCGTCACGCATGAAGGCAATCATTACCGCGTTGAGAACGCCCGCATCTCACCGGCCTGCGCACAAAGCCCGCGGTTGCCCATCTGGGTGGGCGCCACCGTGGCATCAAAGGCAGGCATGCGCCGCGCCGCGCGCTGGGATGGTTACTTTCCCATTCGCCTGCCCGAGGCAGGGGCCGCAGATCCCATCGCCGCGACCGACTGCCGCAACTTCTGGCTGGAGGCGAGCGAATTCGGCGAGGTGGTCGGGCATGTCCGCGCGCTGCGTGAAGGGGCCGAAACTGCGTTCGAGTTCCTGGCCAGTGGGCGCACGATCTATGGCGACACCGAAGCGGCCACTGCCACGCTTGCCGCCTATCATGAGGCGGGCGCAACCTGGTGGCTGGAGTGGGTGAAGGAGCAGCCCGGCACCTTTGAAGAGACCCTTGCTGCCGTGAAGCAGGGAGCACCGAGAGCATTCCCACATCCTGCGCTCCCGACCGTGGAACTGCGCGAGGCCGTGCGCCAGCTGCACGCAGAAATCGACCATACGCGCTCCGGCGATCGCGAGACGCTTGGCGAACTTCGTGAGCTGCTCGCGCGCATCGAGCATGAGCTCGCCAAGGCAGGCACGGATTCGAATCTGGTTCAGCGACTCGAGGCGCTCAAAGCCGGGATCACCCGTCTCGAGTTCGCGCATCCACGCGCGACCGCCATCCTCAACGACATCGCGATGATGCTGGGCAATCTTGGAATCTAGTGTGGATGGGTGCGCTGACCCTGACGCTCATGGCGCATAGCGCACTTCCAGGATGAGGTAACGCAGCGTGCCCTCGCCGGTCACGAACTGGATCTCCTCATCCACCTTGCGTTTCAGCAGCGCTTGCGCCAGCGGTGCATCCACACTGATCCAACCTGTACCCAATGCTGTTTCATCGGCACCGACGATGCGATGGCAGTGATCATTTCCCGAATCGTCCTCGAGCGTCACCCAGGCGCCGAAGAAGATCTGATCAGAGACCGGCGGCGGCCGGGAAACAATGGTGAGCGTCGGCATCCGGCGCTGCAGATAGCCCAACCGCCGGTCAATTTCACGCAATTCCTTCTTGCGATAGATGTACTCGGCATTCTCTGATCGATCGCCTTCGGCGGCGGCCGCGGCAAGATGGCGCACCGTCTCGCGCCGGCGCTCGTCCAATGCCCGCAACTCTGCTTCCAATGCGCGATAACCCTCGGGCGTGATGTAGGGCGAGGATTTGGGCGAGGGTGGGCGCCAGCGGCTCATGGGGCTCCCGGGGCGTGGTGTTCGTGTGTTCTCGGCCGGGTGGCACGCCAGGCCCGGGCAGCAGCAAGGCCGAGTACCAGCCACGTCAGAAAACTGCACAGCAAGAGAGCCCAGCGCAGCGCCTGCTGCAGTTCGATCGGGAGTCCGCCCCCCAGCGGCGGCAACGCAGGCACTCCCGACCACTGTGGCAGCAGTCCGAAACGCAGCACCGCGGCGGCGGCAAAGCCGGCGATTCCCCAAGCCACCCCCTGGCGCCAATCCGGGAAAACGCCACGCCACTGCCAGAGCCCGATCAAGGCCGTGGCCTGCAGGATGGCCGGCGGGATTTCACGCAACAGCAGGCTCCCCCAGTGGCGCAAGCCTGTGCGCTGCGCGATGGGTTCACCGAGGAGATGGGAAAGCAACGGCTCTGCAAGCTGATAATGGAGCACGCTGGCTGCAAATCCGGCGGCCAGGCCTGCGAGCACGGCTGGTAACAGGAGTCTGGCGAGGGAGTTCATCGGTGGGAGCATAACCACTCCGACCGCACACCGTCAGTCCCTTGCTGTGGCATGATGGGTGTCCGTTCACGCACGCTGCTGGAAGCCGGATGCTCGAGACTCCCCTGACCCTGCGCCCCCGGCGCACACTGCTGCTCTTGCTACTCGCGACCCTCAGTCTGTTGGCAGGGAACGCCTTTGCAGAGGGGAGCACCGCGCTCTGCGGGCAGTGCTCGACGGTGTTCGAATGCGCCGATGGCTTGCGCTGTGTGAGCGCGCGTTGCCGCACCATCGACCAGTGCTGCTTTGATGCAGATTGCCCGGGTGGCCAGCGCTGTCTCGACAATCGCTGCCAGGTGGCAGTCAAGGGTGCCGCGCTCTGCGGTCGCTGCAGTACCTCCTTCGAATGCACCGATGATCTGAATTGCATCGGCGCGCGCTGCAAGGAAGTCGACCAATGCTGCCTCGATCAGGATTGTCCAACGGGCCAGTCCTGTCAGAACAATCGTTGCCAGTAACGGTAATTCGGAGTTTCAGTCGATGAGTGCAGGTGAACGGCTGCCCGGCACGCCCGAGCCCATGTTCCGCTGGCCCGGCGCGCGTGGTGTAACCCTCGCGGGCGACGCGTGGGGTAAACCCCACGGCCCGCTGGTTCTGCTTCAGCACGGAGGCGGTCAGACGCGGCACGCCTGGAAAGCCGCCGGGGAGGCTCTGGGCCAGGCTGGTTATCACGCCATTGCCTTTGATGCGCGCGGCCATGGCGATTCGGATTGGTCGACGGATGGCACCTACTCGCAGGATGTGATGGTGGAAGATCTGGTCTGCCTCATCGACGCACTGGGCGGACGGAGGCCGGTGCTGGTCGGTGCCTCCATGGGGGGCGGCACGAGCCTGGTGGCCGCCGGAGAAGACCGGGTCGACGCCACCGCGCTCGTATTGGTGGACATTGCTCCGCGCATCGAGCCTGAAGGCGTCGAGAAGATCGGGGCCTTCATGCGGCAACGCCCCGAGGGCTTCGACAGCCTCGAGGAGGTCGCGGCCGCAATCGCTGCCTATCAGCCTCATCGCAAGCCGCCGAAGGATCTTTCCGGGCTCGCCAAGAACCTGCGCAAAGCGCCCAACGGCAAGTTCCGCTGGCACTGGGATCCCGGTTTCCTGTCCTTGCGGCGTGAGCTGGACAAACGTCAGGCGCGACTGGAAGCCTGCTCACGCGCACTCAGTCTGCCCACCCTGCTTGTGCGCGGAGGACTCTCCGATGTGCTCAGCGAAGAAGGAGCGGCGGAATTCCTTGCGCTCTGTCCACACGCCGAATATGCCAATATCACCGGGGCCGGCCACATGGTGGCGGGCGACCGCAACGACATCTTCGGCAACGCAGTGATCGACTTCCTGTCGCGTGTCGTGCCCCTGACCGGCGCTCCCGCAGCACCGCCGCATGTCATCGCGCCCCATCATGAGGGGCCCGCGGGAGAGTTTCTCGACGTTCCCTGAGGACGCTTGACTGCTCAGTATTCGCGCGCGAGATAGGCGTCGAGACTAAGCGGCCGGCACACGCCGTAACCCTGCAGATAGTCCACATCCAGGGTGCTGATTTTCTCCACTACCTCGGGGGTCTCCACAAATTCCGCGATCGTCCGGATCCCCATCACGTGACCGATATCATTGATGGAACGCACCATCGCGAAATCGATCGGATCCTTCACGCAATCCCGCACGAACATGCCGTCCACTTTCAGGTAGTCCACCGGCAGGCTCCGCAGGTATCCGAATGAGGACAAACCGCTGCCGAAATCATCAAGGGCGAAGCGGCACCCACGTGCCTTCAGCAACTGGAAGAAATGCAGCGCACGCGCCATGTTGCCGATGGCGGCGGTTTCCGTGATCTCGAAGCAGAAGCGCTCGGGCGGGATACCTAGTGCGGCGAACTGCCCCGTCATGAAATCCAGCAAGGTTTCATCCGACAACGACAGGGCAGAGAGATTGAGGGCAAACACGGCCCGGGGATTGATCACCTGGCGGTGCCGGTCATACCACTCGAGCACCATGCTGAAGACCTGGCGATCGATGCGCGGCGACAGGCTGTAGCGCTCCGCCGCGGGCAGGAACTCATCGGGCGTCGCGACGCCATCTCCCTCCGGATATCGCAGGAGCACTTCCACGTACTCGATGTCTTCGCTCTCCGTCAGTCGGCGCGCAGGTTGCACCAGCAGGGTGAAGCGCCGCTCTTCGAGCGCGGCCGTAATCTTGGAGACCCACAGCATCTCGCCCTGGCGCCGCTCCACCGTGACATCGCCCGGATCATAGACGTGCACTCGATTGCGGCCGTGCTCCTTGGCCGCATAGCAGGCCGCATCTGCATGCTTGAGCAGGCTCGCCATGCTGCCACTGGATTCCGTGATCTGGACAAGGCCGATGCTCACTCCGAGGCCGAACACGTGCTCATTCCAGCGGAAGCGATATTCGGCAATCTTCTCGCGCACCTCGCGGGCTACGCGATTGGCCTGCTGCAAGGTGCAATGCTCCATCAGGATCGCAAATTCATCCCCGCCGAGACGTGCCACGGTATCGCGCTTGCGAACGGTGGAACGCAGGATGACGCCGATCTGGCGCAGCAACTCGTCACCCGCGGTATGACCGCAGGTGTCATTGATGACTTTGAACTGATCAAGGTCGAGATAGCACAGCGCATGTCTGGACTCTGCATCGGCGTTCTGCAGCACGCGCTGCAGACGTCGCTCGAACTCAGGGCGATTCACCAGCCCCGTGAGTGAATCATGCGTCGCCTGATAGGAGATGGCCTGCACCAGCCGCCGTTCCTCGGTGACATTACGCAGAACCACCACCGTTCCCGTGGGTTCCGTGGCGTTCCCGAGCAGTGCGGCTGCCGAGTATTCAATCAGGCATTCCTCGCCCTCCGGCCCGGCCAGCGCGGCATCGCGGCCTCGCACCGCATGCCCGAGACGCAGGCACTCGAGGGCCGGGTCAGGCACGGGCTCACCGGTTCCCAGCTCGAAAATACGGACAGTCTGGCCAAAGCCCTGCTTGTACACCTGGGGGCCGATCAACCCGAGGATCTTTTCCGCCGCAGCATTGAGAAATTCGATCCGTCCTTGGGCGTCGGTAGAGATCACTGCATCGCTGATGGAGTCGAGCGTGATCAGCGCCTTGCTGCGTTCCAGCTCCAGCGCATCTTCGGCGAGCTTGCGCTCATGGATGTCCGTCAGTGAGCCAGACAGTCGCACTGCCCTCCCCTCGGCGTTCCAGGCGGCCACCCCCTGTGCGGCATACCAACGAAATCCACCGGACTTGTGGCGCAGGCGGTATTCGCTGCGAAAAGCCAGTCTGCGCTGGAAGGCATTCGCCAGGGCCGCCTTCAGTCGCGACTGATCATCCGGATGCACGCTGTGCATGAACATCACGTCGGTGGGCGCAAATTCTTCCGCCGCCTCGTAGCCCAACACGGACTTCATCGTGGTGGAGTACCACATCGATCCCTCGGCCACATCCCAGTCCCAGAGCATGCTCGCGGCAGCTTCCATGGCGCGATTGAATCGCTCCTGCAGACGTGAAGTCGCGGTCATGGTGCGTGTGGGCTCCGGCAGGGACAGGGTGGAGTTCCGGGGGCGCGACTCAATAGAGCTCGTTGCGGTAATTCTCTTCGATGAGCGTATCAACCAGGCTGATGGTCTCGGCCGGCGGCGGGGCATCCGTGGCCGCGGTCTGCTCGAGAATCATCTGCCCCAGGCTGGGCAGCTCCCCACGGTTGCGGTGCTGGGCCGGATCCCACAGCCGGCTGCGGCGCAGGGCTTTGGCGCAATGCAGGAATGCTTCCTCCACCACAACGCGAATACCGACTTTCGGCAGCCGTCCGTTGACCTCGCAGCGGGCCAGAAGCTCCGCATTTGCAACAACTTCCGCCCGCCCATTCACCCGCAGGGTGTCCTCAAAGCCGGGCACGAAGAACAGCAGCCCCACACGTGGATTGTCGATGATGTTCAGCAAGGAGTCGTAACGCGCGTTGCCGGGTCGATCGGGGAGGTACAGCGTGTGGTCGTCGAGCACCAGCACAAAACCCGGTTGGTCCCCCCGCGGCGAGACATCAGTGCGCCCGGAGGCATCGGTGGTTGCCAGTGTGAGGAAAGGCGAGCGGGCGATGAAAGCCCGGCTGTATTTGTCCAGCGTTGGCACAGCCTTGCGCTCTGCAAGTTCGGAAGGCGAGCCCAGCGCTTCGCGCAGTTGCGCGGTGGAGGTATAGCGGATTTCCTGCATGACTCGCCTCCGGGGAACCACTCCCCCTGAGCGGGCAGACTACAACAGTTCACTCTCACTGCGCAGTCCGGGGCCGGTGGCCGTGGTCACCGTTCGAAACGGGTGAACTTGCTGCCTTCCAGGCTCAGGTTATACATGAGTCCCTTGTTGGTGAAGACAAAGGCAATGATCGGCTCTTGCAGGGCGTCGCGATCAAGCGCGCCCTCGGCACCGGGTCGCGCCAGCGAGACATCCCCGTCCACGCCTATTTCCCAGCCGCGACTGGCGCGGAACTTCTCCAGTGCACGCGCCGACATGAACAGCAGAACCTGGGTCTTCACCTGGGCGCCGACGGTGAGTCCCAGCGAGGCAGAGGCAGTGTTGTAGTAGTCCACGGTGCGCCCGCCCACGATCAGCGCGCCTTCACCGTATTCGCCTCCGACCACGAGTCCCCCGGCGACAACGCCCGGAAATACCAGCATGCCAGCAGCCTCAACGGCCAGATCGCGCGCCGCGGGGATGGTCGCGTAGAAATTTCGGGTGGCTTCCCGAACCTCCTGATCAAGCCTTTCTCCTCCGGCGGCCATGCAAGGCCCCGCCCCGATCAGGCAGAGCAGAAGCGCTGCACAGAAGGAAGAGACCTTCACGGGCCGACGGGCTCAGGCAAGCGTGTAATAGACCTGCTGTACATCATCGTCCTGCTCCAGCCTGTCTATCATCTCGAGCACTTCGCGGGCCTGCTCCTCAGGCAGTTCCGTGGGTGTGGTGCACACGTACTCCTGCGAAGCCGACAGCACCGTGACATTGCGATCTTCCAGCGCCTTCTGCACCTGCCCGAAATCAGGGAAGTTGCAACGGATGATGATCTGTGGCTCGCCTTTTTCGCCCGTACCCTCGCCCATCTCTTCCAGGCCATGGTCGATGAGGTAGAGCTCGAGATCATCCTGGTCGATGCCCGCAGGATTCAGGCGAAAGACACCCATGTGGCGGAACATGAAGGAGACGCTGCCGGTGACACCGACATTGCCGCCGAACTTGTTGAAGATGCTGCGCACAGCGGCGATGGTACGGGTCGGGTTGTCGGTCGCTGTCTCCACCAGCACGGCGACACCATGCGGCGCATAGCCTTCATAGATGAGCACTTCGTAGTTGGCCGCATCCTTGCCCATGGCGCGCTTGATGGCGGCTTCGACCTTGTCCTTGGGCATGTTGACCGCGCGGGCATTCTGGATGACCCGGCGCAAGGCGGGATTGTGTGCCGGATCCGGGCCACCCCCGCGCACCGCAATCGCGATGTCCTTGCCGATACGCGTGAACTGCTTCGCCATGCGATCCCAGCGGGCGAACATGGTGTGCTTGCGGGTTTCAAAGATGCGTCCCATGGCGCGAGGTCCTCGACTTGCCGGTGTGGTGAATCGAAAATGTTGGCAGGTTTGACTGGAGATCTCCACCATGCCCATGCAATACATGGAAACCATCCGGGCTCGCTATGCGCGGCTGGGTTATGCCCCTTACCGTTGGTTCGAGGCCAGCACCCCATCAGCCTGGAAGGCGCTTTCCCGCCCACTCGCAAGGCTGCGCCTCGGCCTGCTGTCCACTTCCGGCGCCTACGTGCGCGGCCAACGCGCCTACCACTACCGGGATGATTGTTCGCTGCGCGCAATCCCGGTCGACACCCCCGACACGGCGCTGCGTTTTTCCCACATCACAGAGAACTATCTGGTGGACGCCCGCAAGGACCCCGGATGCATCCTGCCGCTCGCTACCTTGCGCAAGCTAGTCACCCGCGGCGTGATCGGGTCCCTGGCCTCCGATGTGTTCTCGTGCATGGGCGGCATCTACTCCCAACGCCGTGTACGCGAGGAAACCGCCCCGGCCGTGCTCGATGCGTTCAAGGCAGAAGGTGTGGAAGCTGCATTGCTCGTCGCCATGTGACCTGTGTGTCACCAGACCGTGAGTCTGGTCGCACGACACCTGGAGGAGAACGGCATACCCACCCTTTGCCTCGGCAGTGCGCTCGACATCCTGCGTGCCGGCCAGCCTCCGCGTGCCGCGTTCGTCGATTATCCGCTCGGCCATTCGGCCGGCAGGCCTTTCGATGAAGCGGATCAGCTTGCTGTCGTTACGGCTGCGCTGCGGGCTTTCGAGGACATTACAACGCCCGGTGGCTTGGTCACGCTGCCCAACCGCTGGCCGGAGGTGAGCTGGGCGCAGGACAGCGAGTCGAACGAGAGCGGGGATACCCGGCAACCTCGGGATGAGAGCCCGCAGTGGCAGTTTCCGGAAGATCGTGAAGCAGCCATCGCGGCCGGTGCATGGCAGGCCTGAAGCAGGCCGGCGGCTATTGCAAGGTGGTGGGTGCGGGCGGGTGATCGCGGGCGGGCGTGAACATCTCCCCCACATCCACGGCATCGAAGTGGTACTGCTGGCCGCAGAAGTCGCAGCCGATCTCTACCCGACCCTGCTCGGCCAGAATGTCCTGCAGCTCCGAATGTCCCAGGCCGACCAGCATGCGACTCACCCGCTCGCGACCGCAAGAACAACTGAAACGGGTGGCCGCGGGTTCAAAACGCTGCAGACGTTCTTGCCAGAACAGGCGATGAAGCAAGGTCTCGACCTCCAGCCCGAGCAGTTCTTCCCGGCTCAAG
>JAURMM010000117.1 GCA_030830685.1 Gammaproteobacteria bacterium | reverse complement strand
TATCCTGCGTACTGCGGGCATTGGCAAGACCAGCGAAGAACTGCAATGGGACCTCGACTACCTGCTCCAGCTCTGGTCTGCGATTGACGAAGCCTCGCGCACCCGCAAGGCCCCCTTTCTGGTCTACCAGGACCAGAACGTCATCATCCGCGCCATCCGCGACTATCTGCGCAGCGACATCACGGAAATCCTGGTCGACGACCCCAAGCTCTACGAGACTGCGCAGGACTTCATGCAGCAGGTCATGCCCGGCAATCTCGGCAAGCTCAAGCTCTACAAGGACAGCGTTCCGCTCTTCACCCGCTACCAGATTGAGAGCCAGATCGAGACCGCATTCAGTCGCGAGGTGCGCCTGCCCAGTGGTGGCGCCATCGTGATCGAGCCTACTGAGGCGCTGATCACCATTGATATCAATTCCGCGCGGGCGACGCACGGCGGAGATATCGAGGAAACCGCCTTGCTGACGAATCTCGAAGCAGCAGAAGAAATCGCCACCCAGCTCAGGCTGCGCGATCTCGGCGGTCTGGTAGTGGTTGATTTCATCGACATGATGGCGGCAAAGAACCAGCGCGCAGTGGAAAACAGACTACGGGACTGCGTGAAGATGGACCGGGCTCGCGTGCAGATCGGACGGATCTCGCGCTTCGGGCTGCTCGAAATGTCCAGGCAGCGTCTGCGGCCATCGCTGGCGGAATTCAGCCATGAGATCTGCCCGCGTTGCGATGGTGTCGGCACCATCCGCAGCCTGCGCCCGACCGGTCTCTCGGTGCTGCGCGTTCTGGAAGAGGAATCCATGAAGGATTCCACCGCGAAAGTCGTGGCCCAGGTGCCGGTAGACGTCGCGGCCTTCCTGTTCAACGAAAAGCGCCGGGAAGTGGCGCGTATTGAACAGCAGCAGGAGGTCGAACTCCTGATAATTCCCAATCCGAATCTGGAAACACCTCATTTCAGTGTGCAGCGTATTCGGGAGCAGGACCTGGCGCGCCGCGATGTGGGCGAGAGTCACCAACTGGTGGAAGAAGCGGACGAAGCGCCGACCTACGATTTCAACCGCAAGGAGCAGCCACGCCAGCAGCAGGCAGCCGTGCGAGACATCGTTCGCAACGCCCCCGCCGCCAGTCCGAGTGCTCCGGAAGAGAGGGTTCCGCCTCAGACCAATGGCAGCAAGGGGCTGTTCAAACGCTTCCTCTCGGCCATCTTCGGCAGTGACGACGCCAGCACTGCAGCGACTCCATCGGCGGCGCCGCGCAACGCTGCGCGCGACCAAAGGAGCCAGTCCGGCAGCCAGCGACGCGGCGGTTCCAGTGCCGAATCTTCCAGCCAATCCAGCCGTGGCGATGGTCGCCGTGACGGACGTCGCAGCAGTGGTCAGTCGTCCTCCAGCCAGAACCAATCCTCGTCTCAAAACCAGCAGTCACGCTCAAGGCGTGGGGGTGAGGGCCGGGGACGCGGCGATGAGCAGAGCAGACGTACTGACCAGCGCCAGGGACAGCCGGCTCAGGCCGAGAGCGCCGACGCCCAGAGTGGTCGCCGGAACGGCAATGAGCGTCAGGAGCGCGGCGAGGGTCGACGCCGCGAGCGTCAACCACGAGGCACTGAGCAGCGTAGTGAACAGGGCCTTACCGGGACCGACGTCACTCGGGAGTCACCGGTACAACAAAGCCTGCTCCCCTCTGAGGAACGCGCGCCGACCCCTGCGGATTCCGGCAGCACCGAGGCTCGACGCGAGGCTTTCCAGTCGGACCAGCCTCGCCAGCAGGACGCGTTCGTCTCCCAGCCTTACAGGGAATCGGGGCGGTCAACGCCTGACCAGGTCGCCACAGCCACCGCAGTGGCAGCGTCAGCTGCGGAGCCAGCCCGCGAAGTTCCGCAGGCAACCCCAGTGGTGATGGTGCGGGAGGAAGCGCCCGCTGCAATCGCCCCGCCCCAGATGAGCGCCCCAACGGTAGCGCCGCTTGCCGAGGCAGCGCCGGCACCGCGTGAGGAGCGACCGGGCGTCTGACCCCCGACTGAAAGGCTGAGGAGAGGCGATCAGAGAATCGCCTCATCCTCCCGCCTGAGGCTCACTTCCCGAGTGGCATGGAATTCGACTTCCGGCCAGCGTTCCGACATCAGCTGCAGATTGACCCTTGAAGGCGCGAGATAGGCCGGCAGACCGCCGCCATCCAGCGCCACATTGCTGCCTGCCTGACGCATGAATTTTTCGAGCTCGGCCGATTTCTGACTGGTCACCCAGCGCGCCATCTGCGTGGCCACCGGTTCGAACACACAATCCACGCCGTATTCGTGCTTGAGTCGGTAGGCAACCACATCAAACTGCAGTACGCCGATGGCTCCCAGGATCAGGTCGTTACCCTGGAGAAGCTTGAACACCTGCGCAGCGCCCTCTTCGCACAACTCCGTCAGACCTTTGCCGAGCGCCTTTGCGCGCATGGGATCAACTGCACGCACACGCCGGAACAGCTCAGGTGCGAAACTGGGAATGCCCTGGAAGTTGAGCTTTTCACCCGCGGTGAAGGTGTCACCCAACTGGATGGTCCCGTGGTTGTGCAAGCCGATGATGTCGCCAGCGTAGGCATCCTGTACCTGCTCGCGCCCCCGGGAGAAGAAAGTGAGCGCGTTGGAAATCTGCACATCCCGCCCGAGCCGCACATGTCGCAGCCGCATGCCGGGTTCGAAGTGACCCGAACAGATGCGCAGAAAAGCGATGCGGTCCCGATGCTGGGGATCCATGTTTGCCTGGATCTTGAACACGAATCCGCTGAAGTTCACTTCGTCGGCCTTGACCATCCGTTCTGCAGCGGGTCGGTCCAGCGGTGGTGGTGCGATCCTGACAAAATAATCCAGCATCTCGCGAATTCCGAAATTCTGCAGCGCAGATCCGAAGAACACAGGCGTCACGGTGCCCGCGCGGTAATCCTGCAGTGAGAATCCGGTCCCCGCCTCTGCAACCAGTTCGAGCTCCTCCAGGCATTCTGCATAGATTTCTGCCAGCCGCGGATCAGTCCGTGCCTGCTCCGGAGTGAGTGACTCCGCTTCGATCACTGCCGCATTGGCATCAACCTCGCGCGCATAACGCACCACACGCTGTTGTTCGAAGTGGAAGATTCCACCGAAATGCTGCCCGGAACCGAGGGGCCAGGTCACTGGCGCGCATTTGACCTTCAGCACGTTCTCGATTTCATCCAGCAATTCGAGCGGTGGCCGGCTGTGGCGGTCGAGCTTGTTGATGAGGGTGACGATCGGTGTCTGCCGCATCCGGCAGATTTCGAGCAGCTTGATGGTCCGGTCTTCCACGCCCTTGGCGGCATCGATGACCATGAGTGCAGAATCCACCGCCGTCAGTACGCGATAGGTGTCTTCGGAAAAGTCCTCATGGCCCGGCGTGTCGAGCAGGTTGATCACGCAATCGCCGTACTCGAACTGCATCACGGAGGAGGTGACGGAAATACCGCGCTGGCGTTCGATTTCCATCCAGTCCGAGGTCGCGAAGCGCGCATTCTTGCGGGCTTTCACCGTACCGGCAGCATTGATCGCTCCTCCGAAGAGCAACAGCTTCTCGGTGACTGTGGTCTTGCCCGCGTCAGGGTGCGAGATGATGGCGAATGTGCGGCGCCGCTGCACCGCCTGTTCCAGTGAACTCACGAAGTATGACTCTCAGTGCGACTCGAAGATGACAACGGCGGCGGCATATTCCTGCTCATCCGTCAGGCTGATGGACATGCTGTGGACACCAAGGCTCGCTGCACGGGCATTGGCGGCCCCGTGCAGGCGCAGGTGCGGTTTGCCGGAGGCTTCATGCCAGACTTCAATCTGGCGCAGGGAGACGCCCTGCCGGAAGCCGGTTCCCAGTGCCTTGGAGGCTGCTTCCTTCGCCGCGAACCGCATCGCGAGAAAACGCACAGGATTGCGGGAGGTAGCGAAGGCTTCGAGCTCACCCGGGGCCAGCACCCGACGCGCGAACCGCGACCCGTACAGGTGGTAGACGCGCTCGACCCGGCTGACCTGCGCGATATCGATACCGAGCCCGCAGATCATTTGCGCGCATCCAGCATCAGGCGCTTCATGCGGGTCACAGCGGTGGAAAGCCCAGTGAACACGGCCTCGGCGACGATGGCGTGCCCGATGTTCAATTCATGGATCTCCGGCAGCGCGGCAATCGGCTGGACATTTTCGTAGTGCAAGCCGTGACCAGCATTCACGCGCAGTCCGAGCGCGGCCGCATGACGCGCAGCCTCGGCGAGACGTGCGAGCTCCGCAGCACGTGATGCCACGTCCGTGGCGTCCGCGTATACACCGGTGTGAAGTTCGACCGTCGGCGCACCCGCATGCACAGCTGCTTGCAGCTGGACTGGATCCGGTTCAACGAACAACGAGACCTCGATGCCGGCGGCGCGCAAACGCTCGCAGGCAGCGCGCATGCGCGCTGCCTGCCCGGCCACATCGAGCCCGCCTTCGGTCGTCAGTTCCTCACGGCGCTCCGGTACCAGACAACAGCAGGCTGGTACATATCTGCAGGCAAACTCCACCATCGCATCCGTGGCAGCCATTTCGAGATTCAGCTTGAGCCCGGACACAGCCAGCAGCTGAAGCACATCACTTTCCTGGATGTGCCGACGATCCTCGCGCAGATGTACCGTGATGCCATCCGCTCCGGCCGCGCAGGCTGCCTGCGCGGCGCGCACAGGGTCCGGATACCGGGTATGACGCTGCTGGCGCAGGGTGGCCACATGGTCGACGTTGACGCCGAGCAGGGGCAATGCGCAGTGTTCGTGCTTGGAATCAGGCATCAGGACAACCTTGCGTCCGCTTCAGGCAGGTGGCGCGCGAGTGTAGCGGCTGCACGCCGACGGGCATAGCGCCCGCCCACTGCGCTTCAGCCCTGCTCCTCGCTGGCAAGCCCGAACAGCGCGCGCGCAGCCAGGGGCCGCCCCCCGAGATGAGGCTGGAGCAGAAAGCGCATGAGTCCCTTGGCCTCCCGCAACCGGATCTCGTTCCAGGGCAGTTCACCGGCAAGCGCAAGCAGAGTGCCCCCGTGCACGACCCGATGAGGAACATTGGGCGCCTGCCGCAACGCCCCACGTTCCGCGGCGTAGCAGTAGACCTCCTCAGCCTCGAGCGCGAGCCCTGTATCGCCCTCCGCTGCCAACAGCATGCCGTAACCACAGGCCTCCAGCAGCAGGGCTTCGAAGTGCCGTAACACGGGCTCCAGCGGGTGGCCGTCGGCCAGATGACGCAGGCTCTGCTCATAGGCGGCAAAGGCAAGAGCATCGCCCTCGCCCCGCTGCAACAGGCGCATCAGGAGTTCATTCATGTACAGCGCGCTGAAGAGGCGCTCGCCGGTGAGCGAAAACGCCCGCTCGGCAGGCTCTGCGCGCAGCAACCGCGGCAATTCTCCGGTGCCGGCCCAAGCAAGGTAATACGGGGTGAATTCCAGCGGTGTCTGGCCGCCCTTGCGGCCCTGTGTGGCGCCGCGCGCCACCACGCCTACTCGGCCGTGCTGTCGGGTAAAGAGTTCCAGCAGCAGGCTTGTCTCACGCAGACGCCGCCGGTGCAGGAGGAATCCGGTATCAGTGACCTCCTTGCCGGACAAGGCCTCAATGCCTTTCCGGGGACCCGAGATGCTCAAGCGCGACGGGATCCTCGGTCCACTTGCCCTTCACCTTGACCCAGGTCTTCAAAAACACCCGCCGTTCCAGGAGCTTCTCGATGTCGAGGCGTGCCGCAGACCCGAGCTGCTTGATGCGCTTGCCACCCGCCCCTATCACGATCGCTTTCTGCCCTGGTTTTTCCACCCAGATGGTGGCCTCGATCCACGTAATCTCGGGCCGGTCCTCAAACACGTCGATCACTACATGGGTCGCATAAGGCAGCTCCGCGCCGAGCTGGCGGGCCAGCTTCTCCCGGATCAACTCTGCCACCACGAAACGTTCGGATCTGTCGGTGATCTGTTCGGGGTCAAAAAGATAATCACGCTCAGGCGCTGTCGCCGCCAGGCTGTCGAGGAGTGGTTGCAGGTTCTGTCCATTGAGTGCACACAGCGGGAACACGCCGTCAAACTGGAAGCGCGCGGTGAGATCGGCGATGAGCGGCAGAAGCCTCTCCTTGTCGACCAGCTTGTCCACCTTGTTCACCACCAGATAACGCGCTCCCTTGAACTCTGCGAGGCCCGCTGCGAGCGTCTCATCCTCTTCCCGCCATTGAGTGGCGTCGATGACGAGCAGAATGCCGTCTATGTCCTGCACCGCCTGGTCGATCTGCTGGTTCATCAACTTGTGAAGCTTGCCCTGCGGTTGGCGCTGCCAGCCCGGGGTGTCGACAAAAACAAGCTGCACGCCTTCACGCTGGATGATGCCGTTGATGGTCTGCCGGGTGGTCTGAGGCTTGCGAGAGGTGATGCTGATCTTCTGGCCCACCATCCGGTTCAGGAGGGTCGACTTGCCGACGTTGGGTCGGCCCACAATGGCGTAGACGCCACAGCGCGCAGATGGTGAGGTCTCTGTGTGTTCATGGGGTGAGGTCATTGCTGCTCCTGCTCTGCCTGTAGCGCCACAAGCGCCAGACGGGCGGCTTCCTGTTCGGCTTGGCGGCGGCTGTTCCCGCGCGCCTCCACGGACAGGTCGGGGGTCACGAGTTGGCAGCGCACCACGAAATGCTGGTCGTGCGCGGGCCCCTGAACATCGACGGTCTCATAGACCGGGAGTGGATTCCGGTGTCTCTGCAGATGTTCCTGCAGGCGGGTCTTGGCATCCTTCTGCGTGGCGGTGGGGTCAATCCGCAGCAGGCGTTCGCGATACCATTGCAGCAGAATCTGACGGGTGGGTTCCAGACCCGCATCGAGATAGATGGCACCGACCACCGCTTCCAGAGCATTGGCCAGGATGGAGTCGCGGCGCCAGCCACCGCTTTTCATCTCGCCTTCGCCGAGCCGGATCGCATTGCCAAGCTCAAGCTCGCGAGCGATATCGGCGAGACTGTCCCGGTTCACCAGCGTGGCGCGGGTCCTGGTCAACTGGCCTTCATCGGCCCGCGGAAATTTCTGATACAGAAACTCCGCAATCACGAAGCCGATGATCGCATCTCCCAGGAATTCCAGACGTTCGTTGTGTGCGCCCGCTGCGCTACGGTGGGTCAGCGCAAGCGTGAGCAGCGCCGGATCCCCGAACTCGTGCGTGATACCTGTGCGCAACGCGGCGTCCGTGACGATCGGCTTACTCCACGGTGCCGCGCGGCAGTTCAACTTCCCGGTGATAGTTAAGGACCACATCGAGGTCGCAGCAGAAGCTGTTGCGGATGTCGTACTGCAGACGCAGCACCCGTCCCTTGCCAGTGGTGGCCCGCTCGATTTCCAGTAGCCGACTGAATTCCTGGCCGTTCCACCGATCCACGTCCGACACCTCGAAGTTGCGCATGATGGTGTCCACGATCTGCGCCTTGGTCCGGTTACCCGCTTCGGGGTCCTGCGCGACCTTGTCGATTGCGAGATCCACCTTCATCTTTTCGTTGTAGAGCGGGAACAAGCGCAGTCCCGTCATGGCTGCCCCGCCGAGCAGCACACAGAAGAACAGCAATTCGCCAAGAGACATCCCACGCTGCCGTGCATTGATCATCGCCCTAGCCCCCCCACAGTTTGTCAATCGATACCCTTGCCAATACGCCGCCAGTCCGGCCCCCCATCCCAGTTCATCCAGATGAGGAAGGCCCGCCCAATCAGGTTTTCGTCGGGGACGAAGCCCCAGTAACGGGAGTCCCGGCTGTTGTCCCGGTTGTCCCCCAGCACAAAGTACTGCCCCGCAGGGACCTCGAATTCCGCGTCATAGGCCGGTGCTTGCGGGGTTAGAATGATTTCATGCCCGTCGGTTCCAAGCGACTCGAGCAAGCTGTCCGCCCCGGTGTGGAGGGCTGCGGATTTCACCCCGACATACTTGCCGTTGGCACTGTATTCGAGGGGTTCACCGTTCAGGTAGACACGCTTCCCCCTGTAGGCCACATGATCACCGGGCAGGCCCACGATGCG
>JAURMM010000116.1 GCA_030830685.1 Gammaproteobacteria bacterium | reverse complement strand
TGTGCATCGGCCAGAAGCAGCGCTGGTTCGTCATGCGCCTCACTGCCGCTGAAAGCGCGTTCGATCTCTGCTGTGATGAGCGACCGGAATTCGATCAGTGGCGCTGGGTCGGGTACTGGGATCCACTGCAGGAAGTGGTGGCTTTCAAGCGGGGCGTCTATCAGCAAGCCTTGCGCGAGCTTGCGCCCTTGGTTGAACGCGCGGCAGCCATCTCCTTGCCGCGCTTCGGACAGACGACTCCCGCGTGAGGAACGTCCGCCGGCCTTAGTTGCCGCTTTTGCGGATGGCAAGTTCTGGCAGCAGCGTTCGCGCCGCACGTGATTGCGCGTGGTGGGTGAATTGCTCGCCGAATCCCGGCTCGAAGCCGTAGCCTTCAATCAGCGCACGCAATTTCTCGATCCTGTCCTTGCAGGCAGCCATGGCTTCGTCTGCCGCCTGGCGGATGTCGGGCAGCTCGTCCACTCTCGCCATCGCTTCCTTGTACACACAACTGTTGTACTCACTCACGCCCCCCATCATGGCCGTGCGCTCCTGTGTGCTCATCTCGCCGGGAGAGCGGTAGGCGGTCGCCGCGCCGGCCGCTGGCTGACTGTCCTGCGTCTGGGCACCGGGGGCCAATATCAGCCCCGGCGCCAATGTCGCCGCGAGCAGAAAACGAGCGCGATGATGGCTTTTGAACATCAGATGATCACTCCGAAACAAATTGGGCGCGCTTGACCTGCCAGGACTGGGGTCTTCCGCCCACCCTGTCGCAGCCGAGTTTCTGGGCGGGCTCCCCCGGCAGGATGCTTCCATCCATCAGGCCTTGGGGGCGATCCACATACAACCTGAGAAGCCGGTAGCGGATGGTCCGCGACGGATGGTCATTGTGCATCACAATCAGCTTGCCGCCCTCACTCAGGTTCTGGCACCGCCCATCGAGCACCGTTTCGAAGCGCAGCCAATCGAGCGGCTTCGAGGCATCCCGTTTTTCTGCCGCGGAGGCGTGAGGCACGACTACCACGGCCAGCGACACACTAAGCAAGATGGTCGTGAGCCATGGCTGCCACCCTGTGCGCCCCTGTCGGGAGAGTCTTTGCGGAGGTGTGCGGAGGGCCAGTTTGCAGGACATGGAGTTACTCACAGAACCTGTGGATAAATATGTGGATGGCATGCGAACTCCACGCTTTTCCGTGTGAGTTTGCAGGATCTCGCGTCAGAACGGTCAAAAAATACGCAGATTCATTAAAATTATATAAATCAGAAGGTAAGAGAGATTTTATGATGTATTCAAGCGGATTCCAGACTAACTGTGAATCACGAAAGGTATTTTTTTCGACGTTGTGTAAAACCCACATGCGTGAGGTCGTTCACCGCTTGCTACATCCTTGCCAGTGTGCTCATTCCTGAAACGCCGGAGCATCGCATGGCAGCAATCGAATGGCCCTCTCCAGAAATTATCTCTATCTTTTATTGAGTTGGTAGATAATCATCAGAATGAAGAGGAGCTCTCTGATGCAACTCGCCACAAAATTTCCCTTTGGCGGCCTGATTCTGCTGCTCTTCGTGGCCTTGGGGTCGGGCTGCAGCATGCTCGGCACGCAAGCGCCCGGTGAGTACACGGCTGTCCCGGAGATCTCCACCCCTGGACCTGCGGGTGAGGCTCACTCCGCTGCCCCCGGTAATCTCGATACCCTGGGCCTCGTTGCCTATGCAGCAAGTATGCAGGGCAAACCCTACCGGACCGCGGGAGATTCGCCCAGTGAAGGCTTTGACTGCAGCGGGCTGGTGCAACACGTCTTCGGGCGATTCGACCTTTACCTGCCACGAGATGCGGCCAGCATGGCCGATGCTCTGCCCCCGGTGTCCCTTTCACAGGTTCAAGCCGCGGATCTCTTGTTCTTCAACACCCAGGGCCACCGCTATTCCCATGTCGGGATTTACCTCGGAGATGGGCGGTTCGTGCATGCGCCCAGCCCTCGTACCGGCCGCGTGATCATTTCGGCCGTAGACAACCAGTACTGGCGGCAGCGGGTGACCGGTGCGCGGCGCCCTGGCCTGATGAGCTACGCGCTGTCGAGCAGTGAGGGGCAGAGCACCCGCAGACGTTGAAGGTGGAGCTTTTCCGGAAAAATTTCTGGTCCGAAGTTGATCTTGATCCATAAATCGAGACGGACCGTATTGCAAAGCGCTGCAACATGGTCCAACATCGACCGCCAGATTGCATTGCAGCATCTTCAGATTTAGCGAGGGAAACCCCATGGACTTCCAGATTGACGCCGCCTCCGACACCCTTGATTCCGCACACGCCCCGATGGGTCATGCGCCTCTGGGACGACTGACCCCCGCTCGCCAGACAGTCATCCGAATCCTGAAGGCCACCGATCGCGCAATGACCCATCACGAAATAGAGCAGCAGGCCCGCGCTGACGGTATCCAGTTCGATCGCGTGACCCTCTATCGCGCGCTGGAGTGGCTGGTCACCAAGGAGCTCGCGCACAAGGTCGCTGCTGAGGACCGCATCTGGCGCTTCAGCGCGGCCCGCGGCAGCAACCGCGATCAAGCCTACTTCCACTGCTCTCACTGTGGCGCCGTTTACTGTCTGGACCTGGCCCCCAGCTACGCGCCGGTGGCCGTGCCAGAAGGCTTCAAGGCCAAGCAAATCGAGATAATGGTGCGCGGAGAGTGCGGCAAGCCCGAGTGCAAGCGCTGAGTCTCACCTGTCCATAGTCGCCGGCCGCAATGGCCGGTGACGCCCTCCGATGCTTCTGCCGGCACTGCGCAAGCCGGATTGCGTTAGCGATGTAGCGCGTTCGTCATCTCCCGGTGGTAGTGCGCGAGCGCCGGCTCGTTGCGACCGAAGACCGTGTGCGACTGGGCTGCACTGTGGAAACCCTGTTGAATGCCCTCCCCCAGCGGAAAGTCCTCGTTCTGCACGACGTTGAGCACGATTTCCATATTACGGTCCCAATGACGCCG
>JAURMM010000001.1 GCA_030830685.1 Gammaproteobacteria bacterium | reverse complement strand
GTGTGCGGAACCATGCGCTGCCCTGGTCGCGGGGCGAGGCGGTGAGTCCGCAAGGTGCAACCAAGGAGAAATGACATGTTGAACAAGTTTGAAATCATCGCGGAGCCGCGTACCGCGCAGGGCAAGGGTGCGAGCCGCCGCCTGCGTCGCGAAGGCAAGATTCCCGCGATCATGTATGGCGCCGGCAAGGAGCCGACCAATATCGAGATCGATCACGAGAAGACCATGCTCCAGACCGAGCACGAAGCCTTCTACTCCCACATCCTCACGATCAAGCTCAATGGCAATGACGAGAAGGTGGTGGTGAAGGACATGCAGCGCCATCCGGTGCGCAAGCTCATCCTGCACATGGATTTCCTGCGCGTGGACGAGAACGCCGAGATTACGCTGCGCGTGCCGGTGCACTACACCAACGAGGACATTGCCGTGGGTGTGAAGCAGGGTGGTGGCATCATCACCCATTACATCAACGACCTCGAGATCTCCTGCCTGCCGAAGGATCTGCCGGAATACATCGAAGTGGATCTCGCCACCCTGGGTGTGGGCCAGGTGATTCACCTGTCAGAACTCACGCTGCCCGCCGGCGTGCGCATCGCGAGCCTCGCGAGTGGGGGAGATTCCTTGCCGGTGGTGGCTTGTATCGCGCTGAAGGTGGAGGTGCAGGAAACAGCGCCCGCTGCAGATGCTGCCAAGGGCAAGGGCAAAGGCAAGTAAGCCCAAGCCCCCAGCCCGTATGACCCGGTGCGCAGACCGCGCATCGGGTTTCCCCCTAGCCATGCAACTCATCGTAGGCCTTGGCAATCCCGGCGCGCAGTACATGCGCACCCGGCACAACGCGGGCTTCTGGCTCATTGATGCGCTGGCAGAGGCCTCCCGAGCGAGCTTCCGCGAGGATCGCAAATATCAGGCCGAGATCGCAGGGGCAGAAATCGCAGGCCATGCGGTGACGCTGCTGAAGCCGCTCACTTTCATGAATCACAGTGGTCGTGCCGTTGCAGCCTATGCGGGATATTTCAGGATCCCGGTACAGCAGATTCTGGTGGTCCACGACGAACTCGATCTTGCGCCCGGCACCGCGCGGCTGAAGCGCGGAGGCGGCCACGGCGGCCACAACGGCCTGCGTGACATCACCGCGCAACTGGGCGCGGAGTTTGCGCGACTGCGCATCGGGATTGGACATCCTGGCACGGCTGCGGAAGTCGTGAACTACGTCCTGGGAAACCCTGCACCGGAAGATCGCAAAGCCATCGATGAAGCCATCCAGCGCGCGGTGGATGTTTTGCCATTGGTGATGCAGGGACATTTCGATCGCGCCATGAACGCGCTCAATCGCCGCGCGGATGCCGCGCCCGGCCAGAAAGCCGAGAAATAGAGGACTGACATGGGTTTCAAATGTGGCATCGTGGGTTTGCCGAATGTGGGCAAGTCCTCACTGTTCAACGCACTGACCAAGGCAGCCATTGCGGCCGAGAACTATCCGTTCTGCACTATCGACCCCAACGTCGGCATCGTGCCCATGCCGGATCCACGCCTCAATGCCATCTCGGCTATCGTCAATCCCAAACAGATCATCCCCACCACCATGGAGTTCGTGGATATCGCGGGGCTGGTGGCCGGCGCTGCCCAGGGCGAAGGGCTGGGCAACCAGTTTCTGGCGCACATCCGCGAAACCCAGGCCATTGCGCATGTGGTGCGCTGCTTCGAGGACGAGAACATCGTGCACGTGGCCGGCAAGGTGGACCCGCTGGCCGATATCGAAGTCATCGAGACCGAGCTCGCGCTGGCGGATCTCGATTCCGTCAGCCGGGCGCTCGACCGCGCCGCCAAGCAGGCCAAGTCCGGTGACAAGGAACTGAAGGCACGGGTGACGGTGCTGGAAGGAATTCGTGACCAATTGGACAAGGTCATCCCCATCCGCAACCAGGGCCTCGATGAGGCCGCGATGGAAGCCATTCGTCCCCTGCAACTGCTCACCGCCAAGCCCGTGTTCTATGTCGCGAACGTGAAGGAAGATGAACTTGCCGGCAATGCGTGGACTGCGCTCGTCGCGGATGTGGCGGCCAAGCAGGGTTCGCAGTGCGTCATCATCTGCGCGCAGCTGGAAGCCGAACTCGCGGCACTGGAAGACGCAGAGCAGGCGCAGTTCCTCTCCGAGCTCGGCATCGAGGAACCCGGCCTCAACCGCGTGATTCGCGCTGGCTATGCGCTACTCGGGCTACAGACCTACTTCACCGCAGGCGTGAAAGAAGTGCGCGCCTGGACCATCCGCCAGGGCGATACCGCGCCGCGCGCGGCAGCCGCCATTCACACAGACTTCGAACGTGGTTTCATCCGTGCGGAAGTCATCGCCTATGACGACTTCATCACCTGCAAGGGTGAGCAGGGCGCGAAAGAAGCCGGCAAGCTGCGCCTGGAAGGCAAGGAGTACATCGTCCACGATGGCGATGTGATGCATTTCCGCTTCAACGTCTAATCGGTGACAGTTACCCTATTTCCGGAAATGCGGTAACTGTCACCAACTGACTGCGCGGAGTCTATGGAACGCAACGGGATTTTCAGTGGGGAAGAGCGGTGGGATCTAACGCCCCATCACCGAGAGTCGTTCCAGAACGCTTCGAACTTCCGTCGCTCACGGATGTATCTGTTGCCGCACTCCACAGTGACGGCCTCCGTGGGCGGGTTTTTACAGATATCGGTTGGCTTGAAAAATTTATCCCACGCGGCTTCCTTGCGTGCGCTCTCATGCTTGGCTTTCAAGTCGAGCGCTGCAGTTCTGAGACGTGCCTTTTCGGCTTCGGAACGTCTTTCTTGAGTCGAAGCTCTACTGCGCGCCAACGAATTCTCAACTGTCTTTCCTAACTGATTGACGAGATGAACAGCAACCGCATTGCTGTAAATATAGGCAAGGATCAGAAATATCCCATAGAAGGCAGCGGCGACCAGCGCGGCCTTGAGCAGAGCGAGGGTTTTGATCAGCATCGCGAACCTCCTGTCCCTGAGGACTGTCCGCCAAGCGCATGCCCGCGAAATCAGAACATAACGGAAGCACGGGGCTTTTTTTGGTGATAGTTACCCCATTTCCCGAAATGAGGTAACTGTCACCAATTTCGAAGGGCATTCTCCGGTAGCCTGCAGGGAGGGCATCAGAGCCACAGCCCGGGCAAGGCTTCGGGCGGGCTACTTCCGACGCTTCCGCGTCGCATAGAT
>JAURMM010000115.1 GCA_030830685.1 Gammaproteobacteria bacterium | reverse complement strand
GTTCAGTGCCGGACAGATCAGGCAAACCCAGGTCAACGACGGCCAGATCGATCGGGTATTCGTTGCCTGCGAAGAGTCCGTCTCGTCCATTGGCGGCGAGATCGACCGCGAAGCCCTCGGCGCGCAGGCTGGTCGCAAGACCTTGGCGGAGCTGAGGTTCGTCCTCGACAATCAATATGCGCACAGGGCTCCCCGCTAAGCTGCTCAGCGCGCCTGTCCGGCCGCAGAGTCGACACGAATACGCCGCACGCGTCCTTCATCAAGCAGGATTCGGACTTCATAGGCCCCGTCGAGGCCTTCCTGCAGAGGACGCACATCCAGCACCCTGCCACCGGTTTCCTCGCGCGCGCGCGCTGCCGCGTGGTCGGCGCCAAAGTCATGGCCAGGCATCATGCCGGACCTGTCCATCGGAGGCAGGTAAACCTCCTGCGCCTTCACCAACCCCGGTGCCACAGCCCCAAGGAGGGAAATCAGGAGGGGAGCGAGTCTGACGATGCTCAGCATGCAGGAAATTTTAACCCAGAGGCACAAGGGGTACACACTCATGGCCGGATCAGATCCCGGCTGAGGCGGAAGAGCCTGCTTGAACGCCGGTTAATCGTGACTGAATCTGGATTCAGCCGGGGCCCGCAATCTCCCGATCGTGCTGCAAGGCAGGAATCATGGCGCGTGCGTCTTCAACCTTGGATGTTTCCACGTCGGCCAGGATGAAGCCGGGGTCAGTGCCGCCATCGGCCAACACCTCCCCCCAAGGGTCGACGATCAGTGAGTGTCCGAATGTCCGCCGTCCCCATCGCCGAGTTCCGCACTGACCCGCCGCGAACACATAGCAGCCGGTCTCGATTGCCCGCGCCCGTACCAGCACATGCCAATGCGCGAGGCCGGTGGTATGCGTGAAAGCAGCCGGTATCGCGAGAAAGTCTGCACCGGCCTGCGCCAAGCCCCGATAGAGGTAAGGAAAACGCACGTCATAGCAAATCGACAGGCCCAGCCTGCCCCAAGGCAGATTGACCAGGGACGCGCAGTTTCCGGGTTGCACCACGCGTGATTCGCGGTAGTACTCACCGTTGCGCAGACGAACATCGAAAAGATGGATCTTGTCGTATTCCGCCAGACGCTGACCGTCTGGGGACAGGAGGTAACTCCGGTTGGCAACCTTCTCCTGGCCGATGCGGATGGTGAGTGATCCCAATGCCAGGTGGACACCCAATTCACGTGCCAGCGCTGCGAGCATCGGCAGGGCGGGATGAGCTTCTTCGGTATATCCGCGGGCCAGATAAAGCTCGTCGCGCTCTTCGAGGCAGCTGAAATTTTCGGGCAGGCAGATGAGCTCCGCGCCGGCCCGCGCAGCTTCCCGGCAGAGCGTTACCGCATCAGCAAGATTGCGGTCGAGATCATCCTCAGCGCAATTCTGGACACAGGCCACCTTGAAAGCCGACATTGCTGCGCCCTTCAGCCGAGCTTTCGATCCGCGACGATGATGCCGTCACGGTCTGCATAGAGGTAGTCGCCGGGCTGGATGCAAATTTCCGCAAAGCGGACCGGGATGTCCTGCACTCCCTCTCCGCGGCGGACGCTCTTGCGCGGATTGCTGCCCAGCGCCTTGATGCCGACTGGGAGCTGCATCAGTGCTTCGGAATCCCGCACGCAGCCGTAGACCACAAGGCCCGCCCAAGCGTTCTTCACAGCCAGCTCGCCGAGCTGATCGCCAACCAGTGCACAACGCATGGAACCACCGCCATCCACCACAAGCACCCTTGCTTCACCGGGTTGCTCGAGCATGGCGCGGACCAGGGTGTTGTCCTCAAAGACCTTGAGGATACAGACAGGTCCCTCGAACACGAGCCTCCCGCCGTAGTCTCGAAAGAGCGGTGCGGCAACCCGCAGCGCCTCACCGTGTTCGTCATAAAGATCGGCCAGTGCTTTGCTCATCGGGGATCCTTACTTGTTCTTGCGGGGGCGTTGATAGCCCGCAATTGTTTTCTGGCGAACACGGCTGATCACGAGTCGGCCGGGTTCCACATCTTCAGTCACGGTAGTGCCCGCAGCCACGGTTGCACCCTTGCCTACCCTTACCGGTGCGACCAGCTGGGTGTCCGAGCCGATGAAAGCCTCATCCTCGATCACCGTGCGGTGTTTGTACGCGCCATCGTAGTTGCAGGTGATGGTGCCAGCACCCACATTCACCGCCTGACCGATCTCGGCATCTCCGATGTAGGACAGGTGATTGACCTTGCTGCCCGCGGCAATCGCGGATTTCTTGACCTCGACAAAGTTGCCGATATGCACGTCGGGGCCGAGCACGGTCTCGGGGCGAATGCGCGCAAACGGCCCTATCTTGCTGTTGGCCCCCACAGTGGCCTGCTCCAATACCGTATTGGCCAGAACCTCAACGCCCTCGCTGAGCACCGCCTCGCGAATGAAGCAACCGGGACCGATACGGACACCGTCGCCAAGCACCACCCTGCCCTCGAAAACGACATTCACGTCCACGCAAACGTCTCTGCCACACACAAGTTCACCACGAATGTCGACGCGCGCCGGGTCGCGCAGCGTGACGCCCCCTCGCATGAGCTCCTCTGCTTGAATTCGTTGGAATGCACGCTCAAGCATGGCTTGCTGCTGGCGGTCATTCACGCCGGTCACTTCCACCGCATTGGCCGCGGTGACGCCCGCCACCGGGATACCCGCCTCCACGGCCATCGCCACGCAGTCAGTGAGGTAGTACTCGCCCTGCGCATTCTCACTGCGCAGCGCCGGCAACCAGCGATGGAGGAACTCGGCGCGTATGGCCATGATTCCGGTGTTCACCTCGCGCAGACGCAACTCATCCGCACTGGCGTCCTTGTGTTCCACTATGCGCAAGATGTGCCCATGCGCATCGCGCACGATCCTGCCGTAACCGGAGGGGTCATCGAGCGTGACGGTGAGCAGGGAAAATCCGTCAGCCTCGGCAGCGTTGACCAAGCGTCTGAGTGTGGGAACCGACAACAGCGGCACGTCGCCATAAAGGATCAGAACCAGTGCATCGGAAGGCAACACCGGGAGAGCCTGCAGCATCGCGTGACCAGTGCCGAGTTGCGCTTCCTGGGCCACCCAAATCAGATCATGGTTCGCGTAGAAGGCCTGTAGCTGGGCACCGCCATGCCCGTGAATGATGACGGGACGAGCCGTGGTGAGCTGAGAGGCAGCCACCAGGACATGGCCAATCATGGGCTGCCCGCCGATCGGGTGCAGTACCTTGGGCAGACTGGAATTCATCCGCTTGCCCTGCCCTGCCGCCAGAATGCATACGCAAAGATCCATAGCGTTCCGTACCTCCAGACTCGCGGCCCGATCATAGTCGGCGTTTGGATGCCCCGCACACCCTGCACAGCAGAAGCGGAAATTCAGCGCCCGAAAAGTCGAAAGGCCTCCGGAGAGGCCTTTGCTGCGAGTTGCATGTTTGAGCGGCCAGCTGCCGCCGATGCTTGGGCCTCGCGAGTGTCCTAGCCCCCTGCCCGGCGCCGCAGGCGCTGGATGGTCTGCAGCTGTGCAGCCAGCTCGGCAATCTCGATCTGGGCCTTGGCGATGTCGAGCTTGTCGGACCGATCCTTGAGAAGCTCCTCCGCTTCCTGCTTGGCCTTCAGGACCGCAGCCTCGTCCAGGTCATGGGCCCTGATGGCGGTATCGGAGAGCACCGTGACTACCTTCGGCTGCACCTCCAGCATCCCTCCGGAAACGTAGAAGGTCTGCTGTTCGCCGCTGGGAAGCTGAACACGCACTTCACCCGGCCCCATGCGGGTCAGCATGGCCGCGTGCCCGGGTGCGATACCCACCTCGCCAAGCAGGGCGGGCGCAAAGACCATGGCCGCGTCGCCCGAGAAAATTTCGCGCTCGGCACTCACGATGTCGACATGGATGCTGGACATGGGTCTGTGCTCCGCTTCGTGGGATTAGAGAGTCTTAGCCTTCTCGACGGCGTCTTCAATGGTACCAACCATGTAGAAGGCCTGCTCAGGAAGGTGATCGTACTCGCCGGCCACGATCGCCTTGAAGGCCCGAATCGTGTCCTTGAGGGGCACATAACGGCCTTTGGCGCCCGTGAACACCTCGGCCACGAAGTAGGGCTGCGACAGGAAGCGCTGAATCTTGCGCGCACGGGCCACCGTGAGCTTGTCTTCTTCCGACAGTTCATCCATGCCCAGAATGGCGATGATGTCGCGCAGCTCCTTGTAGCGCTGCAGCGTGCCCTGTACTGCACGGGCTGTCTCGTAATGTTCCTGACCCACAACCAGCGGATCGAGCTGACGGCTGGTGGAATCGAGCGGATCCACGGCAGGGTAGATACCAAGTTCTGCAATCTGGCGGCTGAGCACCACCGTCGCGTCAAGGTGCGCGAAGGTCGTGGCGGGCGAGGGGTCGGTGAGGTCGTCCGCGGGCACGTATACCGCCTGGATGGAGGTGATGGATCCGGTCTTCGTCGAGGTGATGCGCTCCTGCAGACGGCCCATCTCTTCCGCAAGGGTCGGCTGGTAGCCCACCGCTGAGGGCATGCGCCCGAGCAACGCGGACACTTCAGTACCGGCCAACGTGAAGCGGTAGATGTTGTCGATGAAGAGCAGCACGTCGCGCCCCTCATCACGGAACTTCTCGGCCAGGGTCAGACCGGTCAGTGCAACACGCAGACGATTGCCCGGAGGCTCGTTCATCTGGCCGTACACCAGCGACACCTTGTCGAGAACGTTCGAGTCCTTCATCTCATGATAGAAGTCGTTGCCTTCGCGGGTACGCTCACCCACGCCCGCGAACACGGAGAAACCGCTGTGCTCGATGGCGATGTTGCGGATGAGTTCCATCATGTTCACGGTCTTGCCCACGCCGGCACCGCCGAAGAGGCCCACCTTGCCGCCCTTGGCGAACGGGCAAATGAGGTCGATGACCTTGATGCCGGTTTCCAGCAGCTCTGTGGCCGGTGAGAGCTCGGTGAACTTGGGTGCTTCGCGGTGGATGGACATCGTCTCACCGGTGTCGATGGGACCCGCCTCGTCGATTGGCTCCCCGAGCACATTCATGATGCGGCCCAGGGTTTTCTGGCCGACTGGCACTGAGATTGGGGCACCAGTGTTGGTGACCTTCATGCCGCGGCGCAGGCCATCGGTGGAACCGAGCGCAATCGTGCGCACCACGCCGTCGCCAAGCTGCTGTTGTACCTCGAGAGTGGTCGGTACATCCGACAGCTTCAACGCGTCATAGATTTTGGGAACCGAGTCAGTGGGGAACTTGGCGTCGATGACCGCCCCAATGATCTGGGAAATGGTTCCTGTGCTCATGCGATTGTTCCTCTTGAAAAAGGTGCTGTTCTTTCCGGACCGGGCGGATCAGACTGCCGCGGCGCCGCCGACGATTTCGGCAAGCTCCTGCGTGATCGCGGCCTGGCGGGCCTTGTTGTAAATGAGCTGGAGCTCCTTGATGAGCTTGCCCGCATTGTCTGAGGTGCTCTTCATGGCCACCATACGCGCTGCCTGTTCGCAGGCGATGTTCTCGACCACGCGCTGGTACACCAGCGACTCGATGTATCGCGTCAGGAGATGATCCATGACCTCCTCCGCCTGGGGTTCGTAGATGTAGTCCCAGTGCGACGGGAGGGAACTGTCTTCCTGCGCCTTCAGCGGCACGAGCTGCTCAAGCATCGGCTTCTGCGTCATAGAGTTCACGAAGTCGTTGGACGCAACATGAATCTGGTCTATCGAGCCATTCATGTAGGCATCCAGCATGATCTTCACCGCACCGATAAGCTGCTCGATGTGCGGCTGGTCACCCAGCTTGCTCACCTGGCCGGTGACCTTGCCCCCGATGCGCTGGAAGAACTGCGCAGCCTTGCGTCCCACCGTGCAGAATTCGAACTCCACCTGCTCTGCCTGCCAGCGCTTGATTTGCTGGATCAACTGGCGAAAGAGGTTCGAGTTGAGGCCACCACACAAACCACGGTCCGTGGACACGACGATGACGCCGACGCGACGCACCGGGCGCGACACCAGGAAGGGATGTCGGTACTCGGAGTTCGATTCGGCGACGTGAGCGATCACATTGCGCATCTTCTCCGCATAGGGCCGGGTGGCCCGCATGCGGTCCTGCGCCTTGCGCATCTTGCTCGTCGCCACCATCTCCATCGCACGGGTGATCTTCTGCGTGTTCTGAACGCTCGCGATCTTGACCCGGATTTCTTTGCCTACAGCCATCGGGGATTCCTTGGTTCAGGCGTTACCAGGTCTGAGTCTGCTTGAACTGGCCGATGGCTTCGTTCAAGGCCTTGTCGATGTCTGCGCCAAAGTCGCCGGTGTCGTTGATTTTCTTCATCAAGTCGGCCTTGGCGCTGTTCATGTATCCGTGCAGAGCGGCCTCGAAAGGTCCGACCTTCTTCACTTCCACATCATCGAGGAAACCGCGGTCCACCGCGTAGAGCGAGACTGCCATTTCGGCAACCGAGAGTGGCGTGTACTGCTTCTGCTTCATCAGCTCCATCACCCGCTGCCCACGGTCGAGCTGCTTGCGGGTAGCTTCGTCGAGGTCAGAGGCGAACTGAGCGAACGCCGCCAGCTCGCGGTACTGGGCAAGCGCGAGACGTACGCCTCCGCCCAGCTTCTTGATTATGCTCGTCTGGGCCGCACCGCCCACACGCGAAACCGACAGACCGGCATTGATCGCGGGCCGGAACCCGGAGTTGAAGAGGTTGGTTTCCAGATAGATCTGGCCGTCCGTGATCGAAATCACGTTGGTCGGCACGAACGCCGAGACGTCGCCCGCCTGGGTCTCGATGATGGGCAAAGCCGTCAATGACCCTGTCTTGCCCTTCACTCTCCCGTTGGTTTCCTTCTCCACATATTCCTCATTCACGCGTGCGGCACGCTCGAGGAGGCGGGAATGGAGATAGAAGACGTCGCCGGGGTAGGCTTCGCGACCCGGTGGACGGCGCAGCAGCAAGGACACCTGACGATAGGCCCAGGCCTGCTTGGTCAGATCATCGTAAATGATCAGGGCATCCTGACCGGAGTCACGGAAGTACTCGCCCATGGCACAGCCGGAGTAAGGGGCGATGTACTGGAGCGCGGCGGACTCGGAAGCGCTGGCGGCAACGATGATGGTGTGGTCCATCGCGCCGTGCTCTTCCAGCTTTCGAATCACGTTGTTGATCGAGGAAGCCTTCTGCCCGATCGCGACGTAGATGCATTTGATGCCGGTGCCCTTCTGGTTGATGATCGCGTCGACTGCCACGGCGGTCTTGCCGGTCTGGCGATCGCCGATGATCAACTCACGCTGGCCGCGACCCACAGGCACCATGGCGTCAATGGACTTGAGGCCGGTCTGCACGGGCTGTGAAACGGATTTGCGCCAGATCACGCCGGGTGCAATCTTCTCAATCGGCGAAGAAAGCTGGGTGTCCACGGGACCCTTGCCGTCAATGGGCTGCCCCAGTGCATTCACTACGCGGCCGAGCAGCGCGTCACCGACCGGCACCTCGAGAATGCGCTTGGTGCAGCGAACGATGTCACCTTCGCGGATGTGCTGATACTCGCCCATGATCACCGCACCGACCGAGTCCTGCTCCAGATTCAGCGCGAGGCCGAAAGTGTTGCCCGGAAACTCGATCATTTCTCCGGCCATCACGTCTGACAGGCCGTGAATGCGCGCAATACCATCGGACAGGCTGACCACGGTGCCCTCGGTTCGGGCGTCGGTGGCCAGGTCGAACTCCTGAATCTTCTTCTTGATGAGTTCGCTGATTTCAGTAGCGCTGATTTGCATGCGATGTCCTCGTTCCTGCCGGTGGCCGGGCGCTCAGGGGCCCGTGCCGCACAGGCTCATTTCCAATTGAATAGGTTTGCGAGCTGGTTCAGGCCGCCCTTGAGCGACAGGTCATAGACGGAATCACCGACGCGGACCACCGCACCCCCGATGAGGTTCTGGTCCACCCGCTGGCGAATCCGCACTTCACGTCCGAGCTTGCGCTGAACCGCCTGTGCGATACGGGTTTCCTGCTCTGCGGTGAGCGGGTAGGCCGTCACGATTTCCGCGTTCGCGAAATTTTCGGCATCGGCCCGATGGCGCTCGAACAATTCGGCGACTTCGCTTGCGACGCCCAGCCGCTGGGCGCTGCTCAGAACCTTCACGAAGTTGCGGAAGGTGTGGCCAAAACGGCTGCCGCCGATATCGAGGATGGCCTCAGCGAGCCGCTCACGTCCAACTCTGGGGTCGTTGATGAGCCGACGCATGTCCTCGTCTGCCACCAGCGCCGCCAGAAAGGCCAGCGCATCGGACCAGGCGCCTAGCGTGCCCTCGGTCCGCGCCTGCTCGTAGGCGGCTTGAGCATAGGGTCTTGCGACCGTGAGGTTCTCTTGCATCTGTCTGCTTTCGCTTAGAGCCGTGCGCCAAGTTTTTCGAGCACTTCGCGGTGTTTCTCGGCATCGACTTCGCGCATCAGGACCTGCTCTGCACCCGCCAGCGCGAGCGCCGCCACCTGCCCGCGCAGGGTCTCGCGAGCCTGCTGGATCTCCTGCGCGATCGTTGCGTGGGCGGAGGCTATCTGACGCTCACCCTCCACTTTCGCGGTGGCGCGGGCCTGCTCGATCATTTCGTCAGCGCGCTTTTGTGCGTTGGCCACCAGCTCCTGACTCTGCTGCTTGGCACCGTGGAGCACTTCCTGTGCACGGCTCTGTGACTGGGCCAGCTGCTGCTGCCCCTGATCCGCGGCGGCGAGTCCGTCCGCGATCTTCTTCTGGCGCTCTTCCACCGCCTTCATCAGCGGTGGCCACACGAAACGTGCGGTAAACCAGATAAAAATCGCGAATGAGACGGCCTGCGAGATCAACGTGAAATTGATATTCATCGTTGCAGTTTTCCCGTCGCTGGAGGTCTGGATCCGGTTTCCGGCTTAACCCGAAACGGCCGCGAGGAGCGGGTTGCCGAACGCAAAGAGCATCGCAATACCGACCCCGATGATGAACGACGCGTCGATGAGCCCGAGCAGAAGGAACACCTTGGCCTGGAGTTGCGGGATCAGCTCAGGCTGGCGAGCAGCACCCTCGAGGAAGCGCGAGCACATGATTCCCACCCCGATGCAGGCACCCAGCGCGCCCCCGCCAATCATGAGGCCGATCCCGATACCGGTGTGAGCCTGGATCATCGCCAGAAGCTGTAAGTTTTCCATTTCCCTTTCCTTTCTTGCTAGGCAGTACGTTGAGTCAATAAAACAGTATCAATGGCCTTCATGCGCCATTGCGATATAGACGATGGTCAGCATCATGAAGATGAAGGCCTGGAGCCCGACGATCAGGATATGGAATATGGCCCATCCCGCCGAGAGAATGCCGCCGAAGATCGTCCCTGCAACACCCGTTGCTGCCCACAGGCCAAGCAGCATGAAGATGATTTCGCCCGCGTAGATGTTTCCGTACAGACGCAGGCTGTGCGACAGGGGCTTGGAAACGTATTCCACGAGATTGAACATGAAGTTGAAGGGCCAGAGCAGGGGATTGCCCCCGAACGGCGCGCAGAAAAGTTCGTGAATGAATCCCCGCACTCCCTTTACCTTGATGGCGAAGAAAATCATCAGGAACCAGACGGTCAGAGCGAGGGCAAAGGTGGTGTTGACGTCGGCCGTAGGCACTGACCGCCAGTACTCAAGCCCCAGCGCGTTCTTGTAGAAGAGAGCCATGATGTCAATGGGCAGGAAGTCCATCGCATTCATGAAAAATACCCAGACAAAAACTGTCAGGGCGAGCGGCGCGATGAAGCGCAGGTCGCCGTGAAAAATGCTCTTCGCCTGATCATTGACGAATTCGATCAGCAGTTCGACGAAGGCCTGGCGCTTGCCGGGCACTCCGGCGGTCGCACCGCTGACGACCCATGCCAGAAAACCGAAAGTCAGCACTCCCAGAATCACGGAAGTGACGATGGTGTCCATGTGCCAGGTCCAGAAGGGCGTTTCACCGGCCTGCGCATTGAACGTCAGGTGGTGCTGGATGTAGCCGGTGGGTGTCAGCTCGTGTCCTGTGGCCATGTGGTTCTACGCTCGACTATCGCTCGTTTGAGTCTGCCAGGACGGGCATCGGGCCCGACCGCTCTCAGCTGTCTCGTGTGAACCACACGGCCAGCCATTGTCCTTTCAGTGCGAGGAAGACCCCCGCCACCAATGCGGGCCAAACCGCCGCTTGCCCCAGCACCCTCGTCGCGATGAACAGCAGTGCGACCGTCGCGCCAAGCTTCAGCGACTCTCCCACCATGAAGGCAGTGGCCGACAGCGCGCGGGCAACCCGCGCTTTTGACCAGAGGTAGAAAGCCAGGAGTGCATTCGGTACCACTACCGCCATCCCCCCGGCGATCAGTGACACCGAGATTTGCTTGCCGCCCAAGGCCGCGAACAAGCCCGCGATGATCACCACTGCCGCTTGCAGACCGATGGTCGCAAGCAATGAAGACCCCCAGCCATCGCGGCTCATGGACAGCCACCGTTCGAGGCGGGAAAACAGGAGCGGCGCATTCTAGTGAATTCCAACAGTGGGCGTCAAATGGCAGACGGCTGGCTTCAGACTGGCTGAGGAAGGCGTGATCGCGCGCGGCTCATTCAGCGAATATGCGCCAGAATTCCGTCCAGTTCGTCGAGTGAGTTGTAGCGGATCACAAGTTCGCCCTTGCCCTTTCGACCATGCTTGATGGTGACGGCCGCACCGAGTCGCTCGCCCAGATCTGCCTCGAGTTTCTGGACATTCGCATCGGGCTTGGGAGGGGTTCGGATCTCGCGCGCACCCTCGAGGGCCTGGCGCACCAGTCGCTCGGTGGCCCGGACGGACAGGCCGCGTTCCGCCACCAGTTTGGCCAGCCGCGACTGCTCCGCGCCCTTGACCGCCAGAAGCGCCCTGGCGTGTCCCATTTCCAGCGCGCCCTCCTCCAGCAGCCGTCGAGCGTCGACACCAAGCTCCAGCAGGCGCAACAGGTTCGAGACCGCCGCACGGGACCGGCCTATTGCCGCGGCCACCTCCTGGTGCGTCATGCCGAATTCAGTCAGCAGCCGCTGCAGTGCCTGCGCCTCCTCCAGCGGACTCAGTTGTTCGCGCTGGATGTTCTCGATGATGGCAAGGCTCATCACTGTGCGGTCCGGCACCACCCGCACGATGGCCGGGAGCTCGGTCAGCCCAGCCAGCTGGGCCGCACGCCAACGCCGCTCACCCGCGATCAGTTCGTAACGCCCGCCCTCGCCCAAGGCGCGCACCAGTACCGGCTGGATCAGGCCCTGCGCCTTGATCGAATCGGCCAGTTCCTGCAGCGCTTCGGGGCGAATGGTCAGCCGCGGCTGGTATCGGCCGCGCTGGATCAGATCCACGGGAAGCAGTCTCAGCGTGTCACCCTGGCTCTCGTCGGGCGTGGGTTTTTCGGCACCGATTCCCAGCAGGGCGTCGAGTCCCCTGCCCAAGCCACGTTTCTTGTTCACGCTTGCATTTCCCGTCTCATTTGGAAGCCACGGAGTGGGGTTGCACCTCTTCACGGCGCAACATCTCGCCGGCAAGGGCCAGATAGGCCATGGCGCCGCTGGAGGACTTGTCGTAGAGCAATGCCGGCAAGCCATGGCTCGGCGCTTCGGCGAGACGCACATTGCGCGGGATCACGGTCTGGTAGACCTTCTCGCCAAAGTGCTGCAGGAGCTGCTCGGAGACCTGACTGGCCAGATTGTTGCGCGGGTCGAACATCGTGCGGAGCAGCCCTTCGATACGCAGTCTGGGGTTCAGGATGCGGCGGATTTTCTCCACCGTGTCCATCAGGGCGGAAATTCCTTCCAGCGCAAAATACTCGCACTGGGTGGGAATGATGACGCCCTCGGCGGCAACGAGCGCATTGACCGTCAGCATGTTCAGTGACGGTGGACAATCGACAATCACATAAGAGTAATCAGCTAGCACCGGCTCAAGCGCCATGCGCAAGCGTAGTTCGCGGCCGATTTCATCCAGCAGGCCCACCTCCGCCCCGGTGAGATCGCTATTCGCCGGCAGGATGTCATAACCCGCCTCCACCGCGGGCTGGCGCGCTTCAGCCACGCTCGCGCCGTTCAGGAGCACGTCGTAACTCGACAATTTCAGTTGGTGCTTGTCTACCCCGCTGCCCATGGTGGCGTTTCCTTGTGGGTCGAGATCGACCAGCAACACGCGCCGCCGGGTAGCCGCCAGGGAAGCGGCGAGATTGACGCTGGTGGTGGTCTTTCCCACCCCACCTTTCTGGTTGGCGATCGCGAAGACCTTGGCCATGCGGAATCCTGGGCTCTGCTTGTTGTGTGCTTGCCAGAGGGCATGCGGCGCCACTGTAGGCGGTCTGGCGCTACGGATTATGGCACACGCACGCCCGAGTCGGGCCCGGTTCGGTCAGCTACGTGGACGCAACTCGATCAGGCATCGTGCGTCGCGCCCCGGCACATGCAGCGGGTGGATGACCGATACGAACCGCTCTGCCCACGGCGCGGCGAGCTCTGCGCCAGGGACCTGTCCCTTCATGGCCAGCAACCGGGTGTGCGACGTGAGGAGGTGATGGGTTGAATCCACGAAGGTTTCAAGTGCAGAAAGCGCGCGACAGATCAGCGTTGCGGGCGGCGTCACGGGCTTCCAAGCCTCGACTCTGGCATTTATCACTTCAACCCGCGGCAGATCGAGCGTGATGGCACATTGCTGCAAGAAGCGGGCGCGCTTCGCCCGGGGTTCCACCAAGGCAATCTGGAGGGCGGGGCGGGCACAAGCGATGACCAGTCCGGGCAGGCCCGCGCCGCTTCCGATGTCGGCCAGAGGCATGTCGTCGATGTACGGCAATACCGCGAGACAGTCCGCGACATGGTCGGCAATGAAGGCCACCTCGTCCGCCGCCCCCGTGAGGTTCGCGAAGCGTTGCCACTTGAAGACAAGCTCGACATAGCGATTGAGCCTCGCCAGCGCCGCTTCGTCCAGCGCAAGACCCACCGCCTCAGCGGCTGGGTGAATTCCCTCGGGCGACACGATTCAGCCAACCGCCACGCGTCGGTCACCGCGCTTCAGATGTACAAGCAGCAGGGAAATAGCGGCCGGAGTGACACCAGAGATCCGTGCCGCCTGACCGAGGGTGTGCGGTCGGTGGCTGGAGAGCTTGGCCACGATCTCGTTGGAGAGGCCGCGCACGGCGCCGTAATCGAAATCACGCGGCACCGTGGTGTCCTCATGGCGGCGGGCGCGTTCGATTTCCTCGTCCTGACGTGCGAAGTAACCGCTGTAGCGGGCATGGATTTCCAGCTGTTCGACCACAGCTCCGTCCGTGACGCCTGGCCCCGCGCCCGGCAGGTTCATCAGCGTCGCATAATCCACCTCAGGGCGTCGCAGGAGCTCCGCGAGGCTCTGCTCCTTGCGCAGCGCCTGGCCAAGCACTGCCGTGGCTGCATCGGCTGGCACCCTGTCCGGGCTCATCCAGGTGGATTCCAGGCGTCTCTGCTCGGTCTCGAATGCAGTGCGTTTGCGTTCGAAGTGCGCCCAGCGCGTATCATCGACCAGACCGAGGGCGCGGCCCTGTGGGGTGAGACGTAAATCAGCGTTGTCCTCGCGCAAGCGCAATCTGTATTCGGCCCGGCTCGTGAACATCCGGTAGGGCTCGGTGGTGCCGCGGGTCACCAGATCGTCGATAAGTACGCCAAGGTAGGCCTCCTCTCGCCGGGGATACCACGGCGCCTGCTCCTTCACGCGCAGGGCGGCGTTGATACCCGCCACCAGGCCCTGCGCCGCGGCTTCTTCGTAACCGGTCGTGCCATTGATCTGACCCGCGAAGAAGAGCCCCTGGATGGATCGCGTCTCGAGCCACGGCATGATTTCCCTGGGGTCGAAGTAGTCATACTCGATCGCATACCCAGGCCGGGTGATGTGCGCGGATTCAAAGCCCCGAATGGAGCGCACCAATGCCCACTGGATGTCGAAGGGCAGACTGGTGGAAATACCGTTGGGGTAGACCTCCCGGGTCTGCAGGCCTTCCGGCTCCACGAAGATCTGGTGGGCCTCACGACCTGCGAAACGCATCACCTTGTCTTCCACCGAGGGGCAGTACCGTGGACCGGTGCTCTCGATCTGGCCGTTGTACATGGGCGAGCGGTCTATGCCCTGCCGGATGATCTCGTGGGTGCGCTCATTGGTCTGGGTGATGTGACAGACAGTCTGGCGGGGATGCTGTGCGGGATCACCGAGATGGGAGAAGACCGGCTCGGGGGTATCGCCGGCCTGAGCCTCGAGCACCGAGTAGTCAATGGTGTTGCCGTCGATACGGGGCGGGGTGCCGGTCTTCAGGCGCCCGACCGGCAGCTGCCGCTCGCGCAGACGCGCCGACAGGCGGTTCGCGGGCGGCTCCCCCGCCCTGCCGGCGGCGTAGGTGGCCTCACCCACGTGCACCAACCCGCCCAGGAATGTGCCCACGGTCAGGACCACGGTGGGGGCAGAGAATATCAACCCGGACTGCGTGACCACTCCGCAGACCCGGTCACCGTCCACCACCAGATCGTCGCAAGCCTGCTGGAACAGCCGAAGATTGGGCTGACGCTCGAGTGCATCACGGATGAAGGACCGGTAAAGGGCGCGATCAATCTGTGCGCGCGTTGCGCGCACCGCCGGCCCTTTGCTGGCATTCAGCCGTTTGAAGTGTATGCCGCAGTGATCGGCCGCCACCGCCATGATGCCTCCCAGCGCATCAATCTCCCGCACCAGGTGACCCTTGCCGATTCCGCCGATGGCCGGATTGCAGGACATGGCGCCCAAAGTCTCGATGCTGTGGGTGAGGAGCAGCGTGCGCGCGCCCATGCGCGCACTCGCCAAGGCGGCTTCGGTGCCGGCGTGTCCGCCACCCACCACGATGACATCAAAGACCTCGGGATATCGCATCGCCTGTATTCCAGTTGCGTGACGTTCGGGGGGTGCAAGGATAACTGCCCCCTCGCCCCCCTCCAACAACGCGCGTCGGCAGCGGCCATGCGCGCCGGCAGCGCGCGCATCCGGGGCCCTTGAAAGCCGAAACTTTTGACCACACCTGTGGTCCCTGTGCGTGGTTGACGGGTATGGGGCGCTGTGAAAGATTGCCGGCGGCCTCGGGATCCCGGGTGAAATGACAGGGGGAAAGAACATGGACAACCTGATCGAGGTTTCCGATCTGCACAAGCGGTTCGGTAGCCTGGTCGCGGTGGATGGCGTATCGATGAAGGTTGCGCGCGGGGAGGTTCTGGGCTTCCTCGGCCCCAACGGGGCGGGCAAATCCACCACCATGAAGATGATCACGGGATTCCTCGCCCCGGATGCGGGCAGTGTGCGAATCTGCGGGCGGGAACTCGGCGATGCGCCCATAGCGGCAAAATCCCGCATCGGTTACCTGCCTGAAGGCGCCCCCGCATACGGCGAAATGACGCCGGCGACCTTCCTGGACTTCATTGGCGACATCCGGGGCCTGGCGCCGGCGGTGAAACAGGCCCGCATCCGCGAGGTTGTGGCCAAGATTCATCTCGAAGGTGTTCTGCACCAGACCATTGAAACCCTCTCCAAGGGGTTCAAGCGCAGGGTCGGACTCGCACAGGCGATACTCCATGATCCTGAGATTCTCATCATGGACGAGCCTACCGATGGCCTCGATCCCAACCAGAAGCACGAAGTCCGGCAACTGATCCGGGAGATGTCACCCCACAAGGCCATCATCATCTCCACCCACATCCTGGAAGAGGTTGATGCGGTGTGCACTCGCGCTGTGATCATCGCCAAGGGAAAACTGCTGTTCAGTGGCACGCCGCCGGAACTCGCCGCCCGCTCGGCCTTTCACAATGCGGTCACGCTGTCTGTACCCAGTGCCATGGCCGGTGCAGTAGAAGCCGCCTTGGGCGCATTACCCGGCGTAGCCAGCCTGCAGCAGAGTCCCGGCGACGGAGATTACCTGCGCCTGACCGTGCTGCCGAAACCCGGGGAAATCCTCTTTCCGCGCATTCGCCAGGCCGCTGATGACGCCGCGTGGCCCGTTCGGGAAATGTTTGTCGAAGGCGGCCGGCTCGATGAGGTCTTCCGCTCCATCACGACCAGCGCCGCCCCAAGCGCAGGAGGACATCGCTCATGAACCGCATAGGGACGCTCATGCGCCGCGAGTTCCGCGGCTACTTCGCCACCCCGGTGGCGTATGTGTTCATTGTCATCTTCCTGTTCCTTGCCGGCATCTTCACTTTCTATGTCGGCAATTTCTATGAACGCAACCAGGCAGATCTGGAACCGTTCTTCCGCTACCTGCCTTGGCTGTACATGCTGCTCATTCCCGCCATCTCCATGCGATTGTGGTCTGAGGAGCGCAAGACGGGAACCATTGAACTGCTGATGACCCTGCCCGTGTCGCTCGCCGATGCCGTACTCGGCAAGTTCCTGGCCGCCTGGCTCTTCACAGCGCTCGCCCTGGCATTGACTTTCCCCTTGTGGCTGACGGTCAACTATCTCGGCGATCCCGATAACACCGTGATTGCTGCAGGCTACCTCGGCAGCCTGCTCATGGCGGGTGGTTTCCTCGCGGTTGGCTCCTGTGTCTCGGCCCTGACGCGCAACCAGGTCATCGCGTTCGTCATCAGTTTCGTGATCTGCTTCGCGTTCAATCTGAGCGGATTTCCCATCGTGCTGGATTTCTTCCGGTCCTGGGCGCCAGCAGTGATCGTGGACACGATCAGCTCCTTCAGTTTCCTCACCCACGCCACATCCATCCAGAAAGGCGTGATTGATCTGCGGGACATCGTCTTCTTCACCTCGCTGATCGGCTTCTTCCTGTACGCCAACATGCTGGCCATCGACGCCAGAAAGAGCAGCTGACCATGAATCGCACCCAGATCCTGTACAGCTTTCTGGTCGCAATCGCGCTTTTCGTCGGCGTCAACATCATTGCCAACGAAACGCTCACCTCCCGCCGACTGGATCTCACCAACAACAAGCTGTTCACCCTCTCGGAAGGCAGCCGCAACATCGTCGGGCGCATCGACGAGAAAGTGACCCTGCGGCTTTATTTTTCGGCCCGCCAGTTTGCCGACATCCCGCAGTTCCTGACCCATGGCAAGCGGGTGCGGGATCTGCTCGAGGAATACGTTGCGGCGAGCGATGGCCGCATCGAGTTGCTGGTCATCGAGCCTGAGCCCTTCTCCGAAGCAGAGGACCAGGCAGTTGGCTACGGCATCCAGCAGTTGCCGATCAGTGCTTCCGGGGACATGGGCTATTTGGGGCTGGTGGGCACCAATGCAACCGACGATGAACTGGCCATCCCGTTCCTCAGTCCGGAGCGAGCGGATGCGGTGGAGTATGAAATCACCAAACTCATCTACAACCTGGCCAACCCGACCAAGCGGGTGATCGGACTCATCTCTGATCTACCGGTGATGGGCGGTACGCCAGACCCGCAGACCGGGCAGCCGGCCCCTGCCTGGACCAGCCTGGAATTCATGCAGGAGTTCTTCGAGGTGCGGGTGCTGGCCCGGGAACTCGCGACCGTCGACAAGGACATCGACACCCTGTTGGTCATTCACCCGAAAGATCTGCCGCGCAAGACGCTTTACGCCATCGACCAGTTCGTGCTCGCCGGCGGCAAGGCGATGGTGTTCGTGGATCCCATGGCGGAGGAAGACAGGCCTGTGCAGGACCCGAACAACCCGATGGTGATGCCGCGCATCGACTCCGGGCTGCCCGATCTGTTCGCCAAATGGGGCCTCGGCATGGCGCAGGATCAGGTGGTGGGAGATCTGGAAGCGGCGGTCCGTGTCTCCGTGAACAGCGGTCGTGGCCCGCGGGAGGTCAACTACCTTCCTTGGCTGCAGCTCATGGGAGATCGCCTCAACCGGGATGATTTCATCACCAATGAGCTGAAATCCGTGAACGTGGGCTCGGCGGGCATGCTGGTGGCGACCAAGGACTCGAAGACGCAGTTCACGCCACTGCTCAAGACCGGGCCTGAGTCCGGAGCCCTCTCCCGCGACGCGATCATGTTCGTGCGCGATCCGGCCGGCCTGCTGCAGGAATTCAAGGCCGACAAGCCCGACAGCGTGATCGCCGCCCGCATCACCGGTGATGTGGAGACCGCCTTCCCCGATGGGCCTCCGCTCGACGACCAGGAAAAGCGCGGGCCCGGAAACCCCGACCACCTGGCGAAGTCGAAAGGTCCGATCAATCTCATCGTGGTGGCCGATACCGACATTCTGGCTGACCGTTTCTGGGTACGCATGCAGCGCTTCCTGGACATGCAGGTGCCCAACCCTTTTGCGAACAATGCAGACTTCCTCATCAACGCGATAGACAACCTGGGTGGCAATGATGATCTCATCAGCCTGCGCAGCCGGGGCGACTATGCACGTCCCTTCCAGGTGGTCGAGCAGATCAAGCGCGAGGCGGAAGCGGCTTACCGCGATGAGGAGCAAGCCCTGCAGGCCAAGCTCAAGGAGACGGAAACCAAGCTGAAGGAACTCCAGACCGGCGGCGAGAGCGGAGCGGAGACCATCCTCAGTCCAGAGCAACGCAAGGAGATAGAGCTGTTCCGGGCGGAGCAGATCAAGACCCGCAAACAGCTGAGGGCCGTACAACACGATTTGCAGAAGAACATCGAGCGGCTCGGAACGCAGCTCAAGTTCCTCAATATCGGGGCCATTCCGCTGCTGCTGTCCCTGTTTGTCATCGGCGCCGCCATCGTGCGTGCGCGGCGCGTCTGAGCGGAGGCTGCCATGAACAAACGTTTACCGAGAATGCTGATCATCGCCCTGCTGGTGGTCGGGGTGGCCTGGTATGTGTCACATCAGAAAAGCCCCACCACTGAAGTCGCGAGCACATTGTTGCTGCCCGGCCTCATGGATCGTCTGAACGATACGGCCAAGGTCGTCATCGAATCGCCAGATGGAACCGTCACCATCGAGCGGGAGGGCGAGCAGTGGAAAGTTGAGGAGTTCGGGGGCTATCCCGCCAAGCTGGAGCTCGTGCGCCAGCTGCTGTTCCAGCTCGGAGAGTTGCGCATCCTCGAAAGCAAGACGGCCAAGGCCGAGAACTTTCCCCAGCTGGGAGTCGAAGACAGAGCTGTGGACAAGGCTGCGTCGCGTGCGGTCAAGGTTTTCGATGCGTCCGGCCAGCCGCTGGTCGATCTGCTGGTGGGCAAGAGTCGGCCAGCGCGCGCCATGAATCCGCCCGGCCACTATGTCAGACGGGCAGGCGAAGCGAATGCGTGGCTGGTGGAGGGGGAACTGGCACTGGGCACCCAAGGCACGGAGTGGATAGAGACCAGCGTCGTCGACCTGCCGGTGGATCGTGTTCGTCAGGTCAGCATCACCCCGGCCGGAGACCAGACCATCGTGGTCAACAAATCGAGTCCCGAAGTGCAACTGTTCTCGCTGGCGGAGGTCCCCGCAGGCTACGAGGTTCGCGCGCGCGCCACGGTGTCCAGCATGGGAGGTCTGCTGCTGGACGCCAAGCTCGATGCGGTGCTCCCGGCCACGCGTTTTGCGGACCAGCAGCCTACAGCCACAGCAACAGTCGAAACGTTCGATGGCCTTACCGCCACTGTCCGGCGCTTCGACCATGAGGGCAAGGGTTTCGTCACACTCGAGTTTGCTCACACACCCGAGCGCGTGGTGGCGCCCGCGCCCCCACCCTCTGACGCCCCCAAACCCAAGGAGATGAATGAGGGACCACCGCCCACCGGGCTGAAGAAGCCTGATGAGGTGGCCAAGGAAGTGGCCACACTCAACGCCCGTGTCGAGGGGTGGGCCTACCAACTGCCGGATTTCAAGACTCGCCTGCTGGAAAAGAAGCTGGAAGACCTGCTGAAGAAGAAGGACTGAGACTGGCGCCGGCACGACACCGTCTGGCGCCTGCCGCTATACTTGCGGGCCTCTCTCAATGATTCACAGTGCAGGTCCATGGCCGCAGCAAGAAACCCGGGCAAGGCCCTGAGCCCGCAGTCTCCAACCACGTTCCAGGAACTCATCTTCCGCCTGCAGACTTTCTGGGCGGCGCGTGGGTGCGTGATTGCGCAACCCTATGACATGGAGATGGGCGCTGGCACTTTCCATCCGGCGACCTTCCTGCGGGCGATCGGTCCGGAGCCCTGGCGCGCGGCCTATGTGCAGCCCTCACGGCGGCCCACTGATGGGCGCTACGGCGAAAACCCCAACAGGCTGCAGCACTACTACCAGTTCCAGGTCATCCTGAAGCCCTCACCGCCGGATCTCCAGGATCTGTACCTGGCCTCGCTCTCGGAGCTCGGCATCGATCCTCGCCAACACGATGTGCGATTCGTCGAAGACAACTGGGAATCGCCCACTCTGGGCGCCTGGGGTCTCGGCTGGGAAGTCTGGCTGAACGGCATGGAAATCACGCAGTTCACCTACTTCCAGCAAGTGGGTGGCCTCGATTGCCGCCCCGTCTCGGGCGAAATCACTTACGGACTCGAGCGTATCGCCATGTACCTCCAGGGCGTGAACTCGGTCTACGACCTCAGCTGGAGCGAACATCCCGAGCTCAGCGTCAGTTACGGTGACGTCTATCACCAGAACGAAGTGGAGATGTCGACCTACAACTTCGAGCAGGCCAGCACGGAGATCCTGTTCGACTGGTTCAACCGCTGCGAAGGGGAAGCGACCCGACTCATCGAGAAAGGACTGCCCCTGCCGGCTTACGAAATGATGGTGAAGGCCTCCCACACCTTCAATCTGCTGGATGCGAGACGTGCCATTTCGGTCACGGAGCGCCAGCGCTATATCCTGCGTGTACGCACGCTCGCCCGCTTGATCGCAGAAGCCTATTTCGCGGCACGCGAAGCACTGGGCTTTCCAATGCTCGCCCAAGGAGAACAGGCGCGATGAGTACGCCCGATCTCCAGCAGGCGGACTTCCTCGTCGAGATTGGCACCGAGGAGCTCCCACCCAAAGCCTTGAAGACGCTTTCGCAACGTTTCACGGCAGAACTCTCGCAGCGCCTGTCGCAGGCTGGCCTCGAGGCCGGTGCAACAGAAAGCTTTGCGTCACCCCGACGGCTTGCGGCGCTCGTGCGTGGAGTGTCGCTGAACCAGCCCAGTCAGGCCGTGGAGCGCAGGGGGCCCGCGATCGCCGCTGCGTTTGGCAAGGATGGCCAGCCCACGCCGGCCGCCCTGGGGTTTGCCCGCTCCTGCAATGTGGCATTCGATGCGCTGGAGCGCATGACGACCGACAAGGGTGAATGGCTGGTCTACCGCGCGGTCCAGCCGGGACGACCCACCCGGGAACTGCTGCCCGATATTGTCCGGGCTGCACTGGGTGCGCTTCCGATCCCGAAGCGCATGCGCTGGGGTGCGGGCACGGAAGAATTCGTACGGCCAGTGCATTGGGTCGTGATGCTGCTCGGGGGTGAGATCGTCGACGGCGAGATACTGGGTATCCAGAGTGGCCGGGAAACGCGCGGCCATCGCTTCATGGGGACCGCACGCCTTGCGCTCGATAACGCGGCCGACTATGCGGAACGCCTCGAACACGAGGGCCGGGTCATTGCGGATTTTGCCCGGCGCCGGGACCGCGTGGCGGCACTGGTGCGGGAATCGGCGCGGGCACAAGCCTGCCAGGCCATCCTGAACGAAGAGCTGCTGGACGAGGTCACGGCCCTGGTCGAATGGCCTGTGCCGGTGGTCGGTACTTTCGAGTCCCATTTCCTCGCCGTGCCGCGCGAAGCGCTCATCGCCACCATGCAGGGTAATCAGAAGTACTTTCCGCTTGAATCGGCCGAGGGCGCACTGCAGAACCGCTTCATCACGATTGCCAACATCGAGAGCCCGGTCCCGGACATGATCCGGGACGGCAACGAGCGTGTTATTCGCCCCCGGCTCAGTGATGCCGCATTCTTTTTCGACAAGGACCGCAAGACACCGCTTGCCGCGCGATGCGCGCAACTTGCCTCCATCGTGTTCGAAAGAAGACTGGGCTCGCTGAAGGACAAGTCTGATCGGGTGATGCATCTCGCCATGGACATTGCGCCGGCATTCAAGGCCGACCCTGCGGATGCCGCGCGCGTCGCGCAGCTTGCCCGCTGCGATCTCGTCACCGAAATGGTCGGCGAGTTCCCGGAGCTGCAAGGCACCATGGGCCGGTACTATGCGCTCCACGACGGTGAGCCGCCTGCCGTCGCGGAGGCCATAGGCCAGTTCTACCAGCCGCGCTTCGCGGGCGATGCAATCCCCGCCTCACCACTGGGACGAGCTGTGGCCTGCGCGGATCGAATCGATACCCTGGTCGGGATTTTCAGTGCCGGCGGTGCGCCGACCGGAGACCGCGATCCTTATGCCTTGCGCCGGGCTGCGCTGGGCGTCTTGCGACTGTGCATCGAGGGTGATGCCTCGCTCGACCTGCAAGAGACACTGGCCGTAGCCGCGTCCACCTTGGGGGATGAAGCGGTTGCCCAAGTGGCGCCGGTATTCGAGTTCGTGCTCGAACGCGCCCGTGGTTACTTCCTCGAACGAGGCTATCGGCAGGATGTGATCGAATCCGTGCTCAGCACCCGACCCACGGCACCGAGAGATCTCGCACGACGCATCGCGGCCGTCGCTGAATTCACCGCATTGCCCCAGGCGGCTGCATTGGCGGCAGCCAACAAGCGCATCGCCAACATCCTGCGCAAAAACGACACCCCACTCGAGGGCGCGGACTTCGCGGTCCTGTGCGAGGGGGAGGAACTCGCACTTGCGGCCGCAGTGGCCGACATCAGTGCGACGGAGACCGAAGTGCTCGCGCGAGGCGACTACGCGGCGTGGCTGAACACCCTGGCCGGGCTGCATGAGCCCGTGAATCGGTTCTTCGATGCAGTGCTGGTCATGGCCGAACAGGCAGATTTGCGTCTGGCACGACTGGCGCTGCTCCAGCGCATTCACGCCATGTTCCTGCGGGTTGCCGACGTGGCTCTGATCAGCGGCTGACCCGGATCACCCTCCCATGGGGCAACGCTTGCTGATCCTTGACCGGGACGGAGTCATCAACGAGGACTCTCCGGACTTCATCAAGCATCCCGATGAATGGTTGCCCTTGCCCGGCAGCCTGCGCGCACTTGGCGCGGCCACCCAGGCGGGATTCCGCATCTGCATAGTCTCCAACCAGTCAGGCTTGGCACGCGGGCTTTTCTCGATAGAAGACCTGCATCGGATCCACCACAAACTGCTGCAGGAAGCCCTGCATCATGGCGCGGTGGTGGATGGCTTCTTTTTCTGCCCGCATGGACCACGCCAGGGTTGCGAGTGCCGCAAGCCGCAACCGGGGCTGCTCCATGCGGCGGCGGCGCGGAGCGGGCTCGACCTCGCCAATGCCGTGATGATCGGCGACCGCGCCAGCGATCTTGCGGCGGCCGAGGCCGCCGGGACACGCAGCATGCTGGTGCTCACCGGACATGGTGCTGCCACGGCGGCCGCACTGCCCACCGAATCAACAGTCACGGTGTTTGCTGATCTCGCCGCCGCTGTCCATGCGCTCTGTCACGAGGAAGCTCCATGACCGCCCTGCGTTCCATCCTCTTCTACATCGGGCTTGCACCTTTCACGGTGCTCTTCTGCCTGCTTGGCGTTCTGCTCCTTCCCTTGCCGCGCCGCGCTCGTTATTACACCGTGATTCAGTGGTCGCGCGTCGCCTTGTGGTGGCTGCGGATCTCGTGCGGGCTCAGCTGGCGGGTTCGTGGCCTGGAGAACATCCCATCCGAGGCAGGCGTAATCCTTTGCAAGCATCAATCCGCCTGGGAGACGATGTCGCTGCAATTCGCCTTTCCGCCCCACTGCCAGGTAGTCAAACGGGAGCTGCTCTGGGTACCTTTCTTTGGCTGGGGTCTCGCCTCGCTCAACCCGATCGCCATCGATCGCAAGGCCGGTGCCAAGGCCTTGCGGGCCGTGCTCAAGGAAGGCCAGAAGAGACTGGCCGAGGGCTGGTGGGTCCTGATTTTTCCGGAGGGCACACGCGTGCCCGTCGAGCATCCGGGCAAGTACTCGCCCAGCGGGGCGGCGCTCGCGGCCATGGCCGGCCGTCCCATCGTGCCGGTGGCCCACAATGCCGGCCTCTTCTGGCGGCGCCAGGCCTTGCGCAAGGATCCGGGCGTCATCGATCTCGTGATTGGCCCGCCTATCCTGCCCGATGGCCGCAGTGCCAACGAACTGACCCGGGCTGCAGAAGCCTGGATTGAACAGACCTGCCGCCAGCTGCCACCCTTCAGCGGCGATCGCGCCCTCGCCAGTCGCACCCGACAATCCCAATCCTGATCCCAGCAAGGAGTATCGCAACATGCAGCACGATTCCGGATCGCGTTTTCCCCGCAGCCGCCCGCGCCGCATGCGGGCCGCGGAATTTTCTCGCCGGCTGATGCGGGAGAATCGTGTCACCACGGATGACCTCATCTGCCCGGTGTTCGTCTGCGAGGGCAAGGACACCCGCGAACCCATCGCGAGCATGCCCGGGGTCAGTCGCCAGAGTCTGGATGTGCTGGCGCGCACCGCGCGTGAATATCACGCGCTCGGTATCCCCGCACTTGCGCTGTTCCCTGTGACTCCCCTCGAGCGCAAGACACCGGACGGCAGGGAAGCCTTCAATCCGGACGGTCTCGCCCAGCGCGCGATCAAGGTTGTGAAAGATGCCGTGCCGGAGATGGGCGTGATCACCGATGTGGCGCTGGACCCCTTCACGACCCACGGCCAGGACGGGGTGATCAATGAGGCGGGCTACGTGCTCAATGACGAGACGCTGCATATTCTGGTGCAGCAGGCGGTCTCTCAGGCTCGCGCAGGGGTGGATATCGTGGCCCCTTCAGACATGATGGACGGCCGGGTGGGTGCGATCCGGGATGCCCTGGAAGCCGAAGGCTTCGTCAACACGCGCATCCTCGCTTACTCGGCCAAATACGCCTCCGCCTTCTACGGACCGTTCCGGGATGCAGTCGGCTCCGCCTCCAATCTGGGCAAGGGGGGCAAGCAGACCTACCAGATGGATCCCGCCAACAGCGATGAAGCCGTGCGTGAAGTCGCGCTCGATATCGCTGAAGGTGCGGACATGGTCATGGTCAAGCCCGGGATGCCTTATCTGGACATCATCCGGCGCATCAAGGACAGCACCGGCATGCCGACCTTTGCCTATCAGGTCAGCGGCGAGTACGCGATGTTCAAGGCTGTCGCACAAGCCGGTTGGCTGGACGAGAAGTCCAGCGTGCTGGAGACGATGCTGGCCTTCAAGCGCGCTGGAGCGGATGGCGTGCTCACTTATTTCGCACCCGATATCGCCCGCTGGTTGGCTGACTGATCGGGATCCGATCAGACATCCATTCCCAGTTCCTTGATCTTCCGCGTCAGGGTGTTACGTCCCCAACCAAGAAGCCGGGCAGCGTCGTGACGCCGCCCCTGGGTCTGGGCCAGGGCAAAGAGAATCATGGTGCGCTCGAAGCGGGGCATTGCCTCGTCGAGGATCGGCACGCGCGAGGCATGGATGTGCTGCTCCGCCCAGCGGCGGAGCGCAAGCTCCCAATCATCTCCTGCCGTCCGTTCGGTGCCTGAACCGGCGGGAGCATTTTCCAGCAGCTCACGCGGCAGATCGGCCTCTTCGATCAGTTGTCCCGGCGCCATCACGCTGAGGCGGCGGCACACGTTCTCCATCTGCCGCACATTGCCGGGCCAGGAGTAGGCCCGAAAAGCCGCCAGCGCGGCTGGCGACAGCCGCTTGGGTTCAATATCCACCTCTTGGGCGGTCACCCGCAGGAAGTGACCCGCCAGCTCCGGAATGTCCTCCTTGCGTTCGCGCAAGGGCGGCAGATGCAGACGGATCACGTTGAGGCGATGGAACAAGTCCTCGCGGAAGACGCCCGCTTCCACGCGCTTTTCGAGATCCTGGTGCGTGGCGGCAATCACGCGCACATTCACGTGCACAGGCTGGTGGCCACCCACGCGGTAGAAGTCGCCTTCTGCCAGCACGCGCAGCAGACGCGTCTGCAGTTCCGCGGGCATGTCCCCTATCTCATCCAGGAAAAGCGTCCCGCCATTGGCCTGTTCGAAACGGCCGGTGCGCTGCCCGGTGGCGCCGGTGAAAGCCCCACGTTCGTGACCGAAGAGCTCTGATTCAAGCAGTTCCCGAGGGATGGCTGCCGTGTTGAGGGCGATGAAGGGCTTGTTGGCGCGCGGCGAGTGCCGATGCAGGGCGCGGGCCACCAACTCCTTGCCTGATCCGGACTCACCAGTGAGCAGCACGGTCATGTTCGATTTGGATAAGCGGCCAATGGCCCGGAAGACCTCCTGCATCGCCGGTGCTGAACCGATGATGTCGGAGCCCATGCCCAGCTCGCCCGCAGGCTCCGCTTCGTGGCCAGAGGCGGCCTCGCGCGCCATGCTGACCGCGCGCCGCACGATCGTCACCGCCTCGTCCACATCGAAGGGCTTGGGCAGATATTCGAAGGCTCCGCCCTGGAACGCTGCCACCGCCCGATCCAGATCGGCGAACGCGGTCATGATGATGACGGGCACGTGGCTATGGAGCGTCTGCACGGCTTCCATCAGCTGCATGCCGTCCATGCCCGGCATCCGGATGTCGGTCACGATGGCAGCCGGCGCTTCGCGCTTGAGTTGTGCAAGCGCCCGCTCCGCGGAATCAAAGCAGCGGGGAGAGAATTCGGCCTGGGAAAGCGCCTTCTCGAGGACCCAGCGAATCGCGTGGTCGTCGTCGACGATCCAGACTTCAACGGGTTTGGTCATACCGGATTCCTTACAGGTAACCAGACGGTGAAAACCGTGTTGCCAGGGACGCTGGTGAACTCGATGAGTCCCCCGTGTCTCTGCACCAGGGATTGAGCAATGGGCAGGCCGAGGCCCGAGCCTTCGGCGCGCCCCGACACCATGGGAAAGAAAACGCTCTCCGCGATCTCTGACGGGATACCGGGACCGTCATCGGTGATCTCGGTCTTGATCACCAGACGATGCAGCTCCGTACCAATCGTGTACTGCCGCTGGACCCGGGTGCGCAGCGTGATGTTGCCGCCGTGCCCGTTCAACGCTTGCACCGCATTGCGCAGCAGATTCAGGTATGCCTGCACCAACAAGTCGCGGTCAGCCATGAGGGGCGGCAGGCTGGGATCGTAATCGCGCCTGATCCGAACCTTCGGCGACGCCTCTATTTCCACCACCTGGCGCACGTGCTCCAGGATTTCGTGGATGTTGCACAAGGTGGGCTGGAGCTGCGTACGCGGACCCAGCATGCGGTCCACAAGTTTGCGCAGTCGGTCCACTTCACCAATGATGATCTGTGTGTACTCGCGCTGCCTGGGATCAGGCAGTTCACGCTCCAGAAGTTGCGCCGCGCCCCGGATCCCACCCAGCGGATTCTTCACCTCGTGCGCCAAGCCGCGCATCAGTGCGGTGCTGATCTGGCTCTGCAGCTGCCGATTCTCTTCGGCCTGGATACGATGCTGGCGTTCGTTGCTGCTCAGCTCGAGAACGACCCCCGCCGGCGAGGCACCGCTCCCCTGCCACCACGCAGAGAACATGCAATCCACCTGGACGACTTCCTGGCTCCAGCGCAGCAGCATGATGTCGCGCTCCGTGAAAGAGCGGCCGTCCTGTAGGATCTTCGCGGCCTCGTCGCGTATCCCCTCATGCCACGGGAAGAGGCGTTCCAGCGGCATGCCCTTGAGCTGGGTGGCACTGGTCGCGATCAAGGCCTCGGCGGCGAGGTTCGCACCGCGCACTTTCAACGCGTCATCCAGCACCACTACGGCAGTCGCGAGCTGGTTGAGCAGGCTCTCCGCGTCCTGGGCCCTGATCATGGGGCGTCTCTGCTCCCGGCTTGCCATGTTTCGATCCGCGAGGTGCATGGGATGCACCTGCGCTTCTGCCTCCGTTTGAACACTTGCCGATTCACGATGCAGGATCCAGACCAGATCCCGGATCGCGTGTCCAATCGTCTTCGCACATCATTTTTTTGTCTTCCCTGTCCCGCAAATGACAAGCCCCCGTCTCCGGGGGCTTGTCCTGTCTCATGACCCGAGGCCGCGATCAGCTGCTGTAGTACATGTCGAACTCGATCGGGTGCGGCGTCATGCGGAAGCGCGTGACATCGGCCATCTTGAGTTCGATGTAGGCATCGATCATGTCGTCGGTGAACACGCCGCCAGCCTTGAGGAACTCGCGATCGCGGTCCAGATAGTCCAGCGCCATGTCCAGCGAATGGCAGACGGTCGGAATGTGTTTGGCCTCTTCAGGCTCCAGATCGTAGAGGTCCTTGTCCATCGCCGGACCTGGATCGATCTTGTTCTTGATACCATCAAGACCCGCCATCATCATCGCGGCAAAGGCGAAGTAGGGATTGGAGACCGCGTCCGGGAAGCGGACTTCGATACGTCGGCCGCGCGGATTGGAAACCCAAGGAATACGGATAGAAGCCGAACGGTTGCGGGCGGAATACGCCAGCATGATGGGCGCTTCGAAACCCGGCACCAGGCGCTTGTAGCTGTTGGTGGAGGAATTCGTGAACGCGTTGATGGCGCGGGCATGCTTGATGATGCCGCCGATGTAGTAGAGCGCCGTGTCAGACAACCCACCATAACGATCACCCGCAAAAAGGTTCTGACCGCCCTTGGCGAGGGATTGATGCACGTGCATGCCGCTGCCGTTGTCACCGACGAGGGGCTTCGGCATGAAGGTGACCGTCTTGCCATAGTTGTGGGCGACGTTGTGGATCACGTACTTCATCATCTGGGTGGAGTCGGCTCGCTTCACCAGCGTGTCGAACCGGGTACCGATTTCACACTGCCCGGCAGTTGCCACTTCGTGATGGTGCACTTCCACTGGAATACCCACCTGCTCCAGCACGGTGCACATTTCGGAGCGCAGATCCTGGAAGGAGTCGACCGGGGGCACGGGGAAGTAACCACCCTTGATGCCCGGACGGTGACCCGGGTTGCCGCCTTCCATGTTCTTCTTGGAGGCCCAGAAGCCCTCGGTGGAGTCGATTTCATAGAAACCGCCGCGCATTTCCTGGGACCAGCGCACGTCGTCGAAGATGAAGAATTCGGGTTCGGGGCCGAAGAAGGCGGTATCACCCACCCCTGAGGCCTTTAGATAGTCCTCAGCCCGCTTGGCGATGGAGCGGGGATCACGCTCATAGCCCTGACCGGTTGCAGGCTCGACGATGTCGCAGCGGATGATCAGCGTCTTCTCTTCGAAGAAGGGATCCATCACTGCCGTGGAGGCGTCGGGCATCAGGATCATGTCCGACTCATGGATTCCCTTCCACCCGGAGATGGACGAGCCGTCGAACATCTTGCCGTCCTCGAACATGTCAGCGTCCACCTGGTGGTGGGGAACGGTGACATGCTGGTCCTTGCCCTTGGTGTCGGTGAAGCGGAGGTCGACATACCGGACCTCCTCGTCTTTGATGAGCTTCAACACGTTTTCGACTGACATTTGCTAACTCCTGGAACGCCTCTTGTTTAATCGGAATTCAGATGGGTGGTCCGTACACCGGAGGAACGACCCGGCCCGCACAAGGTCGATCCGCCACGCGAGCGGTGTGGCTCGGGGGGCTGTGGCGACCCGGCTTTGCCGAATCCCGGATGACCCCGCCATCCCCTGGGCAAAAATTACTGAGCACGATACATGCCAGCGCTATCCTCTTGATCCGGGGCCTTGATCCAAGGGCTTCACCCACAGGGCGCGGCATTATATGCCCCAAAATCGAGCGATTTAGAATTTGTTCGCACAAATATGAAGCGCTCTGTTCATTGGCGCTTCAGAAGGGTGCGGGTTCGAGAGCTTGGGGCCTGGAGGGTTTCAGGGGATTGGTCGTTCCATGCCGAACAGGTCTGTCATGCGTTCCCGGGGGCGAATCTGGTGCACGGCACCCCCGTCCACCAGGATTTCCGGGGGGCGGGGCCGGGTGTTGTAGTTCGAAGCCATCACGAACCCGTAGGCACCGGCGTTCATCAGGGCAAGCCGGGCACCCGCCGAGAGGGATAGCTCCCGCTCATGAGCAAGGAAATCGGCGCTCTCGCAGACTGGGCCCACCAGATCATAGGTCGCCGCCACGCCTGACTCGCCAGGCGCCTCCAGCAATTCCACCCCGTGCCAGGCCTCGTAGAGCGCGGGTCGGATGAGTTCGGTCATGGCAGCATCACAGATCGCGAAATGCCGCGCCGGTGTCTGCTTGAGGTATTCCACCGTGGTCAGCAACACCCCCGCATCGCCGACGATGGAGCGGCCGGGTTCGATATGGATCTCGTAGCGGTCGGGAATCGCGGACAGCACTCGCACGTAGTCTGCATGCGCCGGGGGCTGTTCATCCTTGTAGCGGATTCCCAGGCCTCCCCCGAGGTCCAGATGTTCCAGCGCAATGCCCATGGCCTCTATCTCGGAAGCGAGCGCAAGCACTCTTGCCACCGTATCGGCGATGGGCGAGAGGTCCGTGAGTTGTGAGCCGATGTGGCAGGCGATGCCCTTGACCCGGATGAACGGCAGGGCCGCCGCTTCGCGATAAAGCGCGGGAGCCTCGCGCATGGGGATTCCGAACTTGTTCTGCTCGAGGCCGGTAGAGATGTACGGATGGGTACCCGGGTCCACATCCGGGTTGATCCGGAAAGCCACCGGGGCTTCGATCCCGAGCTCCGCGGCGAGTCCGGCGAGCCGATTCAGCTCGGGGGCTGACTCAACATTGATACAACCCACGCCAGCCAGCAACGCGTCTCGCAGCTCGGTGCGCGATTTGCCCACGCCGGAAAACACCAGATCGGCACCAGTCGCGCCGGCCGCGAGCACGCGGGCCAGTTCTCCACCCGAAACGATGTCGAAGCCTGACCCGAGTCGTTTGAGCAGATTGAGCAGGGCCAGATTGCCGTTGGCCTTCACCGCGTAATGGATGCGATGAGCGCGGGTTCCGAAAGCCGTGTTGTAGGCCTTCCAGTTGGCCTCCAGCTGCGCTCGGGAATAGACATAGGCGGGAGTACCGAACTGCTCTGCGATGTCCGACAAAGGGACACCTTCGACCATCAATCGGCCATGTGCGCGATGGAATGCCATGACTCTGTTCTCTTCGGCTCAGGGCCGTTCGGGTTGCAGCCTGTCCGGCTTGCCGGGCAGGTACAGATCACCTTTCTGACCACAGGCGGTCAGACCACCTCCCATGGCGAGTGCCAGCACCAGGAGCAGAATCAGGACGGGTTTGTTGGTAGCCATGGGAGAGGCGCCAGATGAAAAGCCTTGCAGTGGAAAATGAGCGGCGGGAAATCCCCCCGCAAAACCGGAGCCGGCATCGCACCTGAGAGTGCCCGCCGCCAACCGGAAGACTAGCGCAAACGGCGCGTGATTGTCGCTGCATCGGCCGGCGCTCTGCTTGCATTCGCCGCAGCAATCAGTCAAAAATCGGCCGTCCTTTCATCCCCCGGAGCTTTCCGCAGCCCATGAGCAGCCAGCACATCGTCTATGTCACCGACGCCTCGTTTGAAGCCGACGTCCTCAAATCCGACAAGCCCGTGCTGGTGGACTATTGGGCCGAATGGTGCGGACCCTGCCGGATGATCGCCCCGATCCTGGATGAGGTCTCCAACGAATATCAGGCACGTCTGACCATCGCGAAACTCGATGTGGACAGCAATCAGGCCACTTCGACCAAATACGGGATTCGCGGTGTACCTACGCTCATGCTGTTCAAGGATGGTGGTGTGATCGCGACGCACGTCGGCGCCCTCACAAAATCACAACTCACCGCGTTCATCGACAGCCATATCTGAAATCCCGGGCCTGCAGCCACTGGGCTGCAGGCGTCTGGACTGCGCACAGGGTGCGTGCTAAGGTCTGGGCTCAAGTTTTCGAAGGAGCCCGTCTGGGCCCTTTCCACTCCACCCCTGTAGTCACCTCCGAGCCCTGCCGCGGTTCCCGCGCGGGCGTCCAACCCAACAGCAGCCTCCACCACGATGAATCTCACCGAACTCAAACGCAAACCGGCCTCGGAACTGATCGCGCTTGCGGACGAAATGGGCCTCGAAGGGGTCGCCCGCTCACGTAAACAGGACGTCATCTTCGGCATCCTCAAGGGGCATGCGAAGAAAGGCGAGGACATCTCCGGGGATGGCGTGTTGGAGATCCTCTCGGATGGCTTCGGCTTCCTGCGCTCAGGTGACAGTTCCTATCTCGCCGGGCCGGATGACATCTACGTGTCACCCAGCCAGATCCGTCGGTTCAATCTACGCACTGGCGATACCATCTCCGGCAAGATCCGGCCACCCAAGGATGGTGAGCGTTACTTCGCGCTGCTCAAGGTCAATGACATCAATTTCGAGCCGCCGGAGAACACCAAGAACAAGGTCCTGTTCGAGAATCTCACGCCGCTGTTCGCGCAGAAGCGTCTGAATCTGGAACTCGGGAACGGGAGTCGTGAGGATCTGGCGCCCCGCGTGATCGATCTCGTTGCCCCCATCGGCAAAGGTCAGCGTGGGCTCATCATCTCGCCGCCGAAAGCCGGCAAGACCATGCTCCTGTCCAGCATCGCGCAGTCAGTGGCGGCCAATCATCCGGAGTGCTACCTCATAGTGCTGCTCATCGACGAGCGTCCCGAGGAAGTCACGGAAATGCAGCGCACCGTGCGCGGCGAAGTCATCTCCAGCACCTTCGATGAACCGGCCAGCCGCCATGTGCAGGTCGCCGAAATGGTGATCGACAAGGCCAAGCGGCTGGTCGAGCACAAGCGTGACGTGGTGATTCTTCTCGACTCCATCACACGCCTCGCGCGAGCCTACAACACCGTGGTGCCCGCTTCAGGCAAGGTGCTTACGGGTGGTGTGGATGCGAACGCCCTGCAAAGGCCGAAGCGTTTCTTCGGCGCCGCGCGCAATATCGAGGAAGGCGGCAGCCTGACCATCATCGCCACGGCGCTGATCGATACCGGGTCACGCATGGATGACGTCATCTACGAAGAGTTCAAGGGCACGGGCAACATGGAAGTGCATCTGGACCGCAAGATTGCGGAAAAACGCATCTTCCCCGCCGTCAACATCAACCGGTCGGGCACCCGCCGGGAAGAACTGCTGACTCATCCGGATGAGCTGCAGAAGATGTGGATCCTGCGCAAGCTGCTGCATCCGATGGAAGAAATCGCGGCGATGGAATTCCTGCTTGAGCGCCTCAAGGCGACCAAGAACAACGCCGAATTCTTTGACTCGATGAAGCGCTCCTAAGCGCGCATCACCCGCCCGGCGCCGGGCTCCGGCGCGCAGGAATACCGCCGCGCGTCAGCCGGGCGGCCAGGAGAAGGGCCGACCCGCCAGCACATGGATGTGCAAATGGAACACCGTCTGCCCCGCACCCGCCCCGTTGTTCAGGGCCAGCCGGAAATTCTCGCCGTACCCTGCTTCACGCGCCACGCGTGCGGCGGTCAGCATCAGATGTCCCATGAGCGCGCTGTCAGTCGGCGCAGCATCTCCCAGGCGCGGGAGCGGCTTGATCGGCACCACCAATGCGTGGAAAGGGGCTTGCGGGTTGATATCCCGAAAGGCGATGCAGCGATCGTCCTCATACAGGATGGTCGCCGGTATCTCACGGGCGATGATGCGTTCGAACAGGGTTTTGTCGGTCATCAACGTACTCCGGTTGGGCTGACGGAATTCAGTCGCGCTGCCGGCGCGGAATGAACACCCCACGCTGACTCTCACGCACGATGTCACCCAGGTGCACCCCGAATTGCGCCTTGCGGCGCTCCTCGAAATAGAGCTCGAGGGTGTGGACGATGGTCGGGAAAGCCAGCTCGCGCCAGGGGATCTCGTCTTCGCGGAAGAGCTTGACCTCGAGGCTCTCGGTGCCCGGCCCGAATTCCAGGTCGAGCAGTCGCGAGCGGAACATCATGTATACCTGGTTGGTATGCGGAATGTTCATCACCGTGTAAAGACCGAGCAGCTCGACACGCGCATTGGCCTCTTCCAGCGTCTCGCGCTCCGCCGCTTCGGAGGTGGTCTCATCGTTTTCCATGAAGCCCGCAGGCAGCGTCCAGTAGCCGTGGCGCGGCTCGATGGCACGACGGCACAGCAGCACCGTGTCTTCCCATTCGGGAGTGCAGCCGACCACGATCTTGGGGTTCTGGTAATGGATCTCGTTGCAGCCGCCGCAGACATGGCGCGGGCGATTATCGCCTTCGGGAATTTCCCAGCGGATGTTGTCGGTGCCGCACTGACTGCAGAATTTCATGGTCTCTCCGCCATATGGCTGGCAAGCAAGGGTTCAAGGACGGGCCACAGCGAGTCCAGCAGACGCGGCTGGGCACGGGAAGTGGGGTGCAGGCCATCGGCTTGCATCAATTCCGGATCGAGGATCACGTCGGCCAGAAAAAAGGGCGCCAACACAGGAGACTGCGTCAGCGACGGCTTCAATCTGCCCAGCGCATCGTAAACCGCGGAGAAGCCTTCAGCATACTCTGGCCCGTAGTTGGGCGGGACCTCCATGCGCACGACCAGCGCCTGCGCGCCGGTTTGATCGATGGCCCGCAACATGCCATGCAGGTTGTCCCGGATTTCAGCGAGATCGAAACCACGCAGGCCATCGTTGGCACCCAGTTCCACTACTACCAGCGCAGGTTGGTGGTCCATCAGCAGTGCCGGCAGGCGTCGTCTCCCGCCACTGGTGGTCTCGCCGCTGATACTCGCGTTTACCACCCGATGCGGATAGCCTTGGCTGCGCAGTCGGGATTCGAGCAACGCTACCCAGCCCGTCTCGGGCGCAATGCCATAGGCCGCACTCAGGCTGTCGCCGAGAATCAGGATCACCGGCGAGGCTGCCAGCGCAGCGCTCACCGTCCCCCACCAAAGCACACAACACAGAAGCAGTTTCATGACGGACGGATTGGTCATTGCCGAACACTTGTGCAAGGAATTTGCCGGCCCCGAAGGTTTTTTGCGAGTTCTCGATGATATCAACTTCACGGTAGCGCGCGGCACGACCTGCGCGATTGTGGGGGCCTCTGGTTCCGGTAAGTCGACATTGCTAGGACTGCTGGCGGGGCTGGAAGTGCCGACCTCTGGCCGCTGCCTCGTAGGCGGGCAAGATCTCGCGAACATGGATGAGGACGCCAGAGCGCGGCTGCGCAATGAGCGTATCGGGTTTGTATTCCAGCAGTTCCATCTGCTCGGCACCTTGACGGCACTGGAGAACGTGTTGCTGCCGCTGGAGCTCGCGAGGCGCCCTAACGCCAGACAGACCGCCGGCGCTGCCCTGGCGCGGGTCGGTCTCGCAGCGCGGGCCGGCCATCTGCCGCGTCAGCTATCGGGTGGCGAGCAGCAGCGCGTGGCGCTCGCGCGGGCCTTCTGCACCAACCCCGAACTGCTGTTTGCGGACGAACCCACGGGCAACCTCGATACCCGCACCGCAGCCCAGGTCATGGATCTGATGTTCGAACTGAACCGTGAGCACGCCACTACCCTGATCCTCGTCACACATGACGAAAAACTGGCTCAGCGCTGTGCCATGCGAGTGACCCTCGAAGCGGGTCGCCAGCGTCCAGACCCTGCCCATGACTGATCGTGCCCCGGGTCCGCTCGGCCTGCTGCGCCTCGGCGCGCGCGCGCTGCGCCGGGATTTGCGCAATCCGCATCTCGTGGTGGTCGCAATCGCGCTGGTGATTGCCGTGGCAGGCATGACCGCCGTGGGCACTTTCACTGACCGCGTGCAGCGTGCACTGACCGCACAGGCCGGCAGTCTGCTTGCCGCCGACCTTGCACTCCAGTCGAGTCGCGCACTGCCTGCCGACCTTCGCGCACGCGCTGTAGCGGTTGGGCTTGCCGCAAGCGAGCAGATCAACATGCGCAGCATGGTGAGCCACGCGGACGGTCTGCAGATGGTGGAACTGAAAGCCGTTGACCAGGCATACCCCCTGCGTGGAGAAGTACAGGTCGTCCGTCCGGGCGCCGACCGCCCCGTGCCGTTGCGCAACGGTCCCGGCGCGGGGGAGATCTGGGTGGAATCGCGCCTGCTGGGGCTGCTGTCACTCGAGGTGGGGGCAGCTCTCAAGGTGGGCGCGACCGAGCTCCGGATCGCCGGTGTACTGGCGTTGGAACCCGATCGAGCGGGAGACCTCTTCTCCATCGCCCCTCGCGTGATGATGAATCTTGCGGACCTTCCGGCCACCCGTCTGGTGCTGCCAGGCAGTCGTCTGCAGTACGCGCTTGCCCTCGCTGGCCCGGCACCGAAGGTGGAGATCTTCGCCACGCTGGCACGCGAACAGGCGCGCACAAAAGGTTTTCGTGTGGTCAGCCCGGATGAAGCAAGGCCCGAAGTACGCTCGGCATTGGACCATGCCCGTCAGTTCCTGAGCCTGGCGGCGCTGGTGGCGACAACGCTGGCCGGTCTTGCCATTCTGGTGGCAGCCCACAGCTTTGCACGAGAGCAGGTGGATACCATCGCCATCTGGCGCACGCTGGGCGCCACCCGGAGCACGCTCGGCTGGCTCCATACCGCTCAGATAGCGCTGCTGGGACTGGTGGCCTCCGTCATCGGTGCCGCGCTGGGCAGCGGGCTGGAATTCGGGTTGTCGCGCGCCTTGGCGGGCCTGGTCCAGGGCGAGATGCCTGCGGCATCCGTGCGCCCTGCCCTGTCCGGAATTCTGGCAGGCGTGCTCGCGCTGATGGGCTTTGCGTTGCCCCAGTTGCTTGCGTTGCGCGAAGTCTCGCCCGCGCGTGTATTGCGCCGGGATCTACCCTGGCGTGGCCCCGGTCCCGGCATGATTGCAGGGGGGGCATTGGCCTCCATCGGACTCCTGGCACCTTGGCAGTCCGGGGACGTGCGGCTCACCCTTTGGGCGCTGGGTGGGCTCTCCACCTGCCTGGTGCTGCTCTTCGCATGTGGCAGAGCGACGCTTGGGCTGCTCGATGCCTGGCTCCGACGCCGCACAGCCTGGTGGCTCACGGGCTTCACCAATCTCACACGCAGACCGGGCTTGGTTGGTCTGCAGATCTGTGCGCTCGGCATGAGCCTCGCCGCCATCACGCTCCTCGGGCTGGTGCGGTCGGATCTGGTCGCCAACTGGACCGAGAGCCTGCCCCCCGACGCGCCCGATCAATTCCTGATCAACATCGAACCCGAGGAAGTCGCGGGGCTCGAGGCCTTTCTTGCCAGCGAAGGAATCAACACCGGCGGTGTCTGGCCCATGGTGCGGGCGCGTCTGGTGTCGATCAACGATCGCCCGGTGCAGCCCGAGGATTATGCAGATCCCCGCGCGCGGCGCCTCGCCGATCGGGAGTTCAATCTCTCCACGGCGGACCGGCTCAAGCATGACAACCGGCTCGTAGCGGGACAGTTCTGGCGGGCAGGCGAGGATCCGGCGCAATTCTCGTTCGAGGTGGAGATTGCCCAGACACTCGGCATCAGTCTCCGCGACACGGTCAGCTATCGCATTGCTGATCGCATGCTGACCGGCAAGGTCACCAGCCTCAGGGCAGTGAACTGGGAGACCATGGAGGCTAATTTCTTCGTGGTCTCGCCCCCTACCTTCCTTGAAGGCTATCCCGCGACACATATAACCAGCTTCAAGCTGCCCGAGGGCCGCGAGGACATTCTGAAATCACTCAGCACGCGCCATCCGAGTGTG
>JAURMM010000114.1 GCA_030830685.1 Gammaproteobacteria bacterium | reverse complement strand
CTCTGGGCCAGCGAATCCGAGCGGCGGCGGAAGCCACCGCAAGCGGGGTCGGCTGCAACACCAATCTCGGTATCCTGCTGCTCTCGGCGCCACTGCTCGCGGCCGCCGCAGCAGGCCCAACCGGGTTGGCCGAACGCCTCCAGACCGTCCTGCATGCCACCACGGTCGAGGACGCCGCAGAGGTCTATGCCGCCATCCGGGTTGCAAAGCCCGCAGGTCTCGGTGCTGCGCCGGCTCAGGACGTCCACGCGATGCCCACCCTCAGCCTGCGGGAGGTCATGGCTCTGGCCGCGGCACGAGACCAGGTGGCGGCCCAGTATGCGAACGGCTATCGGGTGATCTTCACGATGGGTGTACCTCTTCTGCGCGAGTCGCTGCTGGCCGGAGGGTTGCTCTCCCGCGCGGTGAGCGATTGTTATCTCGGCCTGCTCAGCGCTCTGGAAGACAGCCACATTGCTCGCAAGTGGGGATGGGCGGCGGCGGCGACGGTGAAAGCCGAAGCCCGGGCGGTGACATCGGACTTGAAAGCGTGCGACACTCCTCAAGCACGGTGGCAGCTACTGTCCACCTTCGACAGGACACTCAAAGGCAGGGGACTCAACCCCGGCACGAGCGCGGATCTGACAGTCGCCAGCCTGCTGGCGCTGTTGCTGGAATCGGCGCCGGAGCCTTGATCCCGTGCAGCATCGCTGCGGTCGCGGGGCGCTGCGGCCAGGCACAAGAACAAATCACGAGCAGTGAAGAGGAGAAATCAAATGGCTGTTGTAGATCGGGTTCTGGTTGGCGAATCGCTGGTTGGGGATGGTAACGAAGTCGCCCACATCGATCTCATCATGGGCCCCCGCGGCAGTGCGGCGGAAGCGGCTTTCTGTAATTGCATCACCAACAACAAGGACGGCTTCAGCAGCCTGTTGGCAGTTGTGGCGCCGAATCTTGCGACCAAGCCGAGCACCGTCATGTTCAACAAGGTGACGATCAAGGGCTCCAAGCAGGCGGTGCAGATGTTCGGACCGGCTCAGCGTGGCGTGGCCATGGCGGTCGCCGACTGCGTGGAAGACGGCACCATTCCGGCCAACGAAGCCGACGACATCTTCATCTGCGTGGGCGTGTTCATTCACTGGCTTGCCGACGACGACAAGAAGATTCAGGAATACAACTACCAAGCAACCAAGGAATCCATCAAGCGTGCCGTGGCACGTGAGCCCAAGGCTTCTTACGTGGTGCAGCAGAAGAGCAAGGTCGACCATCCCTTCCAGGCCAAGTAAGACCTCTGCTCCGGTCCTCTCCGGAAGCGGTGTGCGCCGCTGCGGGAGGGTCCTGCAAAGCCCCGCCATTGCGGGGCTTTTGCGTTCATGAGGCCGGATATTCGATGCGCGCGAGGTCCTCGCGGCGCACGGCGCCCGTGTGCAGGGCGGTTGCGAGCAGCACTGCAGAAACTCCCCGTGCCTTCAAACGCTCGAGGTCGCGATGGTCGCGAACCCCACCGGCTGCAATGCGTTGCGTCCTCGGTGACTGTGCAGCCAGACGGTCGAGCAGGTTGAGGTCGGGACCGAGTCCACTGCCAACATGATCAAGGTTCATGGCCACCACTGCTGTGGGCCACAGCGCCGACTGCTGCGCGAGCGACGCGGGACCCAGAAGCTGTCCCTGGTAATGGTCCAGTGAAAGCAAGGGCTGGCGCTGGCCAGTGCAGCGCGCGCGCACGGCATGCCAAGCCGGAAGATCGGGCAGTGATTCGCTGCCAATGGTCAGGCGCACGTTCCCCGCGCCGGCATAAAAGGGCATCACCGTACGCTGTCCGAATCCGGCATCCACCCAGAACTCCAGCTGCGGATGTTGCGTCACCAGTGTCGCTATCTCATGATCGTGGTCGCCGATCTGGCGGATGGCCGCCAGATCGGCGATGTAGCAGCTGCGGAACGGATAAAAGTTCAGCATGCCTGCCAGCACATCACACGCGGTTGCCTGCGCAGCGAAGGGCGTCACCAGGGGTTGATAACGTTCCCTTTGTCCCCTCACGGCGTGCACCACCGCCCCCCCCAACAAATCGATCACGGGCACACACCTCATGCCGGCCTTTCCTCTCATGTCGCTCAGACGGCTCCGATCCTAGGGAGCGCGCGCGTGCTTTACCACGGCTGGGACATCGGCGGGGCTCATGTGAAACATGCATGGGTCGATGCGGCGGGCCGTGTTCTCGGGGTTGAACAGCGTGGATGCGCCCTGTGGCAAGGTCTGGAGTCTCTGGACGCCGTGCTGAGCGCACTGGCTCACGCCTCGGACAGGACGCCTGTTCGCCACGCGGTCACCATGACTGGCGAACTGTGTGATCTTTTCGCGACGCGAGCGGAGGGCGTGTCGGCCATTCTCGCGGTGCTGTCACACCATCTCGGCCCTGATTTGGATGTTTTTTCGCGCGAAGGTTTTCTGTCCGTGGAGGAGGCCAAAGTGGAACCGGAGGCCGTGGCCTCGATGAACTGGCAGGCCACCGCCTGCGACATTGCCGCGCGTGTGGACAGTGGGCTGCTGCTCGATATCGGCAGCACCACCACCGACATCATCTCTGTCACCGATGGCACTGTGCGCGCGCGAGCGGACCGCGACGGCACGCGCCTCGCCTGCGGGGAACTCGTTTACACCGGGGTCTGCCGGACGCCCGTGATGGCGGTCGCGATGCGGGCACCCTTTGCGGGTGGGTGGCGAGGACTCACTGCGGAGTATTTCGCGAACATGGCTGACGTCTACCGAGTGACCGGCGAACTGCCGGAGGGGGCCGATGATTTGCCGACTGCCGACCAGCGCCCGGCAGATGTTCTCCACAGCCGTGCACGCCTCGCGCGCATGCTGGGCGAGGATGCCCCGGCTGCTGACGACGAGTCGCTGCACGCATTTGCCCAGTACCTGAGCCAATGCCAGATGCGGCGTATCGAAGAGGGCTTGGCCCTGGTTGCGAGCGCTCAGCCGCGACGGCTTTCAGGGACGCTGTTGGTGGGCGCGGGCGCGGGGAGTTTCCTCGTGCCGACGATTGCCGCGCGCTGTGGTGCCTTGGCGACCGACTACGCCAGCCTTTGCGGTGTTCCTGCGCGCACGGCGGTGAATGTGTGTGCCCCGGCCGTCGCGGTAGCCAGACTCCGTGGGCGCGACAACACATGAAGCCTGCCGCGCGCCTGCGGGCATTGCCTTACTGTCGTGATACCGGACCTCTGGCGTCACGACTTGCCGAACGCCCGTGGTTCATGTTTCTGGACAGCTGCCGACAGGCGACCTCGAGTGGTCGCTACGACATCCTCGCTTGCGATCCGCATACCGTGATCATCACCCGGGGTGAGGAAACGGAGATCCATCGCGACGGACGTCAGGAGCTCTCAACGACTGATCCATTCAAGCTCGTGGAGGAGGCCCTCGCCGAGCTTGGCCCGGCACAGGCCGGGCACCTGCCTTTTGCGGGAGGCGCCATAGGCTTTTTTGCCTATGACCTTGGGCGCAGGCTGGAACGGCTTCCGGTACTCGCGAGCCGTGACCTCGGTACACCCGACATGGTCATCGGGATCTATGCGCATGCAGTGGTGATCGATCACGACGCCGAAGCCTGCTGGCTGGTTTCGCATCCAGCGGCACGCGACGAACCCGACTTTCTGTGGCGTGCCTGCCAGGCCCAGGAGCCGCTCACGCCGCCAGCCTTCGGCACCCGTTTCGAAGTGACCTCGCAGGTCAAACCGGAGATGGACTTTGCCACCTATGCCGACGCCTGGCGGCGCATCAAGCGCTACCTTTCCGAGGGTGATGTGTACCAGGTCAATCTGACCCAGCGTTTCTCGGCCGAGGTGCGGGGCGATGCCTGGGATGCCTATCAGCGACTGCGCCATGTCAATCCGGCGCCTTTCTCCGCATACATCAGGCTGCCCGAGAGTGCGATCCTGAGTTCCTCACCGGAGCGCTTCGTGCGGGTTCATGGGGACGAAGTGGAGACGCGACCCATCAAGGGTACGCGTCGTCGCAGTGATGATCCTGCCGAAGATGAGCAGCTTGCCGCCGAGCTCGCTGCAAGCGCCAAGGACCGTGCCGAGAACGTGATGATAGTTGACCTTCTGCGCAACGATCTCGGCAAGGCATGCGCCGTGGGCACCGTGCGTGTGCCTCGTCTGTTTGCCATCGAGACCTATGCGCGCGTGCACCACCTGGTCAGTACCGTCTGTGGCAAGCTCGCCCACGGCGTCTCAGCGGCTGCCGTGCTGCGCGCCTGCTTCCCCGGCGGATCGATCACGGGTGCGCCGAAGATCCGCGCGATGGAGATCATCGAAGCACTGGAGCCCAATCGGCGCGGGGTCTACTGCGGAGCCATTGGCTATCTCAGTTGCGATGGTGGGATGGACACCAATATCGCCATTCGTACCTTGGTGCAGGATGGATCGCGCCTGTATTGCTGGGCCGGGGGTGGCATCGTGATGGACTCGGAGCTGGAATCGGAATATCAGGAATGCCTGACCAAGGCAGCAGCCATGCTGGAGGTTTTCGCGGATGCCGAGATTCCGGGGCTGGGTCGTTAAGCTGGGCGGCAGCCTGGGTGACAGCCCACGGCTCACGCCCTGGCTGTCTGCGTTGGCTCACCCCGCGGCGCGCTGCATCGTGGTTCCCGGTGGTGGCCGTTTTGCAAATGCGGTGCGCGCGGCGCAGGCCGATTGGGGCATCCCGGACGATGCGGCACACGCCATGGCTTTGCTGGCGATGGCCCAGTATGGCCTCGCCTTGCATGCCCGTGCACCAGCGCTGGCAGTGGCGCGCGGCTTGGGTGGACTGGAACAGACCGAGTCGGTGGGGTCGCGACTGTGGTTGCCGGAACTGGCCGACCAGCTGGCACTGGACATGGAGGGTCTGCCCCGAGATTGGTCACTGAGTTCGGACAGCCTTGCCTTGTGGCTTGCCAATCGGCTCGGTGCCGATGCGCTGGTGCTGGTGAAGTCGCTGGAAGGGCCGGGGATCTGGAACTGTACGACCGAGCAATTGAGAGACTTCTCCGCGCAGGGGGTAGTGGATACCTTCTTCCCGAATCTGCGGCCCGCCTGTCCTGTGCATGTGCTTGCGGCAGGCTATGACCCGCTCTGTGACCCGGACAACCTTTCGGGGTTGTACTCAAGCACCTCTTGAACCTGGCCGCTAAGACATTCCAACGAGTTCTCTTGCGTGCCCGCTTGGACGCCCCTCTTTCCGGAGCCCTCAAATGCGTGACTATTCAACCGTTCTTTCGCTGAAAACGCAGATGCTGTGTGTAGGCGGCGCCGGTGTCGCCGGTATCCTGGTTACAGCACTTGCAGACTTCCAGCCCGAGCCCTGGGCAAAGCTGGCATTTCCGCTCCTTGGCGCAGCTTTTCCACTTGCCGTGGCGGCGGTGCTCGGAACCCGCCTGGCGTTGCGCGCAGGCCAGGTAATGCAGTCCCTGCGCAATCCCGGCATCGAACCTGCGCCGGAT
>JAURMM010000113.1 GCA_030830685.1 Gammaproteobacteria bacterium | reverse complement strand
GTGCTCAAGACGTTGCCCGGGATAGACAGGCCGGCCATCTGCGCGATGATGCCCGGCCGTCATCAGCCGACGCGGGTGCTTGACCTCGGGGCCAATGTGGATTCGAGCTCAGAGGAGCTCTTCCGCTTTGCAGTGATGGGTTCGGTGCTGGCTACTGCCATCGATGGCAAGAGCTCGCCGCGTGTTGCGTTGCTCAACGTCGGTGAAGAGGAAATCAAGGGCAACGACACCGTCAAACAGGCTGCGGTGCTGCTGGACAAGAGCAAGCTCAATTACTGCGGCTTCGCCGAAGGAGACGACATTTTCTCCGGGGAGTTCGACGTGATCGTGTGCGATGGATTTGTCGGCAATATCGCACTCAAGGCTGCAGAGGGTGTTGCCTCGATGCTCGCGGACATTGCACGCGCGGAGTTTCAGCGTAGCTGGTGGCGCAAGCTGGGGGCGCTCTGCGCCGCGCCGGCGCTGCGCAGCCTGCGAGATCGGGCTGATCCGAGACGCTACAACGGAGCGAGCCTGCTCGGCCTGCGCGGCATCGTGATCAAGAGTCACGGCAGCGCGGATGTGCTGTCCTTCGGTCGCGCCATCGATGAGGCCGTCTCGCAAATCACCCAGGCGGTGCCGGAACGCATCAGCAGCCTGCTGGAAGATTTGTTGGTGCATGAACAGGTTGATTGAGCACGCATGAAGTTGGCATTGATCTTTCCGGGGCAGGGCGCGCAATCGATCGGGATGATGGATGCGCTGGCTACCGAGTTCCCGCAGGTACGCGCTCGTTTTGAGATGGCCTCCGAAGCTCTCGGCTTCGACCTGTGGCGGCTGGTGCAGGAGGGTCCGGCAGAAACCCTCAACGCCACTGCCAACACACAGCCTGCGCTGCTCGCCGCGAGCGTTGCCACCTGGGACGTCTGGGTCGCTTGTGGTGGGGCCCGGCCCGCACTGCTGGCTGGGCACAGCTTTGGCGAATACTCGGCGCTCGTCTGCTCAGGTTCGCTGGAATTCTCTGCCGCAGTTTCACTGGTGGCGGCACGTGGCCGCTTCATGCAAGAGGCCGTTGCGCCGGGCGCCGGCGCCATGGCTGCCGTCCTCGGGCTTGAACTGCCGGTACTCCTCGAAGTCTGTCGTGATGCGAGCGCAGCTGGGATTGCCCAGTGCGCAAACCTCAATGCCCCGGGACAGATCGTTCTTTCGGGCGATACCGCAGGTGTGGCGCGTGCCGGCGAGTTGGCCAAATCACGCGGGGCGAAGAAAGTGATTCCGCTCAGTGTCAGCGTACCGGCACATTGCGCCTTGATGACGCCGGCAGCCGAACGCTATCGGGAACAGGTTGAAGCGACCCATTTCTCGGTGCCCATGATTCCCGTCATCCACAACGTGGATGTCGCTGCCCATGACGACCCCGGCGAAATCCGCAGGGTCCTCATTGACCAGCTGGCAAACTCCGTGCGCTGGCAGGAAACCATCGAACTGTTTGCGGCCAAAGGTGTGACCCACGCGTTTGAATGCGGTCCAGGCAAGGTGCTGGGACCGCTGGTGAAGCGCTGTGCATCCGGCATGGCGACTGCCTCGCTGGCGACGCCGGATGACCTCCGTGCTGCACTCAATACTGGAGTCTGATTCATGGAGACCTCGAAGACAGCCCTGATCACCGGCGCAAGCCGCGGAATAGGTCGCGCAATTTCTGATGCGTTTGCTACCTCGGGATATCGCGTGGTGGGTACCGCCACCACTGCCACAGGTGCCGCGGCTCTTCAGGCCGGGCTCGGTGGTGATCACCTCGGGATGGTGCTGGATGTATCCGACAAGGATTCAATCCAGGCGTTTTGCAGCGAGCTAGGGGAGGCTGGCATCACCCCGAGCGTGCTGATCAACAACGCCGGTATTACACGGGACAATCTGCTGCTCAGGATGAAGGACGAAGAGTGGGAACAGGTGATTCAGACCAATCTGAGCGCCGTATTTCACCTTTGCCGCCACTTCATCCGGCCGATGATCAAGGCCCGTTTTGGGCGCATCATAAACATCGGGTCGGTAGTGGGGGCGTCAGGCAATGCAGGCCAGGCCAACTACGCGGCGGCCAAGGCGGGGTTGACCGGATTCACCCGCTCGCTCGCCCAGGAAGTGGCCAATCGGAATGTCACAGTTAATGCCATCGCGCCCGGCATGATCGACACTGACATGACCCGCGCACTGACCGACGCCCAGCGTGAACAGATGATCGCGCGCATTCCGGCGGCACGTCTGGGCAGGGTGGAGGAGATCGCGGGCCTCGCGGTCTATCTCGCGTCCGATCTTGCCGGCTATATCACCGGCGAGACGGTACATATCAATGGGGGCATGTACATGGCATGAGCCCAGAGAGCCCGGATGCCGAAGCGCTGTGCTGGTGCATCCGGGAAAATCCGCCAAGCCCTTGTTTGGCTTGCAAGCAGACCTGTTTCCACTAAACTACGAACCGCCGCAGCCTGGGCTGCCCACGTGTCGGGAGGACAAATTCAAAATGAGTAGCGTTGAAGAACGTGTCAAGAAAATCGTCATCGAGCAGCTCGGGGTCAAAGAAGAAGAAGTGACCAACGAAGCATCCTTCGTGGATGATCTCGGTGCCGACTCCCTCGACACGGTCGAACTGGTGATGGCCCTCGAAGAGGAATTCAAGACCGAGATTCCGGACGAGGAAGCAGAAAAAATCACTACCGTTCAACAGGCCATCGATTACGTCAACAAGAACCTGGCCTGATTCCCGTACGCCAAATCGATTGAGGGCCGCGGCTTGAACCTTACCGGTGACCGCGGCCTTTTCCGTTTGAGGGATTAGTTGAGGAAACATCAGTGCGTCGTCGGATAGTCGTGACAGGGCTCGGCACGGTGTGCCCCGTGGGGAATACCGTGGCAGAAGCGTGGCGGAGCATCGTCGCCGGAGTCAGCGGCATCGGGCCGATCGAGGCCTTCGATGCTTCAAGCTTTTCCACTCGCATCAGTGGTGCCATCAGGAACTTCGACGTCGAACAATACATCTCGGTCAAGGAAGCCCGGAAGATGGACCCGTTTATCCATTACGGGATGGCGGCAGGCATCCAGGCCATCGAAGACGCCGGGATCGAAATTACTGAAGCCAACAGCCGCCGGGTAGGCGTGCTGATAGGGTCCGGGATTGGTGGCCTACCCGGCATAGAAAAAGGCTATCAGTCGTTCCTCGACGGTGGCCCGCGCAAGATTTCGCCGTTCTTCGTGCCGAGCAACATCATCAACATGATTTCCGGCAATCTCTCCATCAAATACGGCATACGTGGACCGAATTACGCGATCGTGAGCGCCTGTTCCACAGGCGCACACAGCATCGGTCTCGCCGCCCGACACATCGAGCGGGGCGATGTCGATGTGATGATCGCGGGCGGATCTGAATTCGCCACCAGCCCGACAGGTATCGGGGGGTTCGCATCCGCGCGTGCGCTGTCCACCCGCAATGACGAACCCGAGCGGGCCAGCCGCCCGTGGGACAAGGATCGCGATGGCTTCGTCCTGAGTGACGGTGCGGGTGTGGTCGTGCTGGAAGAACTTGAACACGCGCGCCGACGCGGGGCGCGGATTTATGCTGAGCTCGCGGGCTTTGGCATGAACAGCGATGCCTATCACATGACTTCGCCGTCTCCGAATGGCGAAGGGGCGGCCGATTGCATGGCGCTCGCGCTGGCTGACGGCGGCATCAATGCGGACGAAGTGCAGTACATCAATGCCCATGGGACCTCTACCCCGGCCGGGGACAAAGCCGAGACCGATGCAGTCAAGCGGCTGTTCGGGGATCACGCCTATCGGCTGGCCATGAGCTCCACCAAGTCCATGGTGGGACACATGCTCGGTGCGGCAGGAGGCGTAGAGGCCGTGTTCACGATTCTCGCGCTCCGAGATCAGATCGCACCGCCCACCATCAACCTGGATACGCCCGATCCTGAATGCGACCTCGACTACGTGCCCAAGCAGGCGCGCGAGATGAAACTCGACGTGGTTATTTCAAACTCCTTCGGCTTTGGCGGCACCAACGCCACACTCGCGTTCCGCAAGCCCTGAACCTGGGCCAGCGATGCGCCCCGCTTTACGTCGGGTCTCGTGGACAGTCTGAATCCTGAAACCATTTGCGAGGCCAGTCTGGTAGACGGAGTTCCCGCAGAATTCGTACCTTGCTCCGACCGGGGTCTGGCGTATGGCGACGGTCTGTTCGAGACACTGGCCCTCATCGACGGCAAACCCCGGCATTGGCATCGCCACCTGACGCGGCTCCAGCACGGTGCACAGCGGCTGCTGATCCCATTCCCTGAGGAAGAAATCTGGCGGCAGGATCTCTGCCGGCTCCAGGCGCTGTGCGCTGACCACCCGGATAGTCAGGCACCCGCGGTGCTCAAGCTCATCCTCACGCGCGGCAGCGGTCGGCGTGGCTATGCGCCAGAGGCAGGCCGTGCCTCGCGCCGGATTGCCCAGATCGCGCCGTGGCCTGCAGGCACGGGCGATACATTAGGGCGCGTCATCCTCTGTGGCACGCCCCTGGCGCGCAGCCCGGTACTCGCTGGCCTCAAGCACCTCAATCGTCTGGAGCAGGTCCTTGCGGCCGCAGAGGTGGTACGAGCAGGAGCACAGGAGGGGCTGATGTTCGACACCGAGGGCGATCTCGTTGCAGGAACGCGTGGCAACGTCTTTCTGCTGATGGATGGAATGCTGCGAACGCCGCCGCTGGAGCACAGCGGCGTGCAGGGCATCATGCGGCAAATTCTGCTGGAAGCCGCGCCGGCGCTCGGTTTTCCCATTGCCATCCAGCGCCTGACGCGCGCTGACCTCGAACGGTGTGAGGGCGTGATCCTCACCAACAGCCTGCGGGGAGTGCAGATTGCCGAGACGCTTGAGCTGCCGGGAGGCCTGCGGGAACTCGCGCAGGCCTCGTTGCTTGCGCTGCGCAGCAGCTTGCGCCAACGCCAACTCGCCCCATGAGGCGATGTCACAGCGGGCCATTCAAGGTCCTCAGTGTTCTGCTCTGTCTGGTGTTGCTCGGCGTGGGTCTGCTCTACAGGGACATGGAGCGGGTGTTGAACCGGGAGATTCTGCTGGAAACACCTCTTCTTTTCGAAATCAGGAAAGGGCAGGGTATCAATACGGTTGCCTTGGCTCTGTCGGATGAAGGCCTGCTCGAACGTCCGGCCTACCTGAGAGTGGAGGCCGTCCGGTTGGGGCTTGCCGGGCGCCTGCAGGCCGGTGTCTACGAACTGGTACCGGGCCTTACTCCTCGCGATATCCTGCAGCGTTTCGTCCGCGGAGAGGTCAAGCGCTATCGCTTTACGGTCGTTGAAGGTTCAACCTTCGCTGCGTTGCGTGCCCAGATTGCGTCGCTGCCGGGCGTGCAGCAGACCTCAGCCGGGCTGGATGACTCGGCGCTGATGACACGGATGGGTTACCGCGGACAAGCGCCGGAGGGCCGTTTCTTCCCATCCACCTATGAATATCTGCACCACACGGAGGACTTTGCTCTGTACCGCCGCGCCCATCGTGAGATGCAACGCGTTCTCGCCGCGGCCTGGCAGGCTCGCCGGCCTGATTTGCCTTACCGTTCTCCGGACGAGGCATTGATCATGGCTTCAATCATCGAAAAGGAAACGGGACTGGCTGCGGAACGGGAACAGATTGACGGAGTGTTCGTGCGGCGCCTGCAACGTGGGATGCGCCTGCAAACCGACCC
>JAURMM010000112.1 GCA_030830685.1 Gammaproteobacteria bacterium | reverse complement strand
CGCCATTCACATGCCGCGCGTGTCCGACAAGCTCGACTACGAGGGCGAGCTAGGCTTCGTGATCGGGCGGCGCTGTCGCCATGTGCCGCGTGAACGTGCGCATGAGGTGATCGCAGGCTACGTGGTCTGCAATGATGTCTCGGTGCGCGACTGGCAGATGCGCGCGCAGACTTTCACCCTGGGCAAGTCCTTTGATACACATGCACCGTTCGGGCCTTTCCTCGTTACCCCGGACGAGGTTGGCGATCCACATACGCTCGATTTGAAGACTTTCGTCAACGGTGAGCTGCGCCAGAATTCCAACACCCGGCATCTGGTGTTCGATTGCTTCACCCAGATTGAGACACTGACTGCGGCATTCACGCTGGAACCGGGGGATCTCATTCTGACCGGCACACCCAGCGGGGTAGGCATCGGATTCAAACCCCACAAATACCTGAACGTAGGGGACCGGGTACGCATCGAGATCGAGAAGGTCGGGGCGATCGAGAACGAGGTCATCGCCGAACCCGCCGATACGGACCGCATCTGAGCCGGAGGTTCCATCATGCACGCCTGGCAGTTCGAACGTTACGGTCATTACAAGGATGTCCTGCGCTGGGTGGAACGTCCCGCGCCCACCCCGGGACATGACCAGGCGCTGGTGCGCACCACCGCGGTGTCGCTCAACTTCCCTGACCTTCTCATCATCGAAGGCAAATACCAGCACAAAGCCCCCTTGCCCGCCGTGCCGGGGGTGGAAGGTGTGGGGGTGGTCGAGGCGGTCGGCCCCGCGAGCCGCTTCCGCGTGGGAGAGCGCGTGGTCGGTTTCGCGCACTCAGGTGGAACACTGGCGGATTATTTTCTGGTGGACAATCAGGCCGCCTGGACGGTGCCGGCCCATGTGAGCGATGTCCAGGCGGCGGCCCTCTCGGTCGTTTACGGCACGTCCTATTTCGGGCTGGAGCATCGCGCGCAGCTGAAGGCGGGAGAAACACTTCTGGTGCTCGGCGCGGCCGGCGGGGTGGGCACGGCAGCCATCCAGCTGGGGCGCCTGATGGGCGCCAACGTGATTGCCTGTGCCGGCGATGCCGCCAAGCTCGAAGTGTGTCGCCAACAGGGCGCGCATCATCTCATCAATTACCGCCAGGAGAATCTGGTCGAGCGGGTCAAGGCCCTCACCGGAGGCCGGGGCGCGGATGTCATCTACGACCCGGTCGGTGGTGAAATCTTCGAGCAGGTCAAACGCTGCGTGGCGTGGGGCAGTCGTTATGTGGTGATCGGTTTCGCCGGCGGCCGCATTCCGCAGCTCGAACTCAATCGCATACTGCTCAAGAACATGAGTTTTCTCGGGCTGGCCTGGGGCCAGTATCTGGATCGAGGGTCCGAACTGCCGGGCAAAGCCCAGCAGCTCTTCTATGACCTCATCGCCCGAGGCCAGATCGATCCCGTCATCTACAAGGTCCTGTCCTTCAGCGAAACGCCCGAGGGCTTGCGACTCATTGAATCGCGGGAAGTCTATGGCAAGGTCGTGATCACGCGCTGATTCAGCCGCCCGTCCAGACGGGCGCCCGCTTTTCGGCAAACGCCCGCGCACCCTCCAGCCTGTCGGCCGAGGCATACCAGTCTGCGAAAGCGGGATAGCCCTGCTGTGCCGACATGGCCTTTTCAACATCGGGCTCCGCAAGCCCTCTCATCACGCTCTGTTTGGAGGCTCGAGTAGCCAGCGGCGCGCAGCGCAGGATGCTTGTGCACCAGCGTTCGATTTCCGCCTCGAATGCCTCCGGCGCGACCACCGCATTGACGAACCCGAGGCGCAGGCCTTCCTCCGCCCCCACCAGTTCGCCGGTGAGAATGAGCCCCATGGCCTGCTTCAAGCCAATCTGTCGCGCCAGTCGATGCATGCCTCCGCCGAGCGCCACGGCGCCCACCAGAGGCTCGGGAAGCCCGAAGCGGGAGTGTCCGGTGGCAATGATGAGATCGCAGGCGAGCGCGAGTTCGAAGCCACCGCCTACAGCTACACCGTCCACGGCTGCGAGCAGCGGCTTGTCCAGGTCGAAGCGTTCAATGAGTCCCGCATAACCGTGCCGGGGATAGACGTGGGGTTCACCGCGTGCGGCGATGGACTTCAAATCACTGCCGGCACAGAAGGCGCGCCCCCCCGCTCCACGCACGACACACAGATACTGGGTATCGTCCGAGGCAAAAGAATCGAAGGCGTGCTGGAGCTCATCATGCATCGTCTGGTTGATGGCGTTCATCACCTCGGGGCGATTCAGGGTGAGGTGAGTGAGGTGGCCGCGGCGTTCCACTGAGAGAGTCTGATATTGCATGGCATTCCCCAAGATCGTTCAGTCTCGAGCCTAATACAAGGCGTGCCATCGGCCCAGCCCATCAAAGCATACGCGCTGGGCGGCCTCTCATCTTTTTGCCGTTGCCCCGACCGGCAGCTGTTTTGCGAAGAATCTGGACTCCTGGGCACAGACCTTCTTGCGCATGCTTTGGGGCCTCGGTGGCTCCACCCGGAACTTCGTCCATTTTCATTTCCGTAGTTGCCGCCGGCCATTGACCGGACGCCGACAATCGTTTCGAATTCCGGCACCCTCCATCTGCAACGAGTGCCGCAATGCTGACGAATCCGTTCTACTCACAGGAAGTCCAGGGACCTTTCAAGACTTTCCCGCTCGGGGATTTCACCCTCGAGGAAGGCGGCACGCTGCGTGGCGGCTACCTCGCCTATGCCACCCACGGCAAACTCAACAAGGCCCGCGACAATGCCATCCTGATTCCCTCCTGGTATTCAGGCACCAGCAAGGTGTTCGAGCAGTGCTACATCGGCAAGGGCCGTGCGCTAGACCCGGCGCGCTATTTCATCATCTGCGTGAACCAGCTCGGCAATGGTGTTTCGAGCTCGCCGCACAATACGGCCGGCAACGGTGGCCGTGGCAACTTCCCTCATGTGCGCATCGGCGACGATGTTCGGGCCCAGCACAAGCTGGTCACCGAGCTGTTTGGCATCGAACGCCTGGCACTGGTCATGGGCGGGTCGATGGGTGCGCAGCAGACTTACGAGTGGGCGGTGCGCTACCCGGACATGGTGGCACGCGCAGCGCCGATCGCGGGCACCGCGCGCAACACGCCGCACGATTTCCTGTACACGCAGAGCCTGATGGATGCCATTACCAGTGATCCGGGCTGGCGTCAGGGCTGGTACAACGACAATGCAGAGGTGCGCGCGGGTCTTTCCCGGCATGCCTTGCTGTGGGCAGTGATGGGGTTCAGCACGGAATATTTCCGTCAGGAGGAATGGCGCCGGCTCGGCTTCAGTTCGGTCCAGGATTTCATGACAAATTTCCTGGAAGCCTATTTTTGCGCCATGGATCCCAATGATCTGCTGTGCATGGCCTGGAAGTGGCAGCGCGGTGATGTGAGCCGGCATACCGGCGGTGATTTGAAGAAAGCCTTGGCACGCGTCACCGCAAAAACCTTCGTCATGCCCATCGATGAAGACATGTTCTTTCCGCCTCGGGACTGTGCCGCCGAACAGAAACTCATTAAGGGCAGCGAGCTGCGGCTGTTGAAGAGCACTTGTGGCCATCTGGTACTGACAGGCTTCGATCAGGATTTCCTGAAGCAGGTTGATGTCCATCTGTCCGAGCTGCTGGCCCTGCCCGCCTGACCACGCCCCGGAGACACCCCATGCAAGAAACGAAACAGGAACCCCAGGATGCTGTGCAGGGCCATGTGCACGGCCCGGGCTGCAATCACGACCACGACCATCATCACGCACACGCAGTGAGCGATCCGGTTCGCAATCCAACGCGCGATGTGGGTCGCAATGATCCCTGCCCCTGCGGCAGCGGCCGCAAGTTCAAGAAATGTCACGGCAGCTGACGGCCTGACCAGAGGCATGGGCGGCCCTGTGTCTCTCCGTGCCAAGGAAATCAACATGAGCTGGACACGTATCGGACAGGTGGCCTTCACCAATGTGGTGGAGTTGGACGAACCGTTCCTCAGTCCGGCCAAGATGTTTGCGCAAGCCACCCCGGAGGCACTTGCGCCGCATCTTGAATGGCTCATCCCGCGCGCACTCTGTCCCGACACGGGCCGCATGATCCTGCCCATCCAGAGCTTCGTCATACGCACGCCGCATCATGTGGCGCTGGTGGACTCCTGCATCGGCAACCACAAGTCACCGGCGGGTTTTTCACGTTGGGCCAATCGCGATGATTCCACCTGGCTCCAGGCACTCGGCGCGGCCGGCCTTCGCCCTGAAGACATTGACTATGTCTTCTGCACGCATCTGCACCTCGACCACTGCGGCTGGCACACGCGGCTGGTGGATGGGCGCTGGGTGCCGACCTTCCCCAATGCACGCTATCTCTTTGCGCGCGAGGAATTTGCGCATGCGGAGCGGCAAGCCAGGGAAAGCCAGGATCCGGTATTCACGGAAAATGTATTGCCGGTGATGGAAGCAGGACTCGGCGTGCTGGTGGATACCGACTTCGGTGTTGATGACTGCCTCTACCTGGAATCAACGCCTGGCCACACACCCGGCCACTGTGCCGTGCGCATTGCTTCTGCAGGCGAGTCAGGGGTGATTACCGGCGATCTGATTCACAGCCCCTTGCAATGCCGGCATCCCGACTGGAATTTCATCTTCGATCATGATCCCGCACTGGCAGCCCGCACTCGACGAGCGTTCCTGGAGCGTTATGCGGACACCGGCACGCTCGTGCTCGGCACCCATTTCCCGCTGCCCTCGGCAGGCTGGCTGGAGCATCTGGGCGAGGCCTTCAACTACCGCTACCGCGAACCCTGAATCCGGACTTCCGCAACGCAGCAGTCCCCGTGCCTGCCGTTCCGTCGCCCTTCATCGGTTTATGCCCCAAAAAAAGGCACAAATAGTGCTGGCGCTATCACATGCTTTATGTAAGATGCAAGCTAGTACGAGTGATCACCACTCAGTTGAACATGGACCCGGTTGGCAGGGAGTTGCTCTGAAGGTCAGCTGTTCCAACGTTGCGCACGATGCAGAGTTCAAGAATTCGCCGCCTGCGGCGATTCATTGGCGGGAAATTTGTGAGGTTGGTTTCCCGTCGACGCGATTGATGACAATCCACGATCAATGATGAGAGAGACTGATGAATATATATGTTGGAAATCTGGCCTACAGCGTGACCGATGCAGATCTGTCGCAGGCGTTTGCGGCCTTTGGTGCGGTGGCGAGCGCGTCCGTGATCAAGGACAAGTTTTCAGGTCAATCCAAGGGCTTCGGCTTCGTGGAGATGCCGAACAACTCGGAAGCCAATGAGGCGATCAAGAACCTCAACGAGAAGCCGCTGAAAGGCCGCAACATGCGCGTGAACGAGGCCAAGCCTCGAGAAGACCGCCCGGCGCGTCCGCCGCGTCGCAATGGCGGCTACTGAGAACAACGCGCAGTAGTTCCGACTTTGCACCGGGTGTCTGCCCCTGGCAGGCACCCGGTGTTGATTGAAGATCCCCTCGCCGAGGCGCATTCAAGGCGCCAGCAGCCGCCCTTTTCGCTATCATCCGCGCATGGAAGCCGCGAAAAACCTTTTCAGTTACAGGAAATACTGGGCTCATCGCTTCGGTACCGCGCCCTTCCTGCCCACTACGCGGGAGGAAATGGAGGCCTTGGGCTGGGATGCCTGCGATGTCATCGTGGTCACAGGCGACGCCTACGTGGATCACCCGAGTTTCGGCATGGCGATCATCGGTCGCATGCTGGAAGCCCAGGGTTTTCGAGTTGGCATCATCGCGCAACCGGACTGGCGCACGCCGGCGGATTTTTCTCGTCTCGGAGCACCCAGACTGTTCTTCGGCATCACCGCCGGCAACATGGATTCCATGGTCAATCGCTACACGGCAGACCGCCGTATTCGCAGCGATGACGCCTATACGCCGGAGGCCGCACCGGGCAAGCGACCGGATCGTTCCGTAATCGTTTATGCCCAGCGGGTGCGCGAGGCGTTCCCCGAGAGCCCGATCGTGATTGGCGGTATCGAGGCCAGTCTGCGACGCGTGGCGCATTACGACTACTGGTCGGAAAAGATCAGACGCTCGATCCTGCTGGACTCGAAGGCCGACCTGCTGGTTTACGGCAATGGCGAGCGACAGATAGTGGAGATTGCCCATCGTCTGGCCGCAGGAGAACCGATCGGGAATCTCACGCGGCTACGCGGAACGGCGGTCATCGGCTCTCCGCCTGCAGAATTCACGGAGATCGATTCCAGTTCGGTGGACACCCCCGGCCCGCTCAACCCACCGATAGACCCCTACGAGATGAGTCCCTCGGAGGCGTCACCGCAGGCGCAACCGGATCCGGAAAACGCCAACGAAACCCGTGTGCCGCTCGAGATGCTCAAGGCGGGGCGACGCCCGCCTCGGTCAGCGACTTGTCTGCGCTTACCGTCATTTGAGCAGGTTCGGGATGATCCCGTCCTATATGCGCACGCCTCGAGAGTGCTGCATCTGGAGGCCAATCCGGGCAATGCCCGGGCACTGGTGCAGCGGCACGGAGATGTGGATGTTTGGATCAATCCTCCACCCATCCCCCTGGCGACTGAAGAGATGGATGGCATCTACGAGCTGCCTTACCAGCGTCTGCCGCATCCCTCCTACGGTGGCGCGAAGATTCCCGCCTACGAGATGATTCGTTTCTCCATCCCGATTCAACGCGGCTGCTTCGGTGGATGTACCTTCTGTTCGATCACCGAGCACGAAGGCCGGATCATCCAGAACCGTTCCGAAGACTCCGTGATCCGCGAGATCGAGACCATCCGCGACACGGTACCGGGTTTCACAGGCATCATCTCGGACCTCGGCGGCCCCACGGCGAACATGTACCGCATCGCCTGCAAGAGCCGGGAAATCGAGGCTGCCTGCCGCAAACCCTCCTGCGTCTACCCGGGGATCTGCCCCAACCTCGACACCGACCACAGTCCGCTGGTCAGGCTTTACCGAAGAGCGCGCGCGCTGCCCGGAATCAAGAAAATCCTGATCGCCTCCGGCGTCAGGTACGACCTCGCGATCGAGTCGCCGGAATACGTGAAGGAACTCGCGACTCATCATGTGGGGGGCTATCTCAAGATCGCGCCCGAGCATACGGAACAGGGCCCGCTCTCCAAGATGATGAAACCCGGTGTGGGCACCTACTACCGGTTCAAGCAACTCTTCGATCGCTACTCGCGCGAGGCAGGCAAGGAGCAGTACCTAATTCCCTACTTCATTGCCGCACATCCCGGTACCCGCGACGAGGACATGGTGGCACTCGCCTTGTGGCTCAAGAAACACGGGTTTCGTGCGGACCAGGTGCAGGCTTTCCTGCCCTCACCCATGGCAACTGCGACCGCGATGTATCACTCGGGCAAGAATCCCCTGCGCAAGGTGAGTCGGAACAGTGAGGAGGTGCCCATTCCGAAAGGGCTGCGCATCAGACGCCTGCACAAGGCCTTCCTGCGTTACCACGATCCGGACAACTGGCCGATGCTGCGAGCGGCTTTGCAGCGCATGGGCCGCAGCGATCTCATTGGCAGTGGCCCGGACCAACTGATTCCCGCGTGGCAGCCGAAGGGAACCGGCCAAAGGCCAGAGGGTGCTCGCGCAGCGCGTTTCACTACCCAGCACCTGGGCCTTCCGCGCATCGACCAGAGCAAGCCAGGCACCCGCCGCGCGCGCCCACCGCGCAAACGAATCCCCACGCGCTGAACGAGCGCCGTTGTCAGCTTGCACTTCCGTTGCTAAAGTCGGCCGCGGTGAGGCGCAAGACCCTCACCTCACTTGCTGGCGAACGGGAGATTCGCCGTCAGCTGCTGACGGGCGTGCCGGACAGAGGGCTGACCCTGACTAATTGGCCCACTGCACGCGGAGAACACGCATGACGATGAACATCTACGTGGGCAACCTGCCCTACTCCGTGCGCGAACCTGAACTGCGTGCGGCCTTCGAACCCTTCGGCGCCGTCAGTTCGGTCAAGGTCGTGATCGACCGGGAGACCGATCGCTCCAAGGGTTTCGGGTTTGTGGAGATGCCTGACCACGCGGAAGGAGAAGCCGCTATCAAGGCCTTGGATGGATCCCCTTTGAACGGACGGCCACTGCGAGTCAATCCGGCCCGCCCACGCGAGGATCAGGGCTCCGGGGATCGTTCCCGTATGCCGCGTTACTGAAAGGGCTTTCAAAACCTTTTGCGCCTTCCATCGGAGTCATTGACACCCCGGTGGACGGCACTTCGTGCGCGTGGGAATAATGCAGACCATGAACCGCGCCGGGGGCCGCCCGATGTCCAACGCACAACTCAACCGCTTTGAACGCCTGCTCGAAAACGGCCTCTACCTGAGCAGGTGGATTCTCGCGCCCATTTACCTGGGCCTGTCGATTGCCGCACTCGCCCTAGGCGTGAAGTTTTTCCAGGAGTTGATTCACGTCGCCCTGCATATCCTGGAAAGGTCGCAGCTTCAATCGTGGCGATTTCCTCGATTCACCTACTGAGAATCTTCATGGAAGTGCGATCCATCCCGAATGACAAGCTGATGTGGTACGTCATCATCCACCTGTCGTTCGTGATTTCTGCGCTCTTGATGGCATCCCTGGACAAGATAGCTTTCTCATCCCATCGCGCTCACTGACGGGGCGGAGGCGTATTCCGCTCCGCGTGCCGGACGTCAAACTCAGGCAAAATCTTCCAGCTTGAGGTCTACATTGCCGTCGGCCGCGAAGGCCTTGCGCTGAATGACGCCGGTGGCTGCCGCCTCGATGGCCGCCCGGTTGGCTGTGACCTGGGCAGTAGGCCCGCCCTCGGCAGCCTTGAAACGCTTCTTGAGCACCGTCTCGGGGATCCGGCAGAGTACGCGGCGGCCACTGACATCGGCGGCGATGCTCACGCATTTGGTGACAGGATTCCAGCATTCCAGAATGGGGAAATGGATATTGCCGTCGGCGGAGGTCCGCGGCGCGTAGCCTGAGAGCTTCATGGGAATCCTGTCCGAGGAGGGGTGAGCGCCTATTATGCCCTGATCCACCCCATAAAGCCCGTGTCCGGGCTAGAGGAAGTCCGGGAAATCCCGACTCACCGTCATCGGGAAGCGGGCGGGCCGCTTCTCGAGGAAGCTCGCCACCCCCTCCCGGGAGTCCGCGCCCCGGCCCATATGCCAGAGTGCCTTGGACTCCAGCAACAGGGCATCCCGTGGGCTGGAGGCCCCCAACATCTGCCACAGCAGGCGTCGGACCAGCGCCACCGAGACCTGGCTGCTGTCATCGGTGAACTGCCGCGCAATCTCACGGGCCCGTGGCAGCAGGCGTTCCGGCTCCAGAACCTCAGACACCAGCCCGCCACGCAGGGCTTCGGCGGCATCGAACACGCGGCCACTCATGAACCAATCCGCAGCCTGGCTGATCCCGACGATCCGGGGGGCGAACCAGGAACTGCAAGCGTCCGGCGCTATGCCCCGGCGCGCAAACACGAAGCCCATGCGCGCCTGGGTGGAGGCGAGGCGGATATCGCACGGCAGGGTCAGGGTGATGCCGATACCGGTCGCCGGCCCGTTGATGGCCGCAATCACCGGCTTGCGCATCTCGAAGATGCGGAGCGTGAGTTTTGCGCCCACGTCCCGATGCACATCCCGCGGCACGCGCGAGACGTCGAAAGTTTCGCTGCCTGCCGACAGATCCGTGCCGGCACAGAACCCGCGACCGGCTCCGGTCAGGATGATGGCGCGGACCGCATCGTTCTGGTCGGCACGCTCGAACGCGGCCACAAGCGCGTCCAGCAAGGCGTAGCTCATGGCATTAAGCTTGTCCGGCCGGTTGAGGGTCAGGGTCAGTATGCCCTCCTCAAGAGACTCCAGCAGCAGGGTCTCGCTCATGCCTTGCGATCCTCGATGACGGGAAGAATTTCCTCGCAGGCGCGCCGGGTCTGGTCAAACACGTCGCGATCACCCATGGCAATCGGCAGCAGGACAAATTTGGAGGCCCCGGCTGCCTTGTACTGCTCGATGCGCGCGATGATGTCCTTCACGGCGCCTATGCAGAGCAGTGGACGCAGATCAATCTCATCGCCCAGGCCCGCACGTCTGACCAAGGGGAACTGGCTGACGACCGGATCATCCATGCTCCCGATACGGAACGCGATGGATGTGCCGAAGTGGTCGGCATCGATATGCCGCCCGAGTGCAGCCGCTTCGCTGCGGATGGTGGTGATAGCGTGGGCGACCTGCTCCGGGGTGGTGATTCCCCCGATCCAGCCGGTGCCGAGACGCGCCGTACGCTTGAGCGCTGCCTCCGCGTTGCCACCGATCCACAGCGGCAAGGGCTGCTGAATCGGGCGCGGCGCGATGCTCGCGTCCTTGTACTTGTAGAAACGTCCTTCGAAAGTCACCGACTCCTGATTCCAGAGCAGGTTGAGGAGCTGGAAGATTTCAGTTGAACGGGCACCTCGATCGGCGGGGCTCACGCCCAGGGTGCGCCATTCGATCGCATTCGGATAACCCACGCCGAACATCGGCAAGAGGCGGCCGTTGCTGAGGAAATCGATCGTGGCGCACTGCTTTGCCAGCACCAGCGGGTCGCGCAGAGGCGCGACGATGGCATTCATGCCGAACTTGATGCGTTCTGTGCAACCAGCCAGAGTTGCCATGACACTGATGGTCTCAAGATAGGGATCCTGTGAGACCAGGCGATCGGTCTGCCAGACTGAGTCGACCTTGTAGCGCTCGAGCAGCTGCACCCACTCAAACCAGCTACGCGGCGTGTCGAAGGGAAAATTCGCGATACCGAAGCCTGCCCGGATTGCCATGAGTCACCTGCGCTTGGAAGTTTCTGCACCAGCCGGTCATGCTACGCCGAAGCCATGCACATGGGCTAGGCTCACCTCCCGTCCCGGCTCCTATGAAAGACCATGCACAATCCAGAATCTCTGCACAACGCACTCCTGAAAAGCCCGGAATTCGACAAGCTGGGCCAGACACGCATGATGACCCTGCCCGGCAATGTGCCACCGTGGCAGGCCACAGGCTTCAGGCTCAGCAAGGGCCAGCAGTTCAGCCTGTTCGCAGACGGACGGCTTGGATGGTCGGAGCGCAACCCGACCTTGCACGGAGGGCCGCGCTTTCACCTGTGGGCCAGGATCAATCCTGGCGGGCGGACGGTCAATCTGACCGCAGACAGCGGGACTTTCACTGCCGATGTGACGGGCGAGCTCGAACTCGGGATCTACATGGGACTGTGGGCCGATGCCTTGGGCACACTCGCCACCTCGGTGGACCTTTATTCACGACTGCAAGGGGCTCTGCGCTGCGCAATCATCGTCTGGCAGCGCCCGGCAGCCGAAAGCCTCGCACAGTTATGTGCACACCAGGCGCACCCCTGGCTGCAGGAGGAATGGGCGCGACTCAGATCACCGGCCGTTCCTCCAAAGGGCTGGCAGTACCTTGCCGAAACTGGCCAGGCAGAAATCTTTCGCGACGATACCGCTCGCGCACCTCATGCACACGGGGCGGCCTGCGCGCGCGAGATTCTGCTGGATGCCGAGGATGACCAGGGAATCATCACACACCCTGCGGACTTTCCTCTTGGCCCTGATACGCGTCTGTGTTGGCGTTGGTCAGCAGAATGCCTGCCCAGCAGGCTCGCGGAGGACAGGCCACAGACGCACGACTATTTTTCCATCGCAACGGAATTCGACAATGGACGTGACTTGACATGGATCTGGAGTGCGGCGCTTGCGCCGGGCACCCACTTCCCCTGTCCTGTCGCCGCCTGGTCGGCGCGCGAAACCCATTTCGTGGTGCAGCGCGGCAATCCGCAGGCGGGTGAATGGCATGCACACAACCGGGGGGTGCATGCCGATGTAGGTGTGGCGATGGGTACTCCACCCTCCCGCATCGTGCGGGTGTGGCTGATCTGTGTGGCGACCTTCCAGCATGCTCGCGCGTGCGCACGATTCGCAGACATCCGTCTGGAAGGTGCGGGGCGGAGTCTGCGCATCCTCTGAACACTATCCATGGATCGCACCGCGGCAAGGGTTGCCTGATTCGGTATAGTGGAACATCCTTTTCCAGCCTACGTCGTCACCATGAATCCCTACCTGCAAAAACCCTGGCTCGCCCAATATCGTCCCGGCACCCCCTCTGAGATTGTCCCGGAATTTCCGCATGCGCTGGCCATGTTCGAGGCGGCGGCCGCGCGTGCGCCAGAACAGACGCTCATCTACTACTTCGAGGAAGCCATCGCTACCCGCCGCATCGACGCCCTGAGCGATGCCTTCGCCTGTGCGCTGCTCGCGCGTGGTTTCCAGCGTGGCGATCGGGTTGCGGTCTATCTGCAGAACGTGCCGCAGTTCGTCATCGCCATGCTCGGCACCTGGAAGGCCGGCGGCATCATGGTCTCGGTCAACCCCATGCTGAGGCACAAGGAAGTCGCGCTGATCCTCAATGATTCAGGCGCGAAAGTTATGGTGACGCTGGAATCCCTGTTCCATGAAGTCGCGGCAGAGGTGGTGGCGAAAAGCGCGGTGACGGAAGTCTTCACGACCTCGGAACTTGAATTCCTGTCCGGCCCTGTCCCGGCATTGCTGAAGGATTCGCGCCGCATGGCCTGCGCCAGCACCGCCGACCTCATGGGCCTGCTGCAGGAGTATCTCGGCAAAGAGCCGCCGCCCGTGGAGTATGCAGGAGGTGATGTCGCGCTCCTGACCTATACCTCCGGCACGACCGGCCCACCGAAGGGCGCGATGAACACGCATGCCAACATCGTCTACAACTCGCAGAATTACCGGGATTGGATGGATCTCTCCAGTCGCGACGTGATTCTGGGCGTGGCGCCCTTGTTCCATGTCACGGGCCTCATTGCGCAGATCACGACTTCCTTCCTGCTACCGTGCCCACAGATTCTCTATTACCGGTTTGATCCGGCCACCACGGCGGAGCTTGTGGAGAAACACGGTGCGACCTTCGTCGTGGCTTCCATCACGGTCTACATCGCGCTGATGAACAGCCCCGAGGCGCGCCAGCGCGATTTCTCCACCTTGCGCAAGGTCTACAGTGGCGGCGCGCCCGTGGCACCGGCCACAGTGGAGGCCTTCCACCAGCAATTTGGCGCCTACATCCACAACATCTATGGCATGACTGAGACCACCAGCCCGACCCACGCAGTGCCGTTGGGCGCGCAGGCACCGGTAGATCCGAATACGGGTGCGCTGGCGGTTGGTGTGCCTGTCAGCGGCGCGGTGGTCCATATCGTCGATGATGAAGGCAAGGCCTTGCCGGTCGGCGAAGTCGGCGAACTGGTCAGCGGCGGCCCGATGGTCGTGCCGGGCTACTGGCAGAAGCCTGAGGAGACGCAACAGTCCTTCGAAGCCCGGGGCATTCATACCGGCGACGTCGGCTTCATGGACGGACAGGGCTGGTTCTACATCGTCGATCGAAAGAAGGATCTGATCATCGCCTCCGGTTACAAGGTCTGGCCGCGCGAAGTGGAAGACGTGCTCTATACCCATCCGGCCGTGCGGGAAGCTGCGGTGGTGGGCGTGGTCGATGCTTACCGGGGTGAATCAGTGAAAGCCTTCGTCAGCCTCAAGCCCGGCATGCAGGCCACGCCGGAGGAAATCATCAGCTTCTGCAAAGGCGCGATGGCAGCCTACAAGCGTCCGCATGCGGTGGAAATCCTTCCCGATCTGCCAAAGACCGCGAGCGGCAAGATCATGCGCCGCGAACTCCGGGGCTGAGCCAGACCACCCGGACACCGCGCCCATTCTTACCGACTCCACGGCCTGGCGCCTGCTGGGCCTTGCGCTCGCCGCCCAGATCACGGTCTCTGTCGTGACCCAGGGCGTGCCGACGCTTGCGCCCTTCCTGCAGGACGATCTCGCACTTACACGCGGCGAGGTTGGGCTCTTCAACAGCGCCCTCATGGGCGGCTCATTCGTGGCTCTTTTCTTTGCGGGCGCGATAGTGGATTTGCGCGGTGAGCGCGCCGCCTTGATGTGGGGCAATGTGCTCATAGGCGCAGCCTGCATCGCCATCGCCACCACCCGGGGGTTTGGTGCGGCACTCGCCATATTCTTCATCGCGGGCATTGGTGCTTCCTTCGCCACGCCCGCCGGCAGCCGCACCGTCATGCGCTGGTTTCCACCCGCCCAACGGGGTGGAGCGATGGGCGTACGTCAGACCGGCATCCCCCTCGGCGGT
>JAURMM010000111.1 GCA_030830685.1 Gammaproteobacteria bacterium | reverse complement strand
GGAACCTTCCAGCCTGACGATCTCGCGATGACGTCCAGTGAGATTGACCCAGTAGAACGCCCCCCACAGCAACGCGATTTCGAGACCCGCGAAAGGCAGAACCAGCGGTGCGCCGTAGAACGCTGACAGGATGCCGCTGGTGGCGGGAATCAGACTCAGCAACCACAACCACCGGCGGGCTTCCGCCCAGGTCAGGGAGCGTTGCGGCTGGATGATCCAGGTTCTCGCGGTGGCGGGCTCGGCGTGCACGGGATCTCTGATGCACTCAGGCTATGGGGTGTCGGTAATCCTCTAGTGCAGTTGCAGCATCCGTCAACCCTGCAGCGAGACGGGTCATCGGTGCCACATCCTGCCAGCCCAACCGCGCGAGGCAGGGCGCGGCGACACGCTGTTCCAGAGCCTCGATGGTCTCCGTCGCGTAAACGTAAGTGGGGTCGACGACGTTCGCGATCCACCCGGCAAGAATGCAACCCGAATGCTGAATGGACTCGGCCGTCAGCAGTGCATGGTTCAGGGCGCCGAGACGCACTCCAACCACCATCAGTACGGGTAGGTTCCAGCGTTTGGGCAGGTCGGACAAATGCAGCGCGGGTGACAGAGGAATCTGCCAGCCTCCGACGCCCTCCACCAATACGATATCGGCACGGGCTGCAAGGTCGCGGTAGGCGGTATCCAAAGTCGCCCATTCGATGCTGCGGCCCTCCCGAGCCGCAGCAATGTGCGGGGCGGTAGGGGCTTTGAGGAGGCAGGGATTCACACTTCCGGGCGGCATGTCGGGAGTGGAGGCTGCCAGCAACACCTCGACATCTTCATTGCGGCCGTTATCCTCCGTTCCTGCAGCAATGGGTTTCATCCCCGCCGCGCGGTGCCCCCTGCCCCGCAATGCCAGCAGCAGCGCCGAAGTGACGGCGGTTTTTCCGCATCCTGTATCCGTACCGGTGATGAAGAAATTCATGCTTTGCGCAAACCCAGCCTGTGGAAGGGAAACGTGGCCACGGTGCTTCCATCCTGGGGGCGCGTACCTTGCTCGGGAACCCACGCGTGCCCCGTCACGATTTCATAAGTGGCTGGAAGTAATCCGTCCCTTCGCCAGTTTTCATAAGCGGCCGTGAGGGCTTGCAGTTGACCCGAGCCACGCAGGCCCTTGTGGCGCCCGGGGTGGCTGTTCACCGCGCCCGTGGCACGAAGATCGCCAAGCAGGCCGGAAAGGTGCTGATAGGTCACGCAGAGGTTGTCGCGCTCCATCACGGGTGAGGCAAAACCGGCCCTGATGAGGGCATCGCCAACATCATGCATGTCCATGAAAAGGTGAACATGGGGCATGTCATCGATGCTCGCCCAAGCAGCGCGCAATTCCTGCAAGGTGGAAGGTCCGACAGTTGAGAAAATCAGCAAGCCTCTAGGCTTGAGCACCCGCCGGCACTCAGCAAGTACAGCGTCCATATCCGGACACCAGTGCAGGGCAAGATTGGAATGGATGAGATCAATCGACTGGTCTCTCAATCCAGTGCTGGCTGCGGCTGCGCAAAGGTAGCGGCTGCGCGAGAACCACCGGCGGCGGCGCGTTCTGGCTTTGGCCAGCATCTCGCGCACGGGATCTAGCAGCAAAATGGTCGCTTTAGGGTAGCGCGCTTCCAGCGCTCGCGCGGCGTCTCCGGTGCCTGCGCCGAGATCCAGTACGAGCGCCGGCGCCAGCTGCATCAGGTCCAATCTGGCGAGTAGACGCGCTGCCACCTCCCGCTGCAGGAAGGCATGTGCATCGTAGGTCTCCACTGCGCGAGCATGCCGGCGGCGCACCGCATGGATCTCGGGACCATGCGCACCAAAGTCCGTCATGCCGAATGTCTGAACGCTGTGCGGTGTGTAACGAGTCCCTCAACGAGTCGCTCTATCTGCGCTTTTTCATGCGCGGCACTGAGGCAGATACGCAGGCGCGCCGTACCAGGGGGGACAGTCGGCGGCCTGATCGCGCGTACGTAGAGGCCTTGGCTCCGCAGGCCGGCCGCCACTTGCAGCGCATGCTTGCCTTCACCCACCAGCATGGGCTGTATGGGTGTATTTACTTCGGGTTGGGGCAAGTCCGCCTCAGCGAGACATCGCTTGAAGTGGCGAATGTTTTCCAACAGTTTGGGTCGTGGCGATTCGGGCCCCAACAACAGCTTCAAAGCACAGGAAGTCGCATGCATCAATGCGGGTGAGGGTGCGGTATCAAAGATGAACGTGCGAGCGCGTTGGAGCAGGTTTTCGATCAAAAGATGCGGGCCCAGCACAGCGGCTCCCGACGTGCCCAGGGCCTTGCCGAACGTCACCACCAGCAGCGGCACCTCATTCTGGCTCAGCCCCAATGCGTCAAGCGTACCACCCCCCTGCCCCAGGACGCCGAAGCCATGCGCGTCGTCGCAGATGAGTCCGGCATTGTGACGCGCAGCGAGCAAGGCAATTTCCTTCAGCGGTGCCACATCACCGTCCATACTGAACAGTCCATCCGTGACTACCCAGGTCTGGCCGGGGTGCTCTTGGGCCAGCAAGGCCGAAAGAGCTTCGATGTCTCCATGCCTGTAACGCCGATTTTCCGCTCTCGAAAGTCTCACTCCGTCGATAAGGGATGCATGATTGAGCTCATCGGAAATCACACGATCCTCGCGACCGACCAAACCGCTGAAGATGCCGAGATTGGCCAGATAGCCGGAGGAGAAAATGAGTGCGCGATCGCGGCCGGTACATGCTGCCAGCGCTTGCGCCAAAATCTCATGGGCCTCG
>JAURMM010000016.1 GCA_030830685.1 Gammaproteobacteria bacterium | reverse complement strand
TGTATTCACCGCCCGGTCTGAACAGCGAATAGCGGGTCATGGACTCATCCGGCAAGCCACGCACATAGATGCGGGCACCCTGCCCGTTGACCAGATGTTCATCCTGGCTGCCGACCACATAGGCACTCGTAGCCAGTTCATCAGGAGAAACCACGCGGGGGCGGGTCAGGAACTGCTGGATCGCATCCAATGGAATGGCCGGAATCGAGCGATCGTGAGCGGACACCCGAACCGAGGGCGAGAGCTTGATCTCACGGCTGCGCTGGACGCCAAGGCGTGGGCGTCCGTCAACGAAGGTGAGGTGAATCTGGTCGCCCGGATAGATGAGGTGCGGGTTCTCGATCTGCGGGTTCGCCTCCCACACTTCCGGCCACTGCCAGGGATGTTTGAGGAATCGCCCGGCAATGTCCCAGAGCGTATCCCCCTCCACCACGGTGTAGACGTTGGGGTGACCACCATTGAGCACGACCTGATCGGCTCGGGCCGCCCCGAGCAGTACCAGCGCCAGCATCATCCCCAGGAGATTTTTCCCAAGCATATCAACGCGCTTTATCAGTTATTTCGGGCAGTCTAGCAGAACCCGCGCGAAAAACGATCCGGCTTTGAGCGCTAGGTCCGCCATTTGAATAATGCTGATCCAGCCCCTATTCTCTAGGGATTACGTTCTCTGCTCTTCAAATCCATGGCACTGCGCGAAATCCTGCACTATCCGGACCCCCGGTTGAGAACCAAGGCCAAGCCCGTGGTGGCCGTGGACGAGGTCATCCGGACCCTGGTGGATGACATGTTCGAGACGATGTATGCGGCGCCGGGAATCGGCCTGGCGGCGACGCAAATCAACGTCCACCAGCGAGTGATCGTGGTCGATGTTTCCCGGGATCAGGATCAGCCGCTGTGCCTCATCAATCCCGAGATCGTAAGCACAGAGGGCAGCGAATCCACTGAGGAAGGCTGTCTCTCGGTACCGGACGTCTTCGAAACCGTGAACCGCGCCGAGGCCATCCGTGTACGTGCTCTGGACCGGAACGGAGCGCTGAAGGAATTTGACGCCACCGGCCTCATGGCAGTCTGCATCCAGCACGAAATGGATCATCTGGAAGGCAAGCTGTTCGTGGATCGCCTGTCTGAGCTTAAGCGCCTGCGCATCCGCAAGAAGTTCGACAAGCTCCAGAGACGGGCAGTCTGAGCATCACACTTCCGGGCCATCTGCCCGGCGTGACGGCCACTCACTCCCTGCTTCCCATCCTGTGATGACACCCCCGTTCGACCAGCCCATGCGCGTGATTTTCGCAGGCACACCAGCCTTCGCGGTGCCCAGCCTGCAAGCGCTCATCGATATGCCGGGGGTCGAGGTCGTGGCGGCTTACACGCAGCCTGACCGGGCCGCGGGACGCGGGCGGCAGATGAAGTGCCCGGAGGTAAAGCAGCTGGCACAGGCAAACGGGATTCCAGTGGAGCAACCGCTCACATGGCGTGATGAGGCCACCCTGGCGCGCATCGCGGCCTGGCAGCCGGAGTTGCTGGTGGTTGCAGCCTATGGACTGATCTTGCCGGAGGCAGGGCTTCTGATCCCGCCTCTGGGCGCCCTCAATGTGCATGCCTCCCTGCTCCCGAGATGGCGCGGGGCTGCGCCCATTCAGCGCGCAATCATGGCGGGCGACACGGAGACGGGCGTCACGATCATGCAAGTTGTCAGACAGTTGGACGCCGGCCCCATGCTGCAACGGGTAACTTGCCCCATCGAGGCAGACGACACTGCCGGGACACTCGAAACCCGACTGGCCGCTCTCGGTGCAGAAGCACTCACCGCCACGCTGCGCGCACTGCGCGCAGGTAGCGCGGTGGCTGAACCTCAGGATGAATCAGACGTGACCTATGCCGCCAAGATCACGCGCGAAGATCGCGAGATTGACTGGCAGCGTCAGGCCACCCGGATTGCTCGACAGATTCGGGCACTGAATCCCGCCCCACTTGCGCATACCGAGGCCCTCGGGATCCCGGTTAACCTGCTCAAGGCTGTCCCGATCCCGGATACTTCGGGCGCTGCCCCCGGCTCTTTGCTCGCGGCTACCGGCGCAGGCATCGTCATTGCCTGTGGCGCGGGGGCGCTGCGAATCCAGGAGTTGCAGCCGCAGGGCAAACGCATCATGTCCGCACGGGATTTCATGAATGGCTACGGCGCGCGCCTTGGCGTGTCCAGCGCCTGATGCCCCGCAAGTCCAACGCCCCTTCTGCCACACCAGTGGCCGTGAGAGCCTTGATCGCGCAGGCACTGGCAGCGGTGCTCAGTGGGCGCGAGACGCTGGACCAGGCCTTGGCCGTGCTCCGCACCCGGAGCGTGAGCGATGCGGATGCCGCCTTCGCGCAGGAGGCCGTCTACGGAACCTTGCGCCGCTACCGCTCATTTGGCGCGCGCTTGGATGCCAATCTGCTGCGTCCGCTGAAAGACAAGGATCTGGTGCTGCGCGCGCTTATCCTCGCCGGCATGAATGAAATCCTCCACATGGCGACGCCCGCCCACGCCAGTGTCCATGAGACCGTGGAAGCCTGCGCGCAGATCGACCGTGCATGGGCCAAGGGGTTGGTCAACGCTCTGCTGCGCAAGATGCAACGCCTGCCCGTTGATCCCGAATTGGAAGTGACCGAGGAGATCCGATACGAACATCCGCAGTGGCTGATTGACCGTTTGCGCAGCGACTGGCCGGACCACTGGGAGAGCATCCTCGAGGCAAACAATGCGCGTCCGCCCTTGAGCCTGCGCATCAATTGTGCTGCCACCACGCGCGAGGAGTACCTGCGTGCACTGGCCGCACGAAACATTGCAGCATCCGCCATGCACTGGTCACCCGAGGGTGTGGTGGTCCACGACGCACAACCGGTTCGAGTCCTGCCCGGCTATGCCGAGGGGTGGTTCGTGGTCCAGGATGAAGCGGCTCAACTCGCGACTCCGCTGCTCGGCTGCGCAGCCGGTGATCGTGTGCTGGATGCGTGCGCGGCACCCGGAGGCAAGACCACCCATCTGCTCGGGACGACTCCCGGGCTGGAGGTGGTTGCGGTGGATATCAACGCACGCCGCATGCGGGAGCTCGAGGAGAACCTCAAGCGCCTCAAACTGGCGTGTGCAGTTACGGTAGAGGATGTAAAAGCCTATGCCGAGGCTGCGCTCAGCAGAGGCGAGTCCTTCGCACGCGTCATGCTGGATGCACCTTGCTCGGCGCTGGGTGTCATTCGTCGTCACCCGGACATCCGACTACGGCGCTCTGTGGACGATGTTGGCATTGCGGTGACACGGCAACAGCAGATCCTGCAGGCTCTCTGGCCGCTGCTGGCACCCGGGGGACTCCTGCTTTATGTGACCTGCTCGGTCCTCAAGGCAGAAAACGACGGCGTGCTCGGTGAGTTCCTGGGCCTGCACACCGATGCCCGTCCGGAACCCATGGCAGCGGAATGGGGCTTGGCAACTGCCCATGGTCGGCAGATTCTGCCGGGCATGGACGACATGGACGGCTTCTACTTCTCGCTGCTGCGCAAGGTACCTCGCCAGTAATGACTGCATCCCTGCACATGTTTCGTTGCGCCCTGTGGACAGTGTTGGCCTGCCTCAGCCTCGGCTTGCCAGCGAGCGCCGCTGATATCGAAATCCTCGACGTACGCGGAGAATCGCGTGACGGTTTCTATTTCATGGATCTTGAGGCGCGCATCCCTCTCAGCCCCGACATGCAGGAAGCCGTTGAGAGTGGCGTGCCCTTGCGCTTCGTATTCGACGTGCATCTGGTGCGCGCCCGGCGCTATCTGTGGGATTCGAGAATCCTGGTTTTGCGGCGCGCCGTCCGCCTCGAGCGACATGCGCTTGCCGGCAAATACGTGGTACATGATGAAGTCTCACAGCAACGTCAGGTCCTGGCCTCGCTGCCGGATGCGCTGGATGTGCTCGGACAACTGCGCGATGTCACGCTAGCGAAGCTGGACGCGCTGCCCGCTGAGGTACCGCTTCGGGGGCGCGTCCGCGCCAAGCTCGATATCGAGGGACTACCCGCCCCCATGCGTCCGGTCGCCTACCTTTCACCCAGCTGGTACCTCGGCAGCGGCTGGTACAGCTGGGAGGTCACGCCATGAGCCGTCGGCGATATGCAGCGCTGGGGGTTGCGCTGCTGGCAGCCTCGCTGCTGGGTTCGCTGGTATTGATCGGCGCGGCGCTGCAGAACTCCGAGCGCTTTGGCGCGCTGTTCTCCGTGCTGCTGCTCACCAACGGACTTGGACTCATAGGCTTTGTGATCCTGCTGGTCAGCAACGTGCGACAACTGGTCGGACAGCTGCGCAGCCGTCAGGCTGGAGCTCGCCTTACGCTGCGCATGGTGCTGATGTTCGTTGCGCTCTCCGTCACTCCTCTGCTGGTGCTTTACGGATTCTCGCTGGATTTTCTCAAGCGTGGCGTGGACAGCTGGTTTGATGCCCGGATAGACAACGCCCTCCAAGACGCGCTGGAACTGAGCCGCAGCGCGCTGGATCTGCGGATGCGCGAGCTGCACAGCCAGACCGAACAGCTCGCCTCGGAGCTGGGGCGCGGACAAACCAGCAACGGCGTGCTCGATCTCAGCGCCCTGCGCAACCCGAACAGCATGGTGGTGGCGAGCACCTGGGAGGTCGGGAATACCGACCTTGAGCTGCTGCGCCAGCGCGCCAAAGCGGACGAGCTCAGTATCGTGAGTCAGGAGGGCGGCTTGCTCGAAACCAGCAGCCTCGGGCCCGACCTGGTTCCGGCCCTTCCGACCTCGGCCATGTTGCTCCAGCTTCGTCAGGGACGCAGCTATATCGGCCTCGAGCCACCTTCCAACGGCGGCTTCCTGGTGCGAATCGCCGTCAACATCCCGGATCAGGGTCTCGCATCAGGGCGCCGCATCCTGCACGCCATGTATGCGCTTTCACCGCGCATGAACACGTTGGCCGGCAATGTCGAACATGCTTATGCGCGCTACAACGAACTCGATTACCTGCGCGACAAGCTCAAACTGAGTTTCGTGCTCACGCTGACACTCGTGCTGTTGTCTAGCATCGCCGTGGCGACCTGGGCGGCATTTGTCTCTGCCCGCCGGCTCTCTGCCCCGATCAGTGCGCTGGCGGCGGGAACACACGCGGTCACGGCGGGTGACTACACCACCACCCTGCCGGTGACGAGCAACGATGAAATCGGTCTGCTGGTCAGCTCATTCAACGCCATGACCGGCCACATCGCCGGAGCCCGCGCAGAGATCGAGTCCCAGAATCGCTACATGAACACACTGCTCAGCGAGTTGTCGTCTGGCGTGATAGCGCTCGATGACCGTTCCCGCATCACCACCCTGAACGACAGTGGTCGCCAGATCCTGGCGCTGGAAGACGCGCCAGTCGTGGGCGAGCCGCTTTCGGCGCTCTCGGACCGACACGCCTATCTTCAGCCTCTGGTTGATGAATTAACGGCTTCGGTTGCCGCTCGTGATGGTCGCTGGCAGCGCGAGATCCGGATTTTCAACAGCGAGGGACGTCGTACCCTGATGTGTCGGGGAACGGCGGTGTCTTTCGGCAGTCAAGCCCGCCAGGGCCAGGTGATCGTCTTTGATGACATCACCGCGCTTGCCAAGGGTCAGCGTGACGCTGCTTGGTCCGAGGTGGCCCGCCGGCTGGCACATGAAATCAAGAATCCGCTGACACCCATCCAGTTGTCGGCGGAACGACTGCGCCAGAAATATCTCTCAAAGATGGCGCCCGTCGACGCCGAAACGCTGGACCGGCTGACCAGCACCATCGTGCAGCAAGTGGAAACCATGAAGGCCATGGTGAATACCTTCGCGGACTACGCGCGCCCCCCGGTCATCAACCAGGGCGCGGCGGACGTGAATGCTCTGCTTTCCGGTGTGATTGACCTTTACCGCTCCGCCAACCCCGACGCTGAGTTCATCGTCGATCTGGCGCGCGATCTGCCCTCGGTGTCGATGGATGTCGTACGCTTCCGCCAGGTCTTCAACAACCTGCTGAAGAATGCGCTGGAGGCCCATGCCCAAGGAATGCCTGCGCAGGTCAGAATCCAGACACGTGAGGTATCCTCGGGTTCCGGCAGCCATCTTGAAATCCGTATCGCGGATGCCGGTGAGGGGATCAAGGAAGATGTGGTGGGCAGCGTCTTCGAGCCCTATGTCACGAACAAGACCCGCGGCACAGGTCTGGGCCTTGCCATCGTGAAGAAGATAGTCGAGGAGCATGGTGGAATGGTGTCCTTGGAGAACAACCCCGGGGGAGGTGCGTGCGCGATCATCACCTTGCCCCTGCAGCCTGCAGTCCTGGCCAGCGGCCCGGATGAGCACAGGAGTCAACCATGAGTGGACAGCAAATCCTGGTAGTGGATGACGAGCCGGATATCCGCCTGCTCCTGAAGGAAATTCTGGAGGACGAGGGCTTCGTCGTCTCGGTGGCCGAGAATGCCAATCAGGCGCGGGAAGCCCGACGCAACCGGCGACCGGATCTGATCTTGCTCGACATCTGGATGCCGGACACGGATGGCATCACCCTGTTGAAGGAGTGGTCGGAGGCGGGGCCATTGGGTTCTCCCGTGATCATGATGTCCGGGCACGGCACCGTGGAGACCGCGGTGGAAGCCACCCGCCTCGGTGCCTACGATTTCATCGAAAAACCCTTGTCCATCGCCAAGCTGATGCTGACGGTGCAGCGGGCGCTGGAGAATGCCAGCCTGCAACGGGAGAACGTTGGCCTGCGGCGTGCTGCCGCCGGCGCGTCGGAGCCCATCGGACGCAGCCGCGTGATGGAGGCTTTGCGGGCAAGTTGTCGCCGGATCGCCCAGCACAAGACCGCTGTTTTCATCGCGGGTGAATCGGGATCGGGCAAGGAAGTCTTCGCGCGCTACATTCATCAGCACAGCCCGCGCGCCAGCGGCCCCTTCATCGTGGTCAATGTCGCTGGGCTCGCCCGCGAAAACCCGGACAACGAACTGTTCGGGACCGAGGATGCCAAGCGTGTGGTGTACGGGTCTCTGGAGCAGGCCAACGGGGGCACCCTGTTCATCAAGGACATCGCGGACATGGACCTCAGCACCCAGGCGAGACTGCTGAACGCGCTGGAACAACAGACCCTTCTACGGGTGGGCGGCCGCGAGCCGGTTGCGGTCGATGTGCGCGTCATCGCGGCGACCAAACGGGATCTCGCGGCGGAGGTGGCCGGAGGACGTTTCCGCGATGACCTCTACTACCACCTCAATGTAGTCCCGCTGCAGGTCCCTGCCTTGCGCGAGCACATCGAGGATCTCGATGACCTGCTGTCCTACTACGTCGACTACTTCTCGCTGCAGGAAGGTCTGCCCAGGCGCGAGTTCACCCCGGGCGCGCGGGCCCGTCTGCGTGATTACCGCTGGCCGGGAAATGTCCGCGAACTCAAAAATCTGGTGCAACGGCTGTTCATTCTCGGCACCAGCGAATACGTGGAGGGGTCCGAGATCGGCGCCGCCACCGGCGTACGCGCACCACAGGAGGCCGACAGCGCTCACCCGGAATTCGAGCTGCCACTCAGGGAAGCCCGTGAGCGGTTTGAGAAAGCCTATCTCGAGTTCCAGCTGCAGGCTTGCGAAGGCAGCGTCAGCCGGGTCGCGGAGAAAGTCGGCATCGAGCGCACCCACCTTTATCGAAAATTGCGCAGCCTCGGCATCGACCCACGCCAGATCAAAGAGGCCAGTCGGGACTGAGCCCCGGCTCGACGCGTGTGATGAGTGCCCTGACCGAACGCTTCGAGAAACTGCTTGCCGACGGGCAGGACACGGCAATCCTTCGCTTCAGTCTCGGCAACGCGTGGCTGCCTCAAGACCCCGCGCGGGCAGCACTGCACTTCGCTCGGGCCACAGAGCTCGATCCGATGTATTCGGCAGCCTGGAAAATGCTCGGCAAAGCCCGCTCTGCGCAGAATGACACTGCGGGGGCGCTTCATGCCTATGCGCGAGGGATTGAAGTGGCTGACGCGCGGGGAGATATCCAGGCGGCGCGTGAAATGCGCGTATTTCTCAAACGGCTCAGCACTTCGCAGGCGCCGGACCCGGCGCATTGAGGGTCAGGTTACCGACAAGCGCGGCACTGTCCGCAAAACCGTGACGGTCGAGATAGGCAAGGATTCCTTCGTTGATCTGCCTGCAGAGTAGCGGCTCGTAGAAGAGTCCGGTCCCCACGCCGACGGCCGTCGCGCCAGCCAGCATGAACTCTATGGCATCGCTCGCAGAGGTCACCCCCCCCTGGCCGATGATGGGAATACCCAGCGGCTTGCACACCTGGTGTACCTGAAAAACCTTGAGCAGCGCGATGGGCTTGATGGCGGGCCCGGACAACCCACCCTGGTTGTTGCCGATCACCGGCCGTCGCTGCTCGATGTCGATGGCCATGCCCATCAGCGTATTGATCACGGCGAAAGCATCACTGCCAGCCTCGATGCAGCGACGTGCGTTTTCTGCAATGTCGGTCTGGTTGGGCGACAGTTTGGTGATGAGCGGCTTGCGGGTGGCACGCCTGCACGCTGCCACGACACGCGCAGACATGTCCGGGCTGTTGCCGAAGGCAACACCGCCTTCCTTCACATTGGGACAGGAGATGTTGATCTCTATCGCATCGATGGGCGAGTCATCAAAAAGCCGGGTGACTTCCTCGTATTCCTCGACCGTCGAGCCCGAGACATTGGCGATAAAGCGGGTCTCCGTGAAATCGAGCTTGGGCAGGATGTCGCGCACCACGAACTCGGCACCGGGATTCTGCAGCCCGATGGCATTGAGCATGCCAGCTGAGGTTTCATAGACTCGGTGCGCGGGATTACCCAGCCGGGGTGCGAGCGTCGTGCCCTTGAGGCAGACCGCACCCACGTCACGATTGGAAAAACCGCGCACCCGCGTATATTCCTCGCCGAAACCCACACAGCCGGAGAGCAGAACCAGCGGTGTGGCGAAAGACAAGCCACAGAAGCGGGTCTTCAGGCGTTCATCGTTCGACACAGTGGATTCTTGGGCCACGGGAAGTTTCTCGCGCATGTTTGAAGTGGTGCTGTTCCAGCCGGAAATCCCGCCGAACACGGGCAATATTATACGGCTATGTGCCGCCACCGGCGCGCGGCTCCACCTGATCGAGCCGCTTGGTTTCCAGTGGGACGACAAGCGTCTCAAGCGTGCAGGTCTCGACTACCACGAATTTGCAGAGGTCAGGCGGCATGCGTCACCCGAGGCCTTTCGACTGGCAGTGCCGGCGCGACGAATTTTTGCGCAAAGTCGCCATGCCACCCAGAGCCTGCATGCCGTCACGTTTACGCCTGGGGATGTTCTTATGTTCGGTGCCGAGACGCGCGGCCTGCCTGCAGATATAGCCGAGAAGCTTCCCATCGAGGCTTTCCTGCGCATTCCCATGCGCCCCGGGATTCGTAGCCTGAATCTCGCCAACGCCGTGGCCATCACCGTATACGAAGCCTTGCGACAGTGCGCAGGTTTGGCTCACACCACGATTCTCTGAAGGACTGCGCGGATGGATCAGTCCGCCAGTTTCAAATCGCGCGTCATGAGCGCCTGTACTGCTTCCGCCGGCGTGCACTCACCGCGCAGGGTGCGCGCCACCTGGGCACAAATCGGCATATCGACTTCACAGCGCATGGCACGCGCTGTCACGGCCTCTGCGGTCGGCAAGCCCTCTACCAGCCCCACCGCGGATCGGGCGCCAGCCAGACTGCGGCCCTGCCCCAGCGCCAGGCCGAAGCGCCGGTTACGCGACTGATCATCCGTGCAGGTCAGAACCAGGTCACCGAGGCCTGCGAGTCCCATGAAGGTTTCGCGTCGACCGCCCAAGGCCTCGCCGAGGCGAGCCATCTCCGCCAAGCCTCGGGTAATGAGGGCGGCGCGACTGTTGGCGCCGAGCGCCAGCCCATCCCCGATACCGGCCGCGATGGCGAGCACGTTTTTCACGGCTCCGCCCACGGCCACACCCACGACATCATCCGTGAGATAAGGCCGGAGGCTGGGGCTGTGCAGACTGGTTGCGATTTCCCTCGCGAACACTCCGTTTGCACCCGCAACGGCAAGGGCCGTCGGTCGTCCCTCGGCCACTTCACGCGCGAAGCTGGGACCGGAGACGATGGCGACTTCTGTAAAGTCCCCTACGGCATCGGCCACGATTTCATGTACCAGCCTGCCACTGCCTGTTTCTATCCCTTTTGCCGTGCAGACGAACCGGGTCAGGCCGTGTGCATGGGCCAGGGCCAGCATTTCCCGGGTGGTCTGCAGAGGGGTGGCAAGCACGGCGGTGTCGGTGCCGCGGGGCAGCAACTCGAGATGCGCCAGAGGCTCGAGTGCCTCAGGTAGCCGCACACCGGCCAGATAGCGGGTGTTTTCCCGGGAGTCAGCCATCCTCGACACTGCGGAGGAATCGCGCCCCCACAACAGCACGCGCCGGCCGGTGCGGGCGATCGCGATTGCCATCGCCGTGCCCCAGGCGCCAGCGCCCATGACGAGCAGCGGTGCCAAATCCTGTCTGGTCATGCCCGACTGAAGCGGAGTTCAGTGCGCCGTAGCCTGCTCGCTCTGGCGCCGTCGCTGGAGTTCCTGGGCGTACAGCGCCTCGAAATTGATGGGCGCGATCAGCAATTGGGGGAAACCGCCCTTCACCACCACATCGCACACCGCTTCGCGGGCGAAGGGGAACAGCATGTTCGGGCACGCCGTGCCGAGAATTGCCGGCAGGTGCTGCTCCGGGAAGCCGCTGATCTGGAAAATTCCAGCCTGCTTCAACTCCACGAGGTAGACGGTCCGATCGCCTTCCTTGACGGTCGCCGTGATGGACAGCACCACTTCGTGCAGGTCGTTGCCGAGTGCAGTGGTGGCGTTCGCGAAATGCAGATCCAGGGAGGGATTGAGTTGCTCCCGGAAAACTGCGGGCGAGTTGGGCGCCTCGAAGGAAAGGTCCTTGACGTAGATGCGCTGGATGCCCAACTGGCCTTGGGGTTGTTGGGCCGCAGCCGGCGCCCGTGAGTTCTCGGTCTCAGTAGTCATGGGACTCCTTTTCAAGCGGGCATAGGAATGGCCCGACAAGCTTATCGATGGGTTTCCAGCGGAAAATTCTCTGCCCGCCACGCTGCGAGCCCCCCTTGCAATTCGTGCACGCGCGCGAAGCCCGCCGCGCGCAGCTGCGTCACTGCGCCGGCCGATTTCACGCCCGACTCGCAATACACGAGTAGCGGCTTGTCCTTGTATTTCTCAAGCTTGCGGACATCTGCCTCGAACTGGGCGGGGTCCAGTCTCACTGCGTTGATGATGTGCCCTGCGCGGAAGTTGGCCTCACCCCGGATATCCACCGGCACCCCATCCTCACGGTTGAGCAACTGCACGCTCTGCGCAGCAGTCAACCCCTTGCGTGAGAGCGTCCTCAAGGAAGTCCACAGCAACAGCGAAATCAGTCCGACGAAAGCCCCCACGAGTAGCGGGTGATTGGTGATGAATTCTGGCAAACGATCCATGAAAAGGTCCGTCCAATGACTCGGGGAAAAGGCCCGCGGCATCGCGCGGGTGTAGCCCGGGGGGCCGGGGCGCCTATGATACACTCCGACCTTTCCACCCTGTAGCGTGCATGCCTTCCGGAGCAGCAACATGGCGACCGTAAAACACCCTGTTCTTCTCGTGGTCCTTGATGGCTGGGGTTATCGGGAGAGTCCGCACTTCAATGCCATCCATCACGCGCGCAAACCCAACTGGGACAGGATCTGGGCCGAGTGCCCGCGTGGCCTGTTGAAATGCTCCGGCCTCTCTGTCGGCCTGCCGGACGAGCAGATGGGAAATTCCGAGGTGGGACACATGCATCTGGGCGCAGGGCGCCTCATCTATCAGGACTTCACACGCATTAACGAGTCCGTCAGAAGCGGGGGTTTTGCCCGGAATGCCGTTCTGGCGGGCACCTGCGATGAGCTCGCACGTAGCGGCGGCGCCTTGCATCTCATGGGCCTGCTGTCGCCCGGTGGTGTTCACAGCCATGAGGAGCATCTGGTCGCGCTACTGGAAATGGCCGCCCGTCATGGCGTCAGCAAGGTCTTCGTCCACGCCTTCCTGGACGGTCGGGATACTCCACCCAAGAGTGCTGCAGCCTCTCTGGCGCGCATCGAGGAAGCCTGCCGCAGATTCGGAGTCGGCAGCCTTGCGAGCCTCATAGGTCGCTACTTTGCGATGGATCGCAACAAGTCCTGGGATCGCACAGCACTGGCCCACGCGCTGATCGTGGATGGAAAAGCAGAACACCATGCAAGCAGCGCGGCCAGAGCCCTGGAAGCGGCTTACGCGAGGGGCGAGACCGATGAGTTCGTGAAACCCATCGCGCTGCATGCCGAGGGCGCGCCACCGGTCACGGTGCAGGATGGGGATGCCATCATCTTTGCGAACTTTCGCGCGGATCGTGCCCGTCAGATAACCAGTGCTTTCACCGAAGAAGACTTCGCTCACTTCGCCCGCAGTCGTCATCCCAGGCTCGGCCGCTTTGTCGCAATGACGGATTACGGCGCTCAGTTCAGCCATCTTCCTATTGCCTTTCCCACCATCGAGATTCGCAACACCTTCGGCGAGCTGTTGGCGAATGCAGGTCTGAAACAGCTTCGCATCGCGGAAACCGAGAAGTACGCCCACGTAACCTTCTTCTTCAATGGCGGAGAGGAGCGGGTTTTCAGGGGAGAAGATCGAATCCTTGTGCCCTCGCCCGAGGTTGCCACCTACGATCTGCAGCCAGAGATGAGTGCGGCGACGGTGACGGACAAGCTGGTGGAGGCCATCAACAGCCGCCAGTACGACGCCATCATCTGTAATTACGCCAACGCCGACATGGTGGGCCACACGGGTAACTTCGCGGCAACGGTCCAGTGCATCGAGGCGCTCGATACCTGCCTCGGCAGGCTGCGTGAAGCCTGCCGCGCCGTCGGCATGGAGATGCTGATCACTGCCGACCATGGCAACGCCGAACAGATGCGTGCTGAAGAGGATGGGGCGACAGAACATCATGAAGCGCATACCGCCCACACCAGCAACCTTGTTCCGTTGCTCTACTGCGGTCGCGCGGCTGAAGTGAAGTCTGGCGGATCCCTAGGTGACATCGCCCCGACCCTGCTCGCGCTGATGGCCTTGCCTCAGCCCCCGGAAATGACCGGCACGCCACTGGTCCTGCCCCGGCCTGACGCGCATTCGCGGAACGCCGCATGAACCTGCGCGGGATCCTCCCGAGTCTTTTGATCGCCGCCACGCTGCTGCACGCGGGGGCGGCGACGGCCACGGATGCATCGCCCGACGAACCCCATGGTCCAGCCACTCCGAGCGCGGAAACCGCCGGGTCAAGTGCGAGTCCAGCAACATCGGCAGTCAGTTCTCCGGCCACCGGAGAAGCCCTGCCGCTCGATGACCTGCGGGTCTTCGTCGAAGTCTTCCACAAGATTAAGCGCGACTATGTGGAAGATGTGAGCGACCAGCAGCTACTGGAGAGCGCGATCAAAGGGATGCTTGAGGGGCTCGATCCGCACTCCGCCTATCTGGATGGCGAGGCCTACACGGAACTCCAGGAAGGCACTTCCGGCGAGTTCGGGGGGCTCGGCATCGAGATCGGCACCGAGGACGGCCTCATCAAGATCATCTCTCCCATCGACGACACCCCGGCCAGCCGGGCCGGTATCCAGGCCGGAGACACCATCATCCGCTTGGATGGCGCACCGGTGCGTGGCATGTCGGTCAACGCGGCCGTCAAGAAGATGCGTGGCGAGGTTGGAAGCGCAATCGAGCTCACGATCATGCGCGAGGGCGAAGCCAAGCCACTGGAGCTCACACTCGTGCGCGATCTCATCAAGATCCGCAGTGTGCGCAGCCGCGAGCTTGCGCCGGGCTTCGGTTACCTTCGCATCTCCGCCTTCCAGGCCAACACTGGAGAAGATTTCGTGAAGGAGCTGGAGAAGCTCAAGCAGGAAGCCAAGGGCGGGCTCAAAGGGCTGGTGCTCGATCTGCGCAACAATCCAGGCGGTGTGCTTGGAGCCGCGGTTGCCATCTCCGATGCCTTCCTCGACGCCGGTAAAATCGTCTATACCGAAGGAAGGGTCGCGGACGCCAAGATGTCGTTCGAGGCCAAGCCACCGGACCTCATAGACGGGGCCCCGCTGGTCGTGCTGATCAACGAGGGCTCAGCTTCCGCTTCGGAGATCGTGGCTGGCGCGCTGCAGGATCGACAACGCGCGGTGCTGATGGGACGACGGACCTTCGGCAAGGGTTCGGTGCAGACCATCCTGCCGATGAACAACAAAGCGGCGATCAAGATCACCACCGCCCGCTACTTCACGCCCAACGGCCGCTCCATCCAGGCCGAGGGGGTGGAGCCCGATATCATGATCGACCGCGTGGAAGTCCAGGCCCAGAAAGCCGTGGATAAGTCGCTGGTCAGCGAAGCCCAGTTGGAAGGCCATCTGGACAATCCCAATGGCAAGGCGAAGGGCAAGGCCGGCAAATCATCCACCAAGACGGAATCGGGTAGCCTCGCGGCCAGCGACTATGAGCTGCATGAAGCGCTCAACCTGCTGAAGGGGATGTCCTTGCTGAGGACCCGGCAGACCCCGGCCACGCCCTGAGTGCCGACCTGAATGGCGGGCCTGGCTGCGGCGATCCTCATCGCTGCCTGTAGCCCTCCCCCGCTCCCCGTGGTGGCGGTGCTCATCGACGACATCGGCTACAAGCTGCAGGAAGATACGGCTGTCGTCGCGCTGCCCGGTCCTTATGCTGTCGCCGTGCTGCCGGCGTCGCCCCATGGTGCCACGCTCGCGCGCGCGGCCTACCGTCAAGGCAAGGAAGTGCTGCTGCATCTGCCCATGGAGGCCGTGGGTCACGACACCGGGCTTGGCGAACTTGCTCTGCGCACGGGCATGGACACCCATGCCATGGCCGATGTGCTCAGCCAGGCGCTCGCCTCCGTCCCTCATGCCATCGGCGTGAACAATCACATGGGGAGTCTCTTCACAGGTCAACCGGATGCCATGCGCTGGTTGATGAAAACGCTGCAACTGCAAGGCCCGCGCTTTTTCATCGACAGCCGAACCACAGCCGACACCGTGGCCGCCAAAGCCGCAGCCGAGGCGGGCCTCGCCGGTTTGTCGCGACAGGTGTTTCTGGATCACGTGCGCACCCGGGAGGCAGTGCGTGCGGCGCTGGCGGAACTGGCCACAACTGCCAAGGCAGAAGGTCATGCACTTGCAATAGGCCATCCCTTTCCTGAGACGCTCGCGGAGCTCAAGAACTGGTCACCCGCCAAGGCGGGCGTGGAGCACGTCAGCCTGCAGGCACTGCTGACCCGCAAGGTGGGACTGCAGGAAGGCTCAGCGTTGGCGCGTGGACCTGAGTGCCAGCAACAAGGCCAACACTCCCAGGATGCCTGGGCCCCAGCTGGTCCAGGACAGGCGGTCCAGATTGAGGGTGATACCCTCTTGGGCACCACCCATCAGGACGCCCGCCAGTAACAGGCCGATACCAGTCACCGCGTACACGAGCCGGCGATGAACCTCGCGGATCTCACGACGGATTTCGCGTAACGTTTCGTCGCGGGTGGCCACCTGCAGTCGACCATCCTTGAGCTGGTCGAGCACTTCGAATGCCATATCCGGCAGCTGCGGCAGGCGCTCGATCCAGCGTGGCAGGCTCTGCCGCGCCCCGCGCAGCGCATTCCCCAGCCCCGCGCGGTCCTTCATCCACTGGGTCAGTGGCGCGCGCGCCTCGCGCCAGAGGTCCAGATCGGGGTCGAGCTGACGCCCCAGACCTTCGATGTTCACCAACGTCTTCTGCAACAGCAGAAGTTGCGGAAGTATCTCCATGTGAAACCGCTGCGCAGTCTGGAAAAGGCGCATCAACAACTGCCCGACCGAGATTTCCTTCACGGGACGATCGAAGATGGGTTCGCAGACCGTGCGTATGGCGAACTCCAGGTCATCCACCCGCGTATCGCGCGGAACCCAGCCCGATTCCACGTGCAACTCTGCGACCCGACGATAGTCACGGTCCAGGAAAGCCGAGAAATTTTCCACTAGATAACGCTGGTCGTATTCGCTGATCGACCCCATGATGCCGAAGTCGACTGGCACGAATACCGCGGGCTCACCTCCAGCGCCGGGACGAACGAACAGGTTGCCGGGATGGACATCGGCATGGAAAAAATGGTCGCGGAATACCTGGGTAAAGAAGAGCTCGACACCCTTGGCTGCCAGCTCATGGAGGTCCACTCCTGCAGCCTTCAGCGCTTCGATGTTGCTGATGGGAATGCCATCCACACGCTCCATCACCAGCACGTTGGGCCGGGTGTAGCGCCAGTGGATCTCCGGCACATGCATCCAGGGTGAGTCCGCGAAATTGCGGCGCAGCTGCGAAGCATTGGCGGCCTCGCGCAGCATGTCCAGCTCGTCAAGGATGGTTTTCTCTATTTCCGTGACGACGCGGGTCGGCTTGAGCAGGCGGCCGTGGCTCAGATAGCGCTCTGCGGAGACTGCAAGCAGGCGCATGAGCGCGATATCCCCTTCGATGGTGCGCCGGATATTTGGCCTGACGACCTTGAGAATGACCTCCCTGCCATCCTTCAGGCGCGCGGCATGCACCTGGGCGATGGAGGCCGAGGCCAAAGGGACCTCCTCGAAGGCATCGAAGACTTCCTCCAGTGGCTGGCCGAAAGCACGTTCGATGATCTGGCGCGCCACACTGCCCGGAAAGGGTGGCACGTGATCCTGCAGTCGCGCGAATTCCTCTGCAATGTCATCCGGCAGCAGGTCGCGGCGAGTGGACAAGATCTGCCCGAATTTGACGAACACTGGTCCCAAATCCTCGAGCACACCCCGCAGGCGTGCTGCACGCGGTGCATAGTCCCGTCGTAGCCAGTTCCACGGCATGAGCATGCGCAGGAAGGCGAGTGAGCGCAGCCACGGCAGGGCGAACAGCATCTCGTCGAACCCATGCCGGATAAGTACCCGCTGGATGGCGAGGACACGCAGCAGGCGCGCGGGCGTGAGCAGCATCAGGTGGCCCCGCGGGTACGCAGACGCGCGATGCGCGCCGCGAGGCGGTCGACATCCGAAGCCAGCGACATGCTCTCGCGTGCCAGGGTTTCAACTTCGTCCGCTGCCGGCACCAGCCTGCGCTCGTCCTGCAACCACGCCGGGATGTCTGCCCGCAGCGCCTCCGTGGCCTGCTGCAACCAGCTCATGCCGCCACGCACGCCACGACCAATCTGTCGGGCGGCTACTTCCCCCACGCGTTCTGCGAGCAAAGCTTCCCAGTCGAGATTCAGTTCATCGAGCAGGCGCTGCACGGCCTGTGCCGTCGCCAGATCACCCTGGATTTTCAAGGCTCCCGCTGGCAGCGCTTCGGAGGCCTGACGAGCCTGGGCAAACGCCGCAAAATCCGCGAGTCGCCCGCACAGGACGACATCTGGCTCACGCAGTGTTTCCCGCGCGAGCAGCAGTCCGTCTTCGTCCACTGCGGCAAAAATTGCCGTCTCGATGCCGGTGATCCTGATGCCGATGACTCTCCCGGCAAGCGCCTGCAGGCGCGCGGTTGCGAGCGAGTCGGTACGCAGCACCTGCATGATCGCCCGCGACAGGCTCATCAGCAGCTGCTCCCGGGAAAGGAGTTCAGGCAATCTGGAAATCACAGCCGCATTCCTTCGTGAACCGCGACAACCCCGGCAGTCAGATTGTGGTAGCGGCAGCGCTCGAAGCCGGCCTCCTGCATCATTTGAAGCAGGCGCTCCTGCGGCGGATGCATGCGAATGGATTCCGCAAGATATCGATAGCTGGCCTCATCACGCGCCACCCACCGGCCCAGCTTTGGCAACACATGCAGGGAGTAAAGATCGTAGAGCCGGGCCAGTGCAGGGGCCTGCACTTGTGAGAATTCGAGGATGAACAGGCGGCCGCCCGGCTTCAGGATGCGGTAGAGCTCGGACAACGCCCGGTCCTTCCAGGTGACGTTGCGTAGACCGAAGGCGATGGTCGCACGGTCGAAATGACGATCGCCGAAAGGCAAAGCCTCCGCGTTTGCTTGCACTACACGCACATTGTCTACCAGACCGCGGTCGCACAGCCGATCGCGGCCCACGCGTAACATGCTGTCGTTGATGTCGGCCAGCACCACTTCGCCCGTCGTTCCCACCTGTTGCGCGAGCAGGCGCGTGAGATCACCCGAGCCGCCGGCCAGGTCGAGCACCCGCTGCCCGGGACGCGCGGCCATCGACGCGACCGTGAAGCGCTTCCACCAGCGATGCAGGCCGGTGGACATGAGATCATTCATGAGGTCGTAGCGACTCGCCACGGATTCAAAGACATGCCGCACGCGCGCCGTCTTTTCGCCGGCAGGCACGCGTTCAAAGCCGAAATCCGTTTCCTCTCCGCGCGCGCCGCCCGTGCCCGGCTCAGCCATCTGCGCGAACCTTGCGGGTATGCCCAGCCTCGCCCAGGGCCGCGAGGTATTCTTTCCAGTTGTGGTCGTATTGCTTGCCAAGCAGGTAGAGATAGTCCCAGGTGTAGAGGCCCGAGTTGTGGCCATCGTCAAACACCAGGCGCACTGCATAGTTGCCGACCGGCTCGATGTCATCGATGTTCACTTCTTCCTTGCCGGTCTGCAGGGTTCCCTGTCCAGGGCCATGCCCGCGCACCTCGGCGGAAGGCGAATACACCCGAAGATACTCGCAGGGCAGATGCCAGGTCGCGCCGTCCGCGAAACTCACTTCCAGAATCCGGGAAAGCTGGTGCAGAACAAGATTCGTGGGTTGGTAATGTGCCATTACGCTGTCTCTCTCAAAGGATGTAGCGAGCCCAGTCTTCGTCTTTCACCAGCTCGCCGAGGTAACGGTCCACATAGGCTGCATCGATATGCACCGCGGTCTGCAGGCCCTCGGGGGCGACGAAGGACAAGGCCTCGAGCAGGCGTTCCATCACCGTATGCAGGCGCCGAGCGCCGATGTTCTCACTGCGCTCGTTCACGTGGTGGGCGATTTCCGCAATTCGACGCACGCCATCCGCGCTGAAACCGAGCTCAACCCCTTCGGTCCCGAGCAGGGCCCGGTACTGCTCGGTCAACGAGGCGCTGGGTTCGGTGAGAATGCGCTCGAAATCTTCCACGCCTAGCGGCTCCAGTTCTACCCGGTTCGGCAGGCGTCCTTGCAGTTCGGGAATGAGGTCGGCCGGTTTTGAAAGGTGGAATGCGCCCGAAGCGATGAACAGGATGTGATCCGTGCGCACCGTGCCGTACTTTGTGGTGACGGCGCAGCCTTCGACCAGCGGCAGAAGATCACGCTGAACGCCCTCGCGCGAGACATCAGCACCGCTGACCTCGCCTCGTCGGGCGATCTTGTCTATCTCGTCAAGGAACACGATGCCGTTCTGCTGCACATTGTCGATGGCACGGCTGCGGATATCCTCTTCATTGATGAGCTTGGCGGCTTCCTCATCAATCAGCAGCTTGAAGGCATTGGGAATGCGCAAACGCCGTGTGCGACGGCGCCCCGCGCCCAGATTCTGGAACATGCTCTGCAGCTGGCTGGTCATTTCCTCCATGCCGGGCGGAGCCATGATCTCCACGCCGAGCTGCGACTGAGAAATCTCGATCTCGATTTCCCTGTCGTCGAGCTTGCCCTCGCGGAGCATCTTGCGGAAGCGCTGCCGCGTTCCGGAGGTGTCATCTCCGGTCGCTGTCTCGAGACCGCGTGGTGGAGGCAGCAGTGCATCCAGCACGCGTTCCTCGGCTGCATCCTCCGCCTGGGCGCGGACCCGGCTGGTCGCCTCCTCACGCATCATGTTCACTGCAACCTCCACGAGGTCGCGGATGATCGACTCGACATCCCGCCCGACATAGCCGACCTCGGTGAACTTCGTCGCCTCGACCTTGATGAAGGGCGCACCGGCCAGACGCGCCAGGCGTCGTGCGATCTCCGTCTTGCCGACACCCGTTGGTCCGATCATCAGGATGTTCTTAGGTGTGATCTCATGGCGCAAGTCGGGCGACACACGCATCCGGCGCCAGCGATTGCGGAGCGCGATGGCCACCGCGCGCTTGGCCGCATCCTGCCCCACGATATGTCGATCGAGCTGCTCCACGATCTGCTGCGGGGTCAGCGCCATCATTGAATCCACATAGGCCGGCACGTCAGAACCTCAGCTCTTCAATCACATGGTTGGAATTGGTGTACACGCAGATGTCACCTGCGATCGCGAGACCCTTGCGCACGATGGTGGCGGCGTCGAGCTCGGTGTTCTCGACCAGCGCACGCGCGGCAGCCCGGGCGAAGGATCCCCCCGAGCCGATCGCCATCACCGCATCCTCGGGCTCGATGACATCACCGGTGCCGGAGATGATCAGTGAGTTCTCGACATCGGCAACGGCCAGCAGTGCCTCGAGCCGGCGCAGCATGCGGTCGGTGCGCCAGTCCTTGGCAAGCTCCACGGCGGCCCGCATGAGGTTGCCCTGATGCTTGTCGAGCTTGGCTTCAAAGCGTTCGAAAAGGGTGAAGGCGTCTGCGGTGCCGCCGGCGAAGCCGGCGATGACCCGGCCTTGGAACAGGCGCCGGACCTTGCGGGCGTTGCCTTTGAGGATCTGGTCGCCCATCGAGACTTGCCCGTCACCCCCGATGGCGACATGGCCCGGCCGGCGTACGGAGAGAATGGTGGTCGCGTGGAAATTACTCATCGGTCGGGCTCATGGGTCGGGCTTCCGGGAAGAACCGCGATTGTACATCAGGCAGCCCCCCTGCCTGCCGCGGATCGAGATCTCAGGAGCGTCGCCGGGCGCGGGGGTGCGCCTGGTCGTAAACCTTGGCCAGATGCTGGAAATCGAGATGGGTGTAGATTTGTGTCGTGCGGATATTGCTGTGCCCGAGGAGTTCCTGGACCGCGCGCAGATCGCCGGAAGACTCGAGCAGATGGCTTGCAAAGGAGTGGCGCAGCATGTGCGGATGCAAGCTCGCATCCAGCCCCTGGCGCTGCGCCCAGGCTTTGAGCCGCAACTGGACCTGCCGAGTGGTGAGTCTCCCCCCGCGCTGGTTCAGGAACAGCGCGACCGATTCCGGCCTGGCATACCGCACGCGTTCCGCCAGCCAGCGCTGCACAGCCGCCACGGCCAGCGTCCCGACCGGCAGCACACGCTCCTTCCGCCCCTTGCCCAGCACGCGGACTTCGCCTGCGCACAGGTCCAGCGCCTCCGGGTCGAGGCCCACCAGTTCAGAAACACGCAAGCCACAGGAGTAAGTCAGCTCCCACATCGCGAGATCGCGGATTTCCAGCGGCGTACCGGGTGTGTGCTGCAGCAGGCGCGCGGCCTGGTCCACTTCAAGCAATGAAGGCAGTCGCCGTCCTGCCTTGGGCGCGTGCAACCCCAGCGCAGGGTTGGCCAGCGCCATGCCATGCCGGCACTGGTGTTCGCAAAAGCGCCGCAAAGACGACAAGGCTCGCGCAATCGACCGAGGTGCCGCGCCCGCCCGATGCAGGTGTGCGAGCCAGCTCCGGATGAGATGGGTGTCGATCTCGCGCACCCCTTCGGATTCCAGCGCGCAGAAATCCGCGAACTTGCCGAGGTCACGCGTGTAGGCCATCACCGTGTGCGGTGAACTCGCGGCAAGGCTGGTGAGAAACCTGTCCAGCATCTTCCGGCTCAGTTGCGCGGTCTGCGCGGTCATGCGCGCGGGGCCACCCATGGACTGAGCAGCAAGGTCAGAACATCGCGCAGAAAGGCCAGAAAATCGGTGGCAAGCTGGGCATTGAAGCGTGCCGGATCGTGGCTGCTGATGGCGAGCACGCCATCCCATTCCGCCGCCCGCAAGGGCAGCAGCACATGCGAGCCCTCAAACGCGGTGCCATCGAACAGTGCTGCCATCTGCAGGATGTCGAGCCCGCCGCAGTGTGTGCGCAGGCTGTGGATTAGGCTTTCAAACGGCACCCGGCGCGACGATTCGCGCCCGACGAACTCCGTCGTCGCTTTGGAGGGACGCCGTGCCTCGGCGAAGACCAGCAAGGTCACCCGGTCTGCGCCGAAATCCTCGGCTATCCCACGCGCCAGCAGATCTATGACTGCGCGTGGGCCCTTGGCACTCATCAGCGCCAGAGTCAGCACATGAATCTTGGAAATCAGTCGCTCGTTGCCCCGCGCAGATTCCAGGAATGATTCAGCCTGCGCCTTCAGCGCGCGATTTTCTTCGCGCAGTCGCTGCACCTGTCGCTCCACCAGGGACACTGCACCGCCCGCATCGTGCGGCAGGACCAGTGTAGACAGGATCTCCGGGTGTTCGGTGAAGAACGCGGGATGCTGTTGCAGGAATGCAAGCACATTCTCGGCGTCAGTCAATGATTCACGGTCTGCCGGGTCGGGCAGTCTCATAGTGCGATTTTTCCTTCAAAGACTTCTTCTGCCGGCCCCGTCATGTAGAGAATCGACCCTGGACCCTCCCACTGGATGCGCAATTGCCCACCCCGCAGTGTGACGAGGACATCCGCGCCGAGCAGATCCCACAGCCGACCGACGGCAACCGCCGCACAGGCACCGGTGCCGCATGCCGGCGTCTCGCCTGCACCGCGCTCAAACACCCGCAGCATTGCATGCGCGGCGTCAGTGATCTGCAGAAACCCCGCATTGACGCGCGCCGGGAAGAGCGGATGTGCCTGCAGGCATCCGCCGAGATTGGCGACGGGCGCGGTCTCGATGTCATCGACCAGAAATACGGCGTGGGGATTGCCCATTGACACCGCGCCAAAAGCGCACGTGTGGCCCTCGAATGAAAGCTCATAGCGCGGCGCTTCGTGAGTCACGGCGAGCGGGATGTGCGCCGGTGTAAAGACCGGCACTCCCATTTCCACCCTCACCTGCCCATCTGCCAGCAAGTCGAGCGCAAAACTGCGATTGCCGATCTGCACCTTGAGCTCGCCGCCGTCGATTTCCCCCCGCAGCTGCAGGTAGCGCGCAACACAGCGTACGCCATTGCCGCAATGTTCAGCCGCGGAACCGTCGGCGTTGAAGACGCGGTAGCGTACCGCCGCCTCTGGGACATCTGGCTGTTCGAGGACCAGAATTTGATCGCAGCCCACGCCGTAGCGACGGTCGGCGAGACGCGCCAATCTTGCCGGTTCGAGCGGCAGCTCCCGGTCCCTCAGATCAAGCAGCACGAAATCGTTGCCCAGTCCCTGCATCTTGACGAAGTGGCTTTGCATTGTTGGGCCTGAAATGTCTCGCTGGGTGGGCGCGCATCGTAGCGGATTTTGACCCCACTGCCGATCACGCGCATTCAATGCACAGGCACCGGACGGAGCAAGAAACCCTCGCGCGCGAGCAGCGCCAGCACGCCCTCGGCGCCGGGCAGGTGCAGGGCCCCGATGGCCACCAGCTGTCCACCTTTCCGCAACGGGCCGAGCAGGCGCTGCGCCATGCTTCTGTTGCGCTCGGCCACGAGACGCTGGTTCAAACGCTCTTCAGCCTCACCTGCCTCGTGCGTGGACGCCGCAAGCAGTGATTTCAGATCACCCGCCCGGTAATGCTCGACGATTTCCCGGGTTTCAGTCTGTAGCCGCTCGTAATGACAGACAGTATGCTCCAGCAGATTAATCTGGTCAGAGCGGGAAATCGCCGTGAAGACGGCGGTCTGTTCCGCAAAGGTCTCCAGCCCATGCACGGGCTTCGCATGTTCCCGGGCCAGCCTGTCGAGCGCCACGTCGAGCGGGGTGCCCCGCATGTCCGCCGGCAGGTTGAGCGTGGTGTAGACGGCCCAAGGTGCGAGGCGATTGGTAACGACAGGGTCTATTCCGTAAGCCTCCAGCAGACGCGCCGTGTGCGCAAAGAGCTCCTCTCCGATGAGGCCATCGAGTCCCTCGCCGCGCGGCAGCATCATCAGTGCCGGCAGGGATTTGATTGCCGCAGAGTCCAGTGCCACTTCGAGCCACAACGCATGGCTGTCGCGCAGCAGCGACACCAGCAACGGACTCGGCTGGGCAACCTGCTCCGCATCCAGATGGATGGTCCCGAACAGATGATTCACCCTGCCCTCGGGGCTCACGACCTGCCACAACAGGCTGTCGGCATAGCGAGCGTCTACTTCCGCAGGCGCGGCGCTCGACCACGGCGCGCACTCCAGAGCCAGGGCAGGCGGGGCGAGGCAGAAAAGACACAGGAACCGGGCGAGGCTCCACGCGCCCCCGTTCAGTCGTCCGCGGTCAGGCCGGCGCGTCATCGCCCAGGGCAAGCGTGGGATCGGCGTCCAGCCGGGTCAGCGCCGCCAGGGCATCCTGCCTGCGCGGATGACTCAGCCAGTCGCCCCCACCGTCCATCCGTCGCCCATGCATGCGCATCAGACGCACCTGCGACAGTGGTTCCGGCGAGAACGCGAGTCGGTCGATGACATGACTGGCAGCGGCGCGGTCGTTACAGATGAGGCAGATGTCACAGCCGGCGGACAAGGCCATGTGCGCGCGCTCCACGAAACCTTGGGTAATCGCGGCACCGGACATGCTCAGGTCGTCACTGAAGATGGCTCCCTTGAATTCGAGCTCCTCACGCAGGACCTCGCGCAACCAGCGGCTGGAGTAGCCAACCGGTACGCTGTCCACCTTGGGAAAGAGAATGTGCGCGGGCATCATGCCCTCGAGGCTTGCAGCCGCGAGCAAGCGGAAAGGCACCAGGTCACGGTTGCGCAGCGTCTGCAGGGTACGTCTGTCCACCGGCAGCTCGTGATGGGAGTCCGCGACCACCGAGCCATGCCCGGGGAAGTGCTTGCCTACTGCCGCCATGCCTGCGGCATGCATACCCCGCACATAGGCTTGGGCAAGTTTCGCGACCACCTCGGGCGAAGCATGGAAGGCACGGTCGTTGATGATCCGGCTGTGACTGGAATAGAGATCGAGGATGGGCGCGAAACTGAAATCCACTCCGGCGGCGCGCAGTTCGCTCGCCATCAACCAGCCGAGATCGGAGGCCAGCTTGAGTGCCTCGGCAGGTGCGTCGTCATAGTGGTGGCCGAGTTTTATCAGCGGCGGCAGCGCACTGAATCCCTCGCGGAAGCGCTGCACCCTGCCCCCCTCGTGATCGACTGCAATGAGAAGCTGCGGCGTGCGCAGGGCATGAATCTCGCGGGTGAGCGCAGTCAGCTGTTCACGGGACTCGTAGTTGCGCGAAAAAAGGATCACACCGCCCACCGACGGATGGGAGAGGAGGTTGCGATCCTCCGCGTTCAGCGTCGTACCCTGGATGTCGATCATCAGGGAACCCAGGGACATGCTGCTCTCCATCACCGCGGGATGCGGCGCTCGCCGGCATGATAATGGAATAAGCGCGCCTGAGAATGCCCTGTCAACCGCGGCTCAGCGGGGCAACTGCCAATGCAGCCGCAAGCGTTCACCGGCGGACTGCATTGCCATGACCAGCGAGAGAATGGCAAGACCCGGCCCGAGCAGCATGTGCGGGGCTACCAGAAGAAATTGTGTCGCCTCGCGCAGCATGCTGCCCCACGCCGCCGTGGGTGGCTGAGCGCCGAGGCCGAGGAAACTCATGCCTGCCTCCGCTGCAAGTGTGGCCGCGAATGCGAACGTGGCCTCCACCAGCAGCGGCGCGACGAGCAGTGGCAAGATGTGGTTCGACAGGATGCGTCGGTCGGGTGTGCCGAGCGCCCTCGCCACCAGCACGTGCTCCCGAGATCGCAGGCTTGCCACCTGGGCACGCGCGAGGCGCGCAAAGCCGACCCATCCCACCAGGCAGAGCGCCAGGGCGACATTGCCTGTTCCGGGGCCCAGGATTCCGGCGAGTGCTATGGCAAGCAGCAGACCAGGGAAGGCCTGGAAGAGCTCAATGATCCGCTGCAAGCAGGCATCGAGCAAACCGCCACGCCAGGCACCAAGTGCCCCGAGCAAAGTGCCGACGCACAAGGAAACCAGCACCACACCCGCCGCCAGTGGTGCAGATACCGCGGCCCCAGCAACCGTGCGCAGAAGGATCGAACGGCCAAGATCATCAGTCCCCAGCCACGCGCCCGCGGTGGGCGGTGCGAACGCATTTTCCAATGTGATGCGGTTGCCAGATTCCATGCACCAAGGCGCAATGCAAGCCAGCACCAGCCAGACGCACAACACACCAACGTACCACTGCCGCAGCATCAGCGAGACCAGTCGATGCGAGGGTCGCACCAGGCGGTGAGGAGATCGGTCAGGCGGTTCACCACCACATAGGCCGCGCTGATGACCAGCACACACCCTTGCAGCAGCGGGTAGTCCCGGCGCTCGATTGCCTCCACCGTGAGCGTGCCGAGCCCCGGCCATGCGAAGACGGTTTCGGTGATGACTGCCCCTCCCAGCAGCGCCCCGAGCTGCATGCCAAGGACGGTGAGGACCGGAATCGCCGCATTGCGCAGACCATGACGCCAGAGCGCGGCTGCAAAGCCGAGCCCACGTGCGCGCGCGGCGCGCATGAACGGCTCTGCCAGTACTTCCAGCAAGGCTGCACGCAGTTGGCGCGACAGGATAGCCGCCATGCCGATGGCCAGCGTTAGGGCAGGCAGGACCACGCTGCCGTGGCTATCGGCGCCCCCGACGGGCGCCCACCCCAACCATACGGCGAACACCACGATGAGCACCGGCCCCAGGATGAAACCGGGCACTGCCCCGCCAATGAGCGCAACCAAGCCGGCAAAATGATCGGGGACACGGCCGGGTCGCAACGCACTCCAGATCCCGAGTGGCAATGCCAACAGCAGTGCGAACACCAAGGCGTTGCCCGCGAGCAGCAGGGTGCCCGGTGCACGCGCGGCCAGAGTGCCCAGAATGGGCTCCTGCGTCTGCAGGGAAAGCCCCCAGTCCCCGACGAGCAGGCCACCGTAATAGCGGCGTAATTGCTCTGGGAGGCTCGCATCAAGCCCCAGCGCTGCGCGCAGGGCCGTGCGGTCTGCGCCCGAGGCCTGTTCGCCCAGCATCGCATCCACCGGATCTCCCGGTATCGCCTGCATCATCAGGAATACGAGCAGGGAAACGCCGAACAGGGTGACCAGCATCGCGAACAATCGTGCCGCGAGCTGCACCACGCCCATTACTGCGCACTCATCAGGACGCCCACGATGCGCTTCAGTCGGCGAACCGCGGCGCGCGGCCTGCCCGTTGCGCCGCAATGGCTTCCTCGATGTCCGGAGAGAAGAGCAGTCCGGCATTGCGTGCCGCAACCTCGGCGAGACCTTCGGCCACGGTGTGATCGCGGCTGAAGTTGAGGGATTCTTTGGTCCCACGCATCGCCAGCGGAGATTTTGCGGCCATGACGGCGGCCAGCATAGAGACCTCCTTTGCGAGGATTTCCTGATTGGCGTGCAACCTGGTCACCAGCCCCATTCCTGCGGCCTCTGTTCCCGTGTATTCACGGGCAGTCAGTGCCATCTCGCGGGCAAGCCCTTCGCCCACGATTCGCGGCAGGCGCTGCAAAGTGCCAACATCGGCGACGATCGCCACATCGATTTCCTTCACGCAGAAGCGGGCGTCTGCCGTTGCATGACGTAGGTCGCAGGCGGTGATGAGATCGATGCCTCCACCAAAACAGGCACCGTGGATCTGCGCAATCACGGGCTTGCGGCAGCCCTCCAGGGCGCTGACGCACTCCTGCAAGGCTCGGATTCGATGTCGCAGCACTTCGTGTCGCTGCCCTGGCGGCACTGCAAGCACGGTCTGCTGAAGTGCGCCCAGCATGGAGAGATCAATGCCAGAGCAGAAGTTGCGCCCGTTGCCGGAGAGGATCACCACACGCACAGCCGGCGTTTCGTCGGCCCAACGGCAGGCGTCGCGCAGCTCAAACCACATCGGCTCGTTCAGGGCATTGGATTTTTCGGGCCGGTTGAAACGGATATGGGCAACGCCCGCTTCAAGGCTCACGTCCAGCGTCTGGAATTGCATGCAGGTTCTCCCCGGGGATGCGGTTCAGTGGATGAGCACCGGCGTGCCAACTTCCACGCGGGTGAAGAGTTCGATGATGTCCGCATTGCGCATGCGCACGCAGCCCCGCGAGCCCGGACTGCCGAGCACCACATCATCCGGTGTGCCATGCAGATAGATGTAGCGCGCCCAGGTATCGCATTCCCCACCCTGGTTGAACCCGGGCTCTGCGCCTGCGAGCCACAGGATACGGGTGAGAATCCAGTCGCGCCCCGACGGCTGGGTAGCTGCATATTCGGGGCTGTGCACTTCGCCAGTCGGCTTGCGCGCCGTGAAGACCGTATTGGCCGGCATGCCCGCGCCGATCTTGGCCCCGATGTAATGCCTGCCACGGGGTGTGCACTCGCTGTTGATGCGTTCCCCGGGACCATTGCGCGCGGTGGAGACTGCATATTCCCGCAAGACGATCTCGCCGAAACACAGCCGCACGGTCTGGCGTGCAAGGCTGACTTCAATGCGGGGCAGCGCGATGTTCATCGAGGGCAAGCCGGGTCTCCAGCAATCCGTCATAGTGACCGTTCAGGTTGGTATCGTAACCGACCACTCGGGCGCCCTGAACCACCACGATGTCCTCGAACCACAGCGATACATACGGCAGATCCCGCCCCAGCAGACGCTGCACTGCGCGGTAGCCTGCGGCGCGCGCGGCCTCGTCGGGGGCGCGTTCCGCCTGCTCGATCAGGGCATCCATTTCAGCACTGGCATAGCGTCCCCGGTTGGCGCCTGTTGGCGGCACGGAGGCGCTATGAAATGCCTGGCGGAAAATGTCGGGAAGCTGCAAGCCAACCCAGGACAGGGCGTAAACCTGGAAATCTCCGCGTCTGATATCACCGAAGAACGTGCCCCAGTCATGGCTGCGGATCTCGAGTCGTATGCCTACGGCGGCGAGCTGGTCCTGCAGAATCGTAGCGATGCGGCGACGGAAGAAGTCATTCGAAGTCTTGTAGGTGAGTTCGAGGGGATCCGCGGGCCCGTAGCCGAGCTCAGAAAGAAGACTGCGTGACCGTGCCGGATCATGCCGAAGCCGCTCTGGATCAGGCACACCAGCCCAGTGTTCCGGCACGAGTACGCCGTCTGCCAGGCGTGCCTGAGCCTTGAAAGCATGGCGCACCAAGGCATCACGATCGATCGCATGCGCAATGGCCTGCCGCACGCGCAAATCGCGGGTGGGTCCGCTATGCAGATTGAACCCTAGATAGGTATAGACCGTGCCTTTCACGCGTCGCACCGTAATCCCGGGTTGGCGCGACAGCCAGGCAGTCAATTCCGGAGACATTCCGCCTTGCACGAGGTCAAGTTCACCACGCGACACTTTGAGTGCACGTGTAGTTTCATTCGGCACCACCAGAAAGTCGACACGCTGGCCGTCGACCTGTCGCACCAGCTGCACGTGTTGCGGATTGAACTCTGCCGCCAGGCGAAACCCGCCGCTTCCTGTATAGGCAGAGGTCCTGCGCGCCTGTTCGAGCTCGCGCGCTGGCAGCACCCCCAGGGTGAGCAAGCCCGGAAACAGCGGATCAGGTCGCGACAACCGCACCTCGAGCGTCTTCGGGGAAGTCGCTTCCAGCGAGATGATGTGGGCGAGAGCGCCGCGGAACGGTGAAGCCTGCGCAGGGTCCAGCACACTGCGATAGGTTGCGGCCACGTCTTCTGCGCGAATGGGTGTGCCGTCATGGAAGAACGCCTCACCGCGCAGGCGGAACACATAATGCTCCGGCGCGTGCATCTCCCAGGTCATGAGCGCGGGCTGTGGGCGGAACGCCGCATCGAAATCGACAGGGGACGCATACAAAAGGCGGCACAGACGCGCGGCAGCGGCATCGGTGGCATGGCGTGGATCCAGCGTTGCTGGTGCACTGGAGAGCCCCACACGCAGCACTGCATCCGGCTGCTCTGCGCAGCCGATGAGCAGGCTCACCAGCAGGAGCAGGCTGAGAAGCTCAGCGCCGCGGTTCGAACAGGGTGATCGATTCGACATGCGCGGTATGCGGGAACATGTCGACGATCCCGGCCGACTGCAGGCGAAAGCCCCGATCCCGGACCAGGATGGCGGTATCCCGCGCGAGGGTCACGGGATTGCAGGACACATACACAAGGCGCCGCGTGGCGCTGAGATCGAGGGTCTGCAGCACCTGCTCCGCGCCACTGCGCGGCGGGTCGAGGAGGATTTTCTCGAACGGGCGACCGGCGAGTGGTGCCACACCCTCCGGCGTGAAGAGGTCAGCACGCGCAAAAAGCACATTGGACAGTCCGTTCGCCTGCGAATTTTCGCGTGCGCGCTCAACGAGCGCCGCTTCACCTTCCAGCCCCAGGACGGAGGCTGCGCCGGTCGCCGCCAACGGCAAGGTGAAGTTGCCAAGACCGCAGAACAAATCCAGCACCCGCTCATCCGCACCAGGCGCAAGCATCGTGACCGCAGCCTCGACCAGCCGCGCATTGATGGCCGCATTGACCTGGACGAAATCCCCGGGGCGAAAACCGTACCGGATGCCAGACATCGTGTAGTGCAGCTCAACCGGTGCGCTCACCGGAGTGCAACTGGCGGGGTCTCCAGGCTGCAGGTAGAGGTGCAGCCCGGTCTCCGTCTCGAAGGCCCACAGACGCCGAAGATCTTCCTCAGTGGGCGTGGCCATGTTGCGAATCACGAGCAGCGCCTTGTCATCGTCGACTGCCACCTCGATTTGCGGGATCTGCTCACGGATGCTGAGACTGTCGATCATGTCGCGCAGAGCCGGCAAGCGTTCGCCCACTGCAGGATGAAGCACCGCACACTGGATCACCTCGGTCACGTAGTGCGTGGCCTTCTCGCGAAAGCCGACGAGCACCCGCCCTTTCTTGTGAACCATGCGCACACTGAGCCGGGCGCGTCGCCGGTAGGCCCACAGGGGCCCGGTGATGGGTGGGAGAATGTCGATCGGCCGGGTATTACCCTGATGCTTGAGTAGCTCGATGAGCACCGCCTGCTTGTGGGCGATCTGCGCCGCGGGTGCGAGGTGCTGTAGCGAGCAGCCACCGCAGAGTGCAGCGTGCGCACAGCGCGGAGCGACGCGATCGGCACTCGGATTCTCGAGAGTCTCCGTCGCTGCCTCATCGAAGCGGCGGTGCCGCCGCGTCACCCGCGCCTGGATCCGCTCGCCTGGCAGAGCATCGGCCACGAACACGGTCTTGCCGTCGACATGTCCGACGCCGCGCCCCTCATGCGAGAGCCGCTCGATCGTCAGTGCATATTCACGAGGAGAGTTGTCCTTGCGCCTCATGCCCCGGGCGGCCAGGCGGCCAGAAAGTCATGGAAGTGGGACTTGTCCTGTTCCTGAAGGTACTGGCGGAGGCGCACGAGTTCCTCGGCATGCTGGCTGGCATGCAGGTTGCCGCGCATGCGCTCGAAGCCGAGGTAAACCAGCCAGGTATTCAGTACATCGATTTCGCAGTAATCGCGAATCTCGCGGATCGCGCCTGCCAGATACTTCGGCCATACGTCCGCGCCTGTCATGCCGAGCTTACCGGGAAAGCCCATGAGCGTCGCGATTTCGTCGAGCTTGGCGACCGCACGGGGCTGATAGCCGGAGAGCACATCCATCAGATCCAGATGCCGCCAGTGATATCGGCTGAGGTAATTATTGTAGCGAAAGCTGTTATCGTCGTTGCCAGTTTCCCAGTAGCGTGGCGCCGCGACGCCGTTCAGCAGTGCCCGGTAATGCAGCACAGGGAAATCGAAACCGCCGCCGTTCCAGGACACCAGCGTGGGCGAATAACGCTCGAGTCCATCAAAAAAACGATGGATGAGATCGGCTTCGCTGGAGTCCTCTTCGCCCAGCGACCACACGGTCAGGCGATCGTCATGCCGGAATACCGCCGCAATGGAACACACGCGCTGCAGGTGATGCCTCAGGAATTCGCTCTGACCGCCCGTTTCCTGCTGGCGCTTGGCCACCATCACCTTGGCGACATCCGCGTCGCTGAGACCCACGAGATCCCAGAGCCGCCGCGCACCGTCCACATCCGGAACTGTTTCGATATCGAAAACCAGGCAATTGAAATTCATGGCGGATGCTCAGGCTGGGAAGACTTTGGTGGAGAGATAGCGATCGCCGCGATCGCAGATGACTGTGACGATGGTGGCGTCGTTGACTTCGGCACACACGCGCAGCGCCGCGACCATTGCACCCCCGGCTGAGATGCCACCGAAAATTCCTTCCTCCGCAGCCAACCGGCGCCCCATTTCCTCGGCTTCCTGCTGAGTCACATCGAACAGGCGGTCTACCTGCGCCGGATCGAAAATCTGGGGGACATACGGTGGCTTCCAGCGCCGGATGCCGGGGATGCTGGCGCCCTCCCCTGGCTGTACACCGATGATTTCCACCGCTGGATTCTGTTCCTTGAGATAGCGGCCGGTCCCCATGATGGTGCCGGTGGTACCCATGGCACTCACGAAATGCGTGATCCGCCCGTGGGTGTCTCGCCAGATCTCGGGCCCTGTGGACTCGTAATGGGCCAGCGGATTGTCGGGATTGGAAAACTGGTCGAGCACATGGCCTTCGCCGTCCGCCTCCATGCAGCGTGCGAGGTCGATCGCCGACTCCATGCCGCCCTCGCGAGGGACCTGGATGATCTCGGCACCGTAGGCTTTCATGATTGCCCGGCGCTCCATGCTCATGTTGTCCGGCATGATGAGGATGAGCCGGTATCCGCGCATAGCAGCCACCATGGCGAGCGCAATGCCGGTATTTCCGCTGGTTGCCTCGATGAGCGTGTCACCAGGCCTGATCTCCCCGCGCGCCTCGGCCCGCACAACCATGTTGCGGGCCGGTCTGTCCTTCACCGACCCAGCAGGGTTGTGGCTTTCAAGTTTGGCCAGCAGCCGGTTGGAGGTTTCGCCGGGGAGGCGTTGCAAACGCACGAGCGGCGTGCTGCCGACCGTTTCCTCGATGGTGGGGTAATCCATGCCCGGGATTCTACCCCCGGGCCGGGGGCCTCACTAGGCGCGATGTCCTAGAAGTGGTAGCCGAGATTGAAGAGGTGGAAGTTCACCCCGGGGTTCTTCTCGCCGATGCTCGCGTTGGAAAGATGCTGGAAGCGATACATCAGCTCGTAACGGCCTTTGTCGCCAAATCGCACCCCACCCCCAACATGGCTGCCAAAGGTGAAATTGAGATCGAAATCCTTGTTCTCGATTTCGCTTTCAGTAGTGACATGAATCCCTGCGCCCAGTTCCAGAAAGGGGGCGAGCCCTTGGCCGGGTGTCTTTTGCCAGCGCAGGACCGGAGTGGCGCCGAAATCGACCAGAGAATCGTTGTCGTAACGGCCAGGGTCGCTGTGCCAATAGCTGATGCCTACCTCCTGGTACGCGCCGAGAAACCAGCTACCCCTCTCCAGCCAATGCACCCCGAAGTCAAAGGTCACGTTGGCGCCATAACGATCGATATCCGCGTCCCCTGCGGAATTGCCATATTCGAACGTCACGCGGTCGAGCGCGGAAGCCGCACCGGCAGTGGCGAGGAGACCCGCACACAGCAGGCCGCGGAGAGAAGTGGACACCATGGGTAATCCTGTTCGGTCTGGGGTTGTCGATGGCCGAAGGCTAGCCCAGCGACCGCCTTGTTTCAACCGGTGCTCCGCGCCTCACTGCCAGTGCTTTGCGCAAGGCGACGGCTCAGGACCCAGGCATCCTCACGCCCCCCGTGCGCGGGGTAATACCCGCGCCGGACAGCGATCTGCACAAAATCGTTGCGTGCATAGAGCCGCCGGGCCGGCAGGTTGGAGGGACGCACTTCCAGGAAGATCCGGCTCGCACCGCGGCCGTGGGCGACCTCTACCAGATGGTCGAGCAACTGCTGGGCGTGGCCGCGCCGCTGCCGATGCGGGTCCACGCACAGATTGAGCACATGCGCCTCATCCAGCGCCATGGTCATGATGCCGTAACCGAGCAGGCGGTCATCTTCGAGCAGACTCCAGCATGAATACCCCGCACGCAGACAGTCGGCAAAGATGCCGCTCGTCCAGGGGAACTCGTAGGCACGCTGCTCGATCTCCATCACTTGCACCAGGTCATGCTCCCGCATGGGCCTGAGCAGCAGATTGGCAGGGGTGGCGCCGGCACTCATGCAGTGCAGGATCAGCGCGCGGGCAGGGATTCGTAAACCTGGCGCGCGAAGAGCAAATCCTCCCAGGCCCGGCGTTTTTCGCCAGGCGAACGCAGCAGGTAGGCCGGATGGTAAGTCACGACCACCGGAATCTCTTCCGGACCGAAAGCATGCCGTTGGCCGCGCAGCTTGCCGATGGGGGTCTGGGTCTTGAGCAGGTTTTGGGCGGCGATGCGGCCCACGGCCAGGATGATCCGCGGTTTGAGCAAGGCTATCTGGTTGAACAGGTAGGGCTCGCAACTGGTGACTTCCTCAGGCTTGGGATCGCGATTGGAAGGCGGCCGGCACTTGAGGATGTTGGCGATATAGACCTGTGGCCTGGGCAGTCCCGCGGCACCCAGCATGGAGGTCAGCAACTGCCCGGCACGGCCGACGAAAGGTTCACCCCGCTTGTCTTCTTCGGCACCGGGAGCCTCACCGATGACGAGCCACTCGGCGCTGCGGCTGCCGGTGCCGAAGACCGTCTGGGTGCGGCCCTCGTGCAGTTCGCACGCCCTGCAATCGGCAACCCGGGTAGCCAAGGTTTCCCAGTCCAGCAGAGGCTGAGTCGGCACTGGCGTCGCAGCGGACACAGGCTCTTGTTCGCGGGCCACCGAGGTACGCGGTGCGCGCGGAGGGGTCATGCTGTCCGGTTCCCGCGCACGACGCACCCAGATATCCACGCCCATCGCCGCCAGGCACGCCTTCTGGCGCAAACTCGACATGACTGCATGGCCTCAGGCGGTTTGCGGATGTTCCCGGTGGACGGGGAACAGCACCTTGTTCAGGGCGTTCAAGTACGCCTTCACCGAGGCCACCATGATGTCCGTATCAGCGCCCTGGCCGTTCACGATACGACCCGCGCGCTCGAGCCGCACAGTCACTTCGCCCTGGGAATCCGTGCCGGTTGTGATGGCGTTGACCGAATACAGTTGGAGTTGAACACCGCTGCTCATCATTTGCTCGATCGCACGGTAGGCCGCGTCCACAGGACCGTCGCCGTCCGCCTCTGCGGTGCGCTCGTTACCCCCGATGGACAACACCAGCGTCGCGCGCGGCGTCTCACCCGTTTCCGTGCGTACCTTGAGCGACACCAGACGGATGTGCTCGTTGGCGATTTCCGTCGCGGAATCGGACACCAGTGCCTGCAAATCCTCGTCGTAGATCTCGGTCTTGCGGTCCGCGAGATCCTTGAAACGCTTGAACGTCTCATTCATGTCCTGCTCGCTCTGGAACTCGATGCCGAGTTCCTTGAGCCGGGTGCGCAAGGCATTACGACCGGAGAGCTTGCCGAGCACGATGCGGTTAGAGTTCAGGCCCACATCCTGCGCGCGCATGATTTCGTAGGTTTCGCGGTGCTTGAGCACCCCGTCCTGGTGGATGCCGGACTCGTGGGCGAAGGCATTCGCCCCCACGATGGCCTTGTTGGGCTGCACCGGGAAACCTGTGATGGTGGAGACCAGCCGCGAACAGTTCATGATTTCCGTGGTCTCGATGCGCGTTTCGCAAGGGAAATAGTCCTTGCGCGTGCGCACTGCCATTACGATTTCTTCCAGCGACGCATTGCCCGCCCGTTCGCCGAGTCCGTTGATGGTGCATTCCACCTGACGCGCCCCGTTCATCACCGCTGCCAGTGAATTGCCCACTGCCAGCCCGAGATCATTGTGGCAATGCACGGAAAACACAGCCTTGTCGCTGTTAGGGACATTGGACAGGATGCGCCGGATGAAATCGCCGTACTGCTCCGGCACCGCGTAGCCCACGGTGTCCGGCAGGTTGATGGTGGTGGCCCCGGCTGCGATCACGGCCTCCACAATGCGCGAGAGAAAGTCGAACTCGGACCGACTGCTGTCCTCGCACGAAAACTCCACATTGTCGGTGTAGTTGCGGGCACGTTTCACCGCGCGCACCGCCGCCTCGAAGACCTCGTCCGGCTCCATCTTCAGCTTCTTCTGCATGTGGATGGGCGAGGTGGCGATGAAGGTATGAATGCGGTAGGACGGGGCATCCTTGAGCGCTTCATAGGCGCGATCGATGTCGGCATCGCCCGTGCGGGAGAGGCCGCACACGGTGCTGTCCCTGATGGTGCGCGCGACCGCCTGAACTGCTTCAAAGTCACCCGGGCTCGCAATCGGGAAACCTGCCTCTATCACGTCCACCTTGAGTCGTTCGAGCGCCTTGGCGATGCGGATCTTCTCCGCCTTGGTCATGGCTGCGCCCGGGCTCTGTTCGCCATCACGGAGCGTGGTATCAAAAATGATGAGGCGGTCTTTCATGGGATTTCCTTCAGGGCGTGCGCGCGCGGCCGGCGCGTCTGCGGCGTAACTGATAGAGGGTGAGGATCGGACCCGAACTGGCGTAGGCCACGAAGCCCGTGAGCAGCACCACCGGAGGGTTGACTGCGATGGCACCGAGGCCTGCCACCACCAGCAACACCTTGATGAAAGGCACACGGCCTCGCAGGTCGAGATCCTTGAAGCTGTAGAAGCGGATATTGCTCACCATGAGCGCACCACAGGCCACAGTGACCAGGAAGGTGAGCGCCACGAGCAGGCCGGATGCATGCAGATCATGGGCATCGAAACACCAGATGAATCCTGCCACCACCGCAGCTGATGCGGGGCTCGGCAGCCCCTTGAAATACTTGCGGTCACTGGTAGCCGCCTGTGCGTTGAAGCGGGCGAGACGCAAGGCGGCCGTCGAAACATAGAGAAACGCTGCCAGGAACCCGAACTTGCCTGTCTCGTGCAGCAGCCATTCATACGCCAGAATGGCCGGGGCCACGCCGAAAGACACCATGTCTGCAAGGCTGTCGTATTCGGCCCCAAATGCACTCTGGGTGTTCGTGAGGCGGGCGATACGGCCGTCGAGCCCATCCAGCACCATCGCGGCAAAGACCGCGATAGCCGCCACCTGGTAGTTGGCATGAAGGGATTCGACGATGGCGTAGAAACCGGCCAGCAGGGCGCTGGTGGTGAGAAGATTCGGCAGCAGATAGATGCCCCGGCCGCGGACTCCGGGGACCCGGGGCGGGATCAGCTTGAAGACCTGCCCTGGTTCACGTGCATTGTTCATGTGGTTGCACCCTCATGGCGCTTGCGTGTGTTCACGCTTGCAGCTTAATCCCGCGCAGCGAGGGCGTCCATGCGGGTGCTGCCGCGTCGGCGGCCTCGCGGCCGGGATGCGGCAGGGTCCGTAGCCGGGCTCAGTTCTTGGACTGGTCCACCAAGCGGTTGGCCTTGATCCACGGCATCATGCCGCGGAGGCGCTCGCCCACTTCCTCGATGCCATGACCGCGCGCGATCCGGCGCTTGGCCTTGAGCACGGAAGCGCCGGTCTTGTTCTCGCCCATCCATTCACGCGCGAATTCGCCATTCTGGATTTCGGAGAGGATCTTCTTCATCTCCTTGCGGGTTTCATCCGTCACGATGCGCGGGCCGCGCGTGAAGTCACCATACTCGGCAGTGTTTGAAATCGAGTAGCGCATGTTTGCGATGCCGCCTTCGTAGATGAGATCCACGATGAGCTTGAGCTCGTGCAAGCATTCAAAGTAGGCCATCTCTGGCGCGTAACCCGCTTCTACCAAGGTGTCGTAACCGGCCTGGATGAGCGCTGTGGCGCCGCCACAGAGTACGGCCTGCTCGCCGAAGAGGTCGGTTTCCGTCTCTTCGCGGAAGTTGGTCTCGATCACGCCCGCGCGCGCACCGCCGTTGGCCGCCGCGTAGGAGAGTGCGATTTCCTTGGCCTGGCCGGATTTGTTCTGCGCCACGGCGATGAGGCTGGGCACCCCACCGCCCTGCTGGTAGGTGGAGCGCACCAGATGCCCCGGGCCCTTGGGCGCGATCATGATCACATCCAGATCTTCTCGCGGCGTGATCTGTCCGAAATGGATGTTGAAGCCGTGCGCGAATGCCAGTGCCGCACCCTGCTTGATGGCGGGTTCGATGTCGTTGCGATAGAGGTCACCCTGCTGCTCGTCCGGCGCCAGAATCATCACGAGATCGGCTTCAGCCACTGCATCACGCACGGCCTTCACTGCCAATCCGGCCTTCTCGGCCTTGGTCCAGCTGGTCGAGCCTGGGCGCAGTCCCACCACCACCTGGACACCGGAGTCACGCAGGTTGTTTGCGTGTGCATGGCCCTGGGAACCATAACCGATGATGGCGACCTTGCGGCGCTGGATCAGGGAAAGGTCAGCGTCCTTGTCGTAATAGATATTGAGGGCCATGGGATCTACTCCAGATTGCTTCTGTTAGGGCTGTTGACTGTTTGGATGATGAAAAAGCCGGCCGGCGGGGCTCAGGCGCGCAGCGCCTTGGTGCCACGCAGGATGCCGAGCACCCCGGTGCGCACCACTTCCATGATGCGCCGGGCGCCGATGATTTCGAGGAATGCGTCGAGCTTCGCAGTTTCACCGGTGAGCTCGACGATGAAGGACGACTCAGTGACGTCCACGATGCGTCCACCATAAATGCCGGTTAGCCGCTCCACTTCATCGCGTTGCTCGCCGCCCGAGGCCCGTATCTTTATCAGCATGAACTCGCGCTCGATGGCGCTGCCTTCACTGAGATCGATGAGACGGATCACATCCACCAGCTTGTTGAGCTGCTTGGTGATCTGCTCGATGACTTCCTCCGAGCCACGCGTGACTAGGGTGAGCCGGGACACCGTGGGATCCTCCGTCGGCGCGACCGACAGACTTTCGATGTTGTAGGCGCGGGCCGAAAAAAGCCCCGCCACCCGTGACAGGGAGCCCGCTGTGTTCTCGAGAAGCAGCGAGATGGTGCGACGCATCAGGCGAGCTCCCGTTCGGAGGTGCCGGGTGCGAGATGCATCTCATGCTGGCCTTTGCCGGCCGCGATCATCGGATAGACGTTCTCGCGCTGGTCGGTGATGAAGTCCATCAACACGAGGCGATCTTTCATCGCGAAGGCTTCCTGCAGGGCGCCTTCCACGTCACCTGGCTTTTCAATGCGCATGCCCAAGTGGCCGAAGGCCTCTGCCAGCTTCACGAAGTCCGGCAGGGAATCCATGTAGGAATGTGAATAGCGGCGATCGTAGAAGAACTCCTGCCACTGGCGGACCATCCCCATGTAACGGTTGTTGAGGCTGACGATCTTGATGGGCAGGTCGTATTGCAGGCAGGTGGAAAGTTCCTGCATGCACATCACGAAGCTGGCTTCGCCGGTCACGCACACTACCTTCTCGTTGGGAAAGGCGAGTTGCACGCCCATCGCTGCCGGCAGGCCGAAACCCATGGTGCCGAGGCCGCCGGAGTTGATCCACCGGCGAGGCTTGTCGAAACCATAGTACTGGGCCGCCCACATCTGGTGCTGCCCAACATCGGAAGTGACATAGGCATCACCGTTGGTGATGCGATGCAAGGCCTGGATGACGGCCTGGGGCTTGATGATCTCGCTCTTGCGGTCGTAGCGCAGGCAATCAAGCTTCTGCCAGTCACGAATCTGCTGCCACCAGGCATCGGTTTCGCGATCCACCGGTTTGAAGCGTGCCTCCTCGATGAGTTTGTTGAGCTCGGTGAGCACATTGCCCACGGCGCCCACGATGGGCACATCCACCTTCACGTTCTTGGCGATGGAAGAGGGATCGATATCGACGTGGATGATCTTGGCATAGGGGCAGAACTTGGCGAGATCACCCGTCACGCGGTCATCAAAGCGCGCGCCGATCGCGATGAGAACATCGCAATGATGCATGGCCATGTTCGCCTCATAGGTGCCATGCATGCCAAGCATGCCGATGAACTGGGGGTCGGAAGCCGGATAGGCGCCAAGCCCCATGAGGGTGTTGGTAACCGGGAAACCCAGCAGCCGGCCGAAGTGGGTGAGCTGCTCCGAGGCATTGTCCAGGATGACGCCGCCGCCCGTGTAGATCATGGGCTTGCGCGCGCCGAGGATCAGCTGGGCCGCTTTCTTGATCTGCCCCGGGTGGCCCTTGGTGTTGGGCTTGTAGGAGCGCATCTCGACCTGCTCCGGGTACACATACTCGGCCACATTGGCGGTGACATCCTTGGGGATGTCCACCACCACCGGGCCAGGCCGCCCCGTAGTCGCTACGTAGAATGCCTTCTTGATGGTCGGCGCGAGATCTTCGACGCGCTCGACCAGGAAGTTGTGCTTCACGCAGGGACGGGTGATGCCGATGGAATCGACTTCCTGAAAGGCGTCGTTGCCGATGAGGTGGGTGGCCACCTGGCCGGTGAACACCACCAGCGGGATCGAGTCGAGATAGGCGGTGGCGATGCCGGTCACTGCATTGGTCGCACCCGGGCCTGACGTCACCAGCACCACACCCGGCTTGCCGGTGGACCTCGCATACCCGTCGGCCGCGTGGGTAGCACCCTGTTCGTGGCGGACCAGGATGTGCTTGATGGTGTCTTGCTTGTAGAGCTCGTCGTAGATGTGGAGCACAGCTCCACCGGGGTAGCCGAAGAGGAACTCGACACCTTCGTCGATCAGGGAGCGCACGAAGATTTCGGCGCCGCGGAGTTTTTCACTCATGATGACCTCACTCTGTTTGAAGCAAGTGCCGCGATCTTTGCGCGTGCCGCGGGGTGAACCACGGTCGGGCTCTGACCGTCCCCCCTGCCTCGTGAGCATGGGGTCGGCGTTCAGGGGACTTGTTCGTGCAAAATTGCACCACCGCTGTCAAGGGCGGGGACGTTAAAAGGATTCCTGTAAAGGGTCAAGCGCGGGCGCCGTGCCCCTGGGGCTCCCGGCGCGGTTAGAATGCCGCTTCCCCGCCAACAGCAAGCACCCAGACACCATGCGCGTTTCCCAGCTTCTCATGCCCACCCTGCGCGAATCCCCGGCCGATGCGGAGGTGATCAGCCATCAGCTCATGCTGCGAGCCGGAATGATTCGGCAGCTCGCCGCGGGCATTTACACCTGGCTGCCACTCGGTCTCAGGGTCCTGCGCAAGGTGGAGGCCATCGTCCGTGAGGAGATGGACCGCGCCGGCGCTCAGGAGGTCCTCATGTCCGGGGTGCTGCCCGCCGAACTCTGGCAGGAGTCAGGTCGTTGGGAAAAATACGGCCCCGAGCTGTTGCGCCTGCAGGACCGGCACGATCGGCCCTTCTGCCTCGGCCCCACGCATGAGGAGGTCATCACCGACCTCATCCGCGACGAGATCAAGAGCTACAAGCAGCTGCCCGCCAACTTCTACCAGATCCAGACCAAGTTCCGGGATGAAGTACGTCCCCGCTTCGGCATCATGCGCGCGCGCGAATTCCTGATGAAGGACGCCTATTCCTTCCATTTGAACCGTGATTCCCTGCTGGAGACCTACCAGCAGATGTACGACACCTACTGCCGCATCTTCGACCGTATTGGCCTGGAGTACCGGGCAGTGCTGGCGGATACGGGCAACATCGGCGGCTCGGGCTCGCACGAGTTCCATGTGCTGGCAGACGCGGGTGAAGACCTGATCGCCTTTTCCACCACCGGTGATTTTGCCGCCAACGTGGAAATGGTACCCGCGCCGCCGCCCACCACACCTCGCCCGGCGCCGACGGAAACCCTGGCCCGGGTGGACACACCGACCCAGCACACCATCCAGGAAATCAGCGAATTCCTCGGCGTGCCGCCCGAACGTTGCCTGAAGACCTTGCTGGTGGAAGGGGCCGACGGTGGCCTCGTGGCTCTGGTGCTGCGTGGGGATCACGAACTCAACGCGGTGAAGGCGCAGAACCTGCCGGGTGTCTTCAAGCCCCTGCGTTTCGCCAAGGCCGAACAGATCGTGAAGGCGCTGGCCTGCCCACCCGGTTTCCTCGGGCCGGTGGGCCTCGAGATCCCGGTGTATGTCGACCACGCCGCCAGTGTGGTGGCGGATTTTGTCTGCGGCGCCAACACACCAAAGGCCCATTTGAAGGGCGTGAACTGGGGTCGGGATCTGCCTGAGGCTCCCGTGGCAGATCTGCGCAATGTCTGCGCCGGTGAGCCTAGCCCCGATGGGCGGGGCACGCTGGAGCTGAAACGCGGAATTGAAGTGGGCCACATCTTCCAGCTGGGCACCCGTTACAGCGAGGCCATGAAGGCGACAGTGCTGGACGAGAAAGGGTCGTCCGTCACCATGGTGATGGGCTGCTACGGCATCGGTGTGTCGCGCATCGTGGCCGCTGCCATCGAGCAGAATCACGACGAACGCGGTATCGTCTGGCCTGCCAGTATCGCACCCTTTCAGGTGGCGATTGCGCCCATTCACATGCACAAATCGGAACGCCTGCGCGAGGCGGCGGAAGCGCTTTATGCAAGCTTCCGGACTGCGGGTATCGACACCCTCTTCCATGATCGCAACGAGCGTCCGGGCGTAATGTTCGCGGATCTGGAACTCATCGGCGTGCCCTACCGGTTCGTGATTAGTGACAAGGGCCTCGATGCCGGCACGCTCGAATTCAAGGCCCGCACCGATGCCGAGCCGACGCACGTACCGATGCAGGAAGCCTTGCCGATGATCCTCGAACGCTTGCGCAACTCATGACGCAGGTGCGGGTCTACCACAATCCGCGCTGTTCCAAGTCGCGCGAGGCACTCGCGCTGCTGGAAGCGCGCGGTGTGGCGTGTCAGATCATCGAGTACCTGAAGAATCCGCCCAGTTTGCTTGCCCTGAGAACTCTGCTTGATACGCTCGGTGTCGAATGCAGGGCTCTCATCCGCACCAAGGAGCCGCTCTACGCGGAGCTGCAACTTGCCCAAGCTGATGAAGACCAGCTGCTGGCCGCGATCGCGCTGCATCCGGTGCTGCTGGAGCGCCCCATCGTGGTCCGAGGAACCCGCGCCGTGATCGCGCGCCCCCCGGAGAAACTGCTGAGTCTCTTCAATGAGTGATCTGGTCGAGATTCTGGTGCTGTATTACAGCCGCCATGGTCATGTGCGGGAGATGGCACAACTGGTGGCGCGTGGGGTGCTGTCGGTCCCCGGTTGCAGTCCGCGTGTGCGGACCGTTGCTCCCATCAACACCCCGTCGGATGAAATCTCCACCGAGGGCGATGCGTGGGTCACCAAGGACGACCTTCGGGAATGTGCGGGCCTGGCCCTGGGCTCACCTACCCGCTTCGGCAACATGGCCGCACCACTCAAGGCATTTCTCGATACCACGTCTGATCTCTGGTTGTCCGGCGATCTCATCGGCAAGCCTGCAGCGGTATTCACGGCCACAGGCAGCCTGCATGGCGGCCACGAAACAACGCTGCTCTCCATGATGCTCCCCTTGCTTCACCATGGGATGCTGATTCTGGGCCTGCCTTACAGCGAGGCCGCCCTGATGCGCACGGAGTCAGGTGGTTCACCCTATGGTGCGGGCCACGTGGCCGGCGCCAATGGCGAACGCCCGATTACGGCCGACGAGAAAGAGCTCTGTCTGGCGCTCGGTAAGCGACTGGCGGTCACGGCGAAGCAGCTCGGCACACCGGCTTGACCTACAGCGCCTGACTTCTGTGAGAGCCGTCTCTGTCAGCTCTGACCCTGCCGGATCTGCGCGAGTCAGTCCGCCTTCAAACCCAGGGTCTCGCGCACGAAGGGCACCGTGAGCGGCCGCCCCTGACTGAGCGACATCCGGTCCAAGGTCTCTAGGGCCGCCATCAGATCACCTGCGGCCCGCGGCAATCGATTGATGAGGAAACTTGCCACAGTCTCTGGCAGCGCCATGCCGCGGCGCGCGGCGACCGCCTGCAAAACCTGAGGCTTTTCATCCTGGGCGGGCTCCAGCACCTGAAAAATGAGTGCGGCACTCAAGCGTGAAAGCAGATCCGGCAGCACAAAGCGCATCGCGGCCGGCGCTTCGCGCATCGCGTAGAGCAGACCATGCCCGGCCGCATGACATCGGTTGTAAAGGTCGAACAGCGCCTCCTCCCAAGCCATATGGCCGGCGAGGCAGTCAAGATCATCGAGCGCCAAGGCTTGCAGTGTCTCCAACCCTTCCAGCACCCCGGGGCCGTGAGCCACCAGATCCCTCAGTGGCAAGTACATGGCAGTGCGTGCGTGTTCGGCTGCCCGGCGGATGGAAGCCTGCAGAAGATGTGTCTTGCCGACGGCGGTGCCACCCCATAACCCCACACACCAGGGTGCGGTACCAGCGGCCCAGGTTTGCGCGCTCACCAGAGTGAGGGCGTTCGTCTCGCCAACGAAATCCCCGAAATCCGCTTGCGGCTCAGCGTAGAGGCCGAGACTCAGCTGGGTGTTTGTCATGTGTCAGGCGATGCGTCATCACCCTTGTAAAGGGCACTGCGCAGATAACCGTCGTGTGAGTGTCTGAGCAGCACCACGATGGCGGCAGCCACGGGCAAGGCCAGCAGCACCCCCATGAATCCGAAAAGCTGCCCCCCCGCCATCACGGCAAAGATCACCGCCACGGGATGCAAACCAATACGGTCGCCCACCAGCCAGGGCGAAAGCACCATACCCTCCAGCAACTGCGCGACGAGGAATACACCGCAGACGGCGCCCAGATGCAGCAGATCGCCAAACTGCAGCAGCGCGGCCGCACTGGCCAGCACCATGCCCACGATCACACCAAGCCAGGGCACGAAGCTCACCGCTCCGGCAAAGACGCCGATGGCAAACGCGAGATCGAGCCCCGCCAGCGACAGGCCGAGGATGTAAACCGCAGCCAGCACCGCCATCACTGAAAGCTGCCCACGCAGGAACTCTGCGAGCACGGCATCGATCTCCTGGGCGATCTGTCCGGCGCGGCCCACGACGCGCCTCGGCAGGAGGTCACGTACAGCAATCACCAGAGCATCCCAGTCCCGTAGCAGATAGAACGTGACCAACGGCACCAGCAGCAGGAAACTCACCCAGCCGAGCACCCACTGGCCAGACTGACCGAGACGCAGGATAAGCTGCTGCAACACCTTGCCTACCTCTTGCCAGTGGCCAGTCAAGGACTGCCGCAGGGCTTCCGCATCCACGGACAAGGTCACGCCGAAACGTGCGGAGAGCCAAGGCAGAAATCTGTTCTGGAGCCAATCCAGCGCGCGTGGAGTGCTCTCAATCAACACATGCACTTGGCGCTCCAGGGCGGGCAGCAGAATTAGCAATGCAGCCAGTCCCACCAAGCACATCACCACGAACACCAGTACCACGCCGAGTGTTCGCGAGCACCCTCGGCGCTCCAGCCGGTCGACCAACGGATCCCCCAGATAGGCCAGCAGTGCACTGAAGAGGAATGGCGTGAGCACGGGCGCCAGCAGGTAGAGCAACCAGCCACTGCCCGCGAGCAGCGCGAGCACCAACCATTTCTGGGAGTCACTCAGCATGGTGCTTTCACGGTTGAGGGATGAGGCGGTAGCGGCCGGGCGTTGACGGATCCGCGCGCAGGACCTGCCCGAAGCCCACTGCTTGGGCGAATGCGGGTGCGCCGCCATGTGCCACCGCGCGGAACTGCAGCAACTCACCCTCCGCCTTCACCAACGAGAGCTGCTTGAGAGTATCGAGCCCTTCCAGATACTTGACGACACGCATGTAGCCCTCGGTGCTGGTGACACCGGCCACCGTGAGATTGAATTCTGCCGCGCCGCCCTCGTCTGCCACCGCGCGCATGAAATGCGCACCCACGGTATCAAGCGCGGCATCCACTCCGTTTTCCAGCACCGGCACCGGTAGTTCTCCCTGTGCCTTACCGGTCTGCGCAGCGCCTTCGATCAGCGTGCGCCAATGCAAGGTCCAGACGGGCGGTGCCTCGGCTGTTTTCATCTCCTGGCGCAGCAACAGCACCAGCAGCACGGGCGCGTCTCCGGATGCCGCCAGCAAGCTTTCGAAGAGACTCTCGTCATCGCGAGCAAGAGAGATAGCACCCTCGGTCTCGGCCTCTCCAGTTGCAAGCCGGAGGGGTACACCCCGGTTGGCCGCAAAGCGCGCGAAGTTGTCGAAGATCTCCCGCGTAGCCTCGTCGTTGGGCATGAGGCGACGCCCGGCAACATCCTCCACCATCAGCCAGGCTTCGGCATCGGGCCGCTCCCTGCCCCAGACCTGTAATCCCGCGGCGCGCAGCGCCTCGCTGAGTGCCGCCACGTCAAAATCAGCCCTCAACAGGAGCCCTCTATCGCGCGCCCGTTCGTAACCAAACAAGGTATTGAACTGCCCTGCCTGCGTGCGCAGGCCCTTGAGTGAGGAGCTGGCGAGACTGCGGCTGTCACCGGTGAGCTTGATGATGACCCGATCGAAGGCGGTGCTCACACCCCGCGCCTGCTCGGCCGCGGAGTTGTCCGTCACGGGCACCAGCGCTGAGCCAAGGTCATTCACGGTCACCGCCAGCAACGGGGGTGCAACGATATATCCCACCAGAAGCATGATCCAGGCGGATGGGCGGTAGAGTGAACACATGACCGCACGCTATGTGATGCCCTCGCGACGCGTCAAGGCTCGGGTATCCGCCGGCCGGTTTACGCTCAGGGGACCTGCCCTTACCATGCGCGCATGAAAAACACCCCTGATTCCCCGCTCAGTTACCGCGATGCGGGTGTGGACATTGATGCCGGCGCCGAACTCGTGGAGCGCATCAAACCGGCGGCCAAAGCCACCCTGCGCAAAGGCGTGATGGGCGGTCTGGGCGGCTTTGGCGGACTCTTCAAGCTTGCCGCCACGGATTACAAGGATCCCATTCTCGTGTCTTCCACCGATGGGGTGGGCACCAAACTCAAGCTCGCCATCGACCTCAACCGCCACGAGACCATCGGGATCGATCTGGTGGCGATGTGCGTCAACGACGTGCTGGTGCAGGGTGCGGAGCCGCTCTTTTTCCTCGACTATTTCGCCACCGGCACGCTGGAAGTGGCCACTGCGGCAACTGTCATCGAGGGCATCGCCAAGGGCTGCCAGGAATCGAACTGCGCCCTGCTCGGCGGTGAAACCGCCGAAATGCCGGACATGTATGCCCCCGGGCATTACGACCTGGCGGGTTTCGTGGTGGGCGCCGTGGAAAGCGAACGGGTGATCGACGGCAGCCGGATAGCACCCGGTGATCGCATCCTCGCGCTCGCCTCGAGCGGCGTGCACTCCAATGGTTACTCCCTCGTACGCAAGATCCTTTCCCGTAGTGGCGCTGCCCTGGATGCGCCGCTCAAGTCGCTGCCGGACGGTGGCGCGGATGAGCGCTTGCTGGGCGACGCCTTGATGGCGCCAACCCGCATCTACGTCCGCCCGCTGCTTCGCGCCCTCGGGCAATTCACCTTGAAGGGTCTCGCGCATATCACGGGTGGCGGCATCACGGACAATCTGCCGCGCGTGCTGCCGGAAAGCGTGGAAGCCGTGATCAATCTTTCCTCCTGGTCCTTGCCGCCCGTGTTCCGCTGGCTGCAGAAGGCGGGCCCGGTGGCACCGGAGGAGATGCTCAGAACCTTCAACTGCGGCGTGGGAATGCTGGTGGTCGTGGCGGAAGAGGATGCCGAGGCCGTGGGTCAGTGCCTGCGTGACGCCGGCGAGACTGTCTTCACCATCGGTCATATTCGTGCACGGAGTGGCTCCTCGCCGGTCGTCTACTCCGGCACCCTGGACTGAGGAACACCCCTCAGGCCCGCGCCTGACCCAACTCCTCGATCGCGGTAAGAAAGCCGCGCAGGATTCGCACCTCACTGCGCTTCAGGTCGCTGCGGTTGATGAGACGATGCAGGCGATCCGGCAGGCGCTTCGGTCTAGCTGGATTGTAGAACTCCACTCGCTCCATCACGCGCAGCAGGTGCTCGATGGCATCTGCCGTTTCCTTGGCCGTGGCGAGCGGCTCCTGATCCGTGGCGAGCTTCAGAGGCGCCTCTGCCAACGCCGCAAGCCGCAATTCATAGGCACAGATCTGAACAGCCTGGGCGAGATTGAGGGAGCTGAACGTCTCGTCGGTGGGGATGCGAATCACGCGCTGGCACAGCGCGAGTTCTTCGTTCGAGAGCCCCGATTGCTCCCGCCCGAAGACAAGTGCGCAGTGGGTGTTCGAGGGGAGTGTCATCACCGCTTGTGCCATCGCACGCGGGCTTTCCACCGGCCACTCCAGATAGCGGGGCCGCGCCGTGGTGCCCACCACCATGCCGCAGTCCGCGATCGCCTCCGCGAGACTCTCGTGCCTTGACGCGACATGGAGGATGTCATCGGCCCCGGACGCGTTAGCCGTGGCCGCAGCAGAGGGAAACTCCCGGGGATTGACCAAGGCAAGCCGCTTTAGGCCCATGGTCTTCATCGCGCGCGCAGTCGCACCGATATTGCCGGGGTGCGAGGTCTCCACGAGCACGATGCGCAACCGGCCCAAGCGTTCGCTCAGCGCCTGATCGGCCGTATTTTCTGCAGGATTCGTCATCCGAGAGTTCATATCCGGTAAGATTGTGCGCCATTGTAGACGCGAAGACTGCCCATGCATCCCATGCTCAATATCGCGGTGCGCGCCGCACGCCGGGCCGGCACCCTTATCCTGCGCAGCCAGGCCCGCATGGACACCGTGAAGGTGGATCTGAAGGGACGACGGGAGTACGTCTCGACCACCGACAGGGAGGCAGAGGCTGCCATCATCGAGACCCTGCTGAAGGCCTACCCCTCCCACGAGATTCTGGCCGAGGAGTCCGGCCGGAGCGGCAGCAGCGACTTCATCTGGATCATTGATCCGCTGGATGGCACCACCAACTACCTGCATGGCTACCCGCAGTTCGCCGTCTCCATCGCGCTTACGGTGAAGGGCCAGACGGAAGTCGGGCTCATCTATGATCCCTTGCGGGATGAACTCTTCACCGCAGTGCGTGGCGCCGGCGCGCAGCTCAACGATCGCAAGCTGCGCGTCGGACGCGGGCGCGATCTCGATCATTCCCTTCTCGCCACTGGCTTTCCCATCCGCAACGAGAACCTGATCGGGCCTTATCTGAAAACCTTCGAGACCTTCCTGCGCCGCGCCAACGGGCTCCGTCGCGGTGGCTCTGCCTGCCTTGACCTGGCGTATGTCGCGGCCGGCCGACTGGACGGTTACTGGGAGTACGCGCTCAAACCCTGGGATATCGCAGCGGGCGCGCTGATAGTGCAGGAAGCGGGTGGCATGGTAGGCCCCATAGACCCGGCGCAGGACCTGCTGGCCAGCGGCCATGTACTCGCGGCCACGCCGAAGATCTTTGATGAGATGCGGGGGCTGCTGGGGGCGGGGTGAGTCAAAAGATTGAGTCCAGCGCCGCTCGATATGCGGAAATCATCACTGAGCGGTCGAAGCGACGCACCGCTTCATTTCGATTGAAGCTGCCCATGCGTAGCCGCAACTCCGGATCGCGAACCAGGCGATTTATCTGTTCGGCCATTTCCTCCGCAGAGCCCGGCCGCGCCAACAACGCGCCCTGCTCCGGCATAAGAAACTCGCGGAAGCAGGGGGCGTCGGCCGCAATCACCGGGAGTCCGCTGGCCATGGCCTCCACCATGGTCAGGCTGCATCCCTCACGAAAACTTGGCAGCAAAAGGATATCCACACTGCGGTACAGCTCCGGCATCTCGACTAATGGAACCCTCCCCAGCCAACGGACGTTCTGATGCTTTATTTGCGCAGAAGAATGCTGGTGCCGCAGACCGCTGGCGATCCACAGCTCAGCTGAAGGATCCATGAGGCTGGGCAGGGCTTCCAGAATTCTCGCCCCCTTCCTGACAGAGAGATTGCCCGCGAACAGAATCCTGACAGTCGAACGCTGGAGGCGTTCGGTGGGAGTGTGGAAACGACCGAGATCGATACCGTTCGGTATGACCGTAATTTTGCCTGAATAGCCCAAGTCGTCGCGTACCAGATCCGCCAGGAACTGGCTGACAGCAGTCACACCATCAGCCCTCGCAAGCGCACGCTTGGTAAACAGCCTCAGGTCTGTCCGGTAGTGAATCCGCTGAACACAGGAACTGAACGTCTTGGTGCTCGCGTCAAGATAATAGTTGTGCACGGTGACGAGCAGCCGCGAGTTTTTGGGAGTAACCCATACAGCGTGATCCGGGGGGGCATGCACCAATGGCGCAGCCGCCCCGCGCGCCAGAAGCAGTGAGGGAGGGAACCATTCCCGGCCCGGTTCATAGGTCAGGCAATGGTATCCGGGTATCGATGCCGCAAGCGCTTGGTGCACCACCATGGCTCCACTGCCCGCGGGCAGGATCGCAGAAATTCCTTTCACAGTCCTGAGGCCTCAGATCCTTCGGGCCACAAACACCTGTTCAACGCCAAATCTACCTAAGCCCAAAGTCAACGCGACCCGCTCCAGACGTCGCTGCAGCCACCAACCCAGAGCAGGTTTCCCCCTCAATGACGGAAGAACTCTGAAGCCGTGCCAGGCTTCAATGCGGAAACCCGCTTGTACCAGCAACGATTCCACTTCCTTGCGCGATAGAACGTTTTTCGATGAACCTGAAAAAGTCCGCGCAAGGTGGGTGAGTAGGCCCCCGACGCTCGCTGAGCACATGTGATTGTTACCAATGAGTGCCGCACCCGGATGCATGTGTGCAGCCAGCCACTTGAGCACAGACCGACGGAGTTCCGGTTCGGCATTGAGCAGGAACCGGAACATGGTCACGCAGTCGAACATCCCGTTTAGTTGCTCCGGGAGGGAGTCATTCGTCACATCCGCTTGTATGAGCTGAGCACCGGGCACACGCGCCCTGGCTTCTGTAAGCATATCAATTGAGATATCCACGCCGATTCCTTCAGGGAAGAATGCCAATCCCTGTTTGAGAATGCGGCCAGTACCACATGCGAAGTCCAGATAGCGCGACGCGGAATGAAGGCCGGCCTCACGGGCAAGGAGCTCCCGTAGCAGCGGTTTGACGTGCTCATCCCAGACAAGCGAATCAAGTCTCCCTGCGTGAGCCTGGTCATACCGTTTTCCAATTCCGGGTCCGACGTGGCTTTTGCGATACGAGTCCGTTGGCTTCGTCACGTCAAATTTTCCTTCAATTTGGAAGATAAACGCTGCGCGGCAAGTCGTTTGAGCGTTGCGACGGGCCAGCGCAGTCGCTGACTGTAGAGGCTGACGTAGCGCGACGCTAATGCTGCACTGAGGCGCAGCATTGAGGGTCGAGCCGATTTTGCAGATAACTCATTGAGATAGCCTTCGAGGAACGCATGCCCCGCATCGACAAGTTTCAAAGGCATTCCGCGCAGCGTCCTCCACAACGGATGTGAGAAGTAGAGGCTCATGTGGAACATCGCGGCGTCGAGCGCCCCAGGGGCGATGCAATGACCGGTGTTGAATAGCCAAGGAGATGGAATAGGGTCCAGCAGAGCAACCTCGCCGGAAGGACACGCAGCGACATTGCCCATCCACAAATCGCCGTGAAACCAGCCCTGCGGTGTGGCGTGCGTGAGCAAGAGGGCGTCGCGATGGTCCACACCGGGAAAATCGACCGGGTGAGCACCGCACAGCAGAAGATCAGCAGGGAGATCCCGTGGCTTGAGCTGCTGTAGCTGCGCCAAAAGGCCTCCAAACGAGGCGAACCAGCGGGCATCAATCACTTCCCAGCAGGGGGCCAGATTGTCCAACCACTGATACCCGATCTGCCCACTTCCCCGGTCATGCCACAAAGGCCGCGCGGTGACCAGTCCGGGCACCTGATCTACCAACTCCGTAAAACTGCGTAATCTCTGCCAGTCGCGACTACAAGCCTCACCGTGCTCCTTGATGAAGCAGACCCCTGGAACACGAATACGCCTCATGTCGCGAATCTCCCGGAAGCACCGCGCACATGCATGAAACTGACCACAGCAAGAGATGCCGCAGTTGTTGATTCACACATTACACAAACCCAGGCAACTACCGTCCAACCGTAATTCGGGACGAAAAGGCAATTCAGCGTCAGAGCCAGCGCACCCATGCACCACACCACCAGCAGTCGGGGTCCAAGAAGTCCTAACGATACTGCCATCTGATCGAAATACATTCGAAGCCCTATGGCCAGAGGCATCAGTGACATGGGGCCGGCAATCTCGGCTATCACAGAGAATCCTTGTCCCAACACTCCCTTTGCGAGCAAGGCTCCGCTGCTGCCCAACGCGAGGCCTAGGACGATACTCGAAAGCAGTATCCACATCAGAGGTCTGCGGCTATCGGCAAGAAGGCGGACCTTTTCACCCCTTCCTGCCAAGGCCAACTGCCGACCCTGAATGACCGCTAACCCGGCAGCCAAAGGGATCAACAAAAGTTCTACCAGCCGATAAGCCACCGCATAACTTCCCGCACCTTCAGCCGAATCCCCGAGCAAGAAAACTACAACTTTGTCAGCCTCCGTGAGAAGTCTGAAACCGACAAGCCCCAATGCGAAGCTGATGCCTTCCCGGAAGGGCAATGGGCGGAATCCGAAGTTCCGGATCACTCGTTTTGATTTGAACAGTGCGAGGGCGGTCAGGGCCGCCAACGCACCAGCCCCGAAATACAAGGCTGCCCACACGCCAAGCCTGTCAATGTCCTCAGACCATGGGAAGGTTACCAGTACTCCCGCAGCAAGAAGGCGGCTCAGGGTTGGGTAAAGCCGAACCAATCCCATACGCACCAGTTGTCCGAGGCCCTGTTCCATCTTGGCCACGAGTTCGGTCAGCTTCAAAGGAAGGACTTCAGCCGCCAGCAGGAGGCCGAATACCCATGGTGATACCCCCTTTGGGGACCAAAAGAAGAGCGCGGCCCAGCCAAGCAGGAGGAGCCCGCTACCCGACCAGAGTATCCGCCGCACCGCGGCTGCCAGAACAGCTCCGGCACTGTTTGGATTTTGTGCCACCATCCTGAGCGCTGAGAAATCGACCCCGAGCCCTGAGAAGGGTGAGAGCATGGCACTCATGGCTACGAGTGCAGCCAATGCCCCATAGTCGGCGGGCCCCAGTTCACGCGCCACGAGTAGAAACACCATTGCCAAGCAGGCTCGCCTGACCAGCTGAAGGGCCGCGGTGGTCGCGGTCTTGGCTACATTCGTTTTGGGTTCAGCAACGGCTGGCAAACGTTCACACCTTTAGAGAGTCTGATTGGTCGCGCCTCGCCTTAGCAGCGCGAATGAAGCATCCTAACCGCATGAAGGTGCTTCTCGTCAGCTCCACCTACCCGTCCAGCGCGCGGGATTCCACGCCGGGCTTCGTGCACGGCTTGGCACGTCGACTGGTGGCGGCAGGGCTAAACGTCTCAGTCCTCGCGCCCCACCTCCCGGGTTTGGCGCCCGAGTCCTCGCTTGATGGCGTGCGGGTAAGGCGCTTTCGTTACGCACCCGAATGGCTTGAGTCGCTCGCCGGTCCGGGAGGCATATTGCCGCGTCTGCGCGAAGCTCCGGCACGAATCCTTCTGGTACCCTTTTTTCTCGCCGGCCTGACTTGGGCGCTGTGGCGCTGTCTGGTTCGAGATCAACCGGATATCGTGCATGCACACTGGCTGCTGCCTCAGGGTCTGGTCCTCGCACTTATGCCACACGGCCGCAGGCGAGCTCAGCAAGTCTGTACCGTTCATGGCGCCGACATTTTCGCTCTCAGGGGCCGCGGATTCAGTTGGCTGCGGAGATGGGCCGCGGCGCGAATTGACCACATACTTGGAGTCAGCCAACACGTACGCGACTCACTGCACCGGGAGGGCATTCCAGAAGAAAACATCACTGTTCTGTCCATGGGTGTCGATCTGGAGACCACATTCACCCTACCTTCTGCTGATGCGGCGAGGACAGGGGTCCTGTTTCTCGGTCGTCTGGTCGAGAAGAAGGGCGTTCGATTCCTGTTGGAGGCCGTTGCTCTGTTGAGGGATACGTGCCCCGGGCTCTCGGTGCGGATCGCAGGTGATGGACCAGAGATGGTGCCGTTGCGTGCCCTCGCAGAGCGTCTTGGACTTCCGGACTCCATATTCTTGGGCTCAGTGCCGCCGGAAGAGGGCGCTCGCCTGATGCGTGCTTCTCTGATCTGCGTAGTGCCGTCTGTCACGGACTCCGTAGGTGACGAGGAGGGCCTGGGGCTCGTCACTATCGAGGCCATGGGCTGCGGTTGTGCAGTTGTGGCAAGCGACTTGCCGGCAATACGAGAGGTGGTGACCCATCAGGAAACTGGCTTGCTGGTACCCGCACGTGACCCGACGGCGCTGGCCGTGGCTATTGCCCGACTGCTGCATGACCCCGGCCTGTGTCATTCGCTTGGGGAGAATGCCAGGAATACCGTCCTCGAGCGCTTTGACTGGAAGGTCATTACGGCCCGTCATGTTGCGCTCTACGAAGAGTTGCGTTGCGGAACTGATTCAATTCTTTCACCTTGAAACCCCTATTCCAGGCGAATTACAACTTGACGCCACCCAGATATCCGGAACGAACGCATGAATAAACCACCAGAGCCCGAGCAAATCAGCGTCATTCTTCCGTCGCTCAACGAGGCTCCGCGATTGGCACTGTTACTGCCTGCCATAAAGGCGACGCTCCCGGGCGCGGAGATTCTGGTGATCGATGACGGTAGCACCGACAACACCGATTGCGTTTGTCGGGACATGGGCGTGATTCGCATCTCCCATCCCTGCCGCATGGGCAATGGCGCGGCCATCAAGACAGGCGCGCGCGCAGCTACCCGCGATTACTTGATATTCATGGACGCCGATGGACAGCACAATCCGGCGGACATCCCTGCACTGCTCGAGAAACTTGGGCAAGGTTACCCGATGGTAGTAGGCGCGCGGAGCCCTGATACTCAGGCCTCCTTTGCCCGACGCATCGCAAACCGCTCTTTTAATCGCTTGGCCGGTTACATGGCGGGGCATCGCATCGAGGATTTGACCTGCGGATTCCGCGCCGCCCGGGCGGATTTTTTTCGCCGGTTTCTTTACTTGTTACCTAACGGATTCTCAGCGCCAACTACCAGCACCATGGCCTTCTTTCGCTCCGGGTTGGCTGTGGGGTATGTCCCTATTCGAGCCCTGGCAAGAACAGGCAAGAGTCATATCCGGATGTTTCAGGATGGCTTGCGGTTCCTGATCATCATCCTGAAGATCGGCACGCTTTTCTCCCCAATGCGCTTCTTCCTTCCACTGAGCCTGGTTCTGTTCCTCTCGGCAAGCGCGTACTACGCGTACACCTACGCTGCCTTCCATCGCTTCACCAACATGAGCGCACTTGTTTATAGCGCTTCGCTGATGACTTTCCTCTTCGGAATCGTGGCTGAGCTGGTCTCTTCACTTCATTACCGCGAGTCTGAGCGACAGTGACGAAGGCCGCGATATCTTTCATCGCACCAGACATACACGCCTTTCAGGGAAGGGCCGATTTTTGGAGGAGCAATCTCACTGCGTCTTCAGTTCGAGAATAGTCCCTTCCCGAACGAGCGCTGGCTTCTTGGCCCGCGATAAAAGCAGCACGTGCGCCCTGTGCATCGCCAAGCTCCGATTTCCATTCCGCCATCAGGAAGTAGGGTAAGGGATCGTCGGCCGTTCTTTCAGCGAGGTCCGCCAAAACTCCTAGCGCCGCGGGCTTTTGACCGTTCATCCATCGCAAGTGTGCAAGGTAAAACATCAGGTTATGCCGCCAACGCCGTTGTGCCGCGGGCATTTTCGAAGCCCGGGCCACCGCGTCCCCGAGGAGTGACATAGACAGTTGGCACTTTCCATCCAGTGCCAGGTTCGACACTTCGACCAACCCCACAGCCACATAGGACTTCAGCACTTTCTCCCGATCGATCAGGCCAGTCTCAATGCGGGAATCATCAAGTATCCCAGTCTCCCTGCAAATGAGGTACCAGCGATGAATTTCGGCACCTGCGCCTCCTATCGGCTGCAGCACCGCATGCGCCTCCTGGTAATGTCCTCGGGATGAGAGAACTTGAGAAAAGTGACTAGCAGCATGGGGTGATGTGGGATGTGCTTGATAGAAATGGGCATACATGGTTTCCTCCGACGCCCACGCGTATGCCGCAATGGCGGTCATGTATGCAAAAGCCCCCATGAGCGCACTTACGCCGAGAAGCACATAGACACTTGCAGGCCCTGTCCGAACGGAGTCTGCGCACCCTGCAAGCGCAATCAAGAGTCCGCAAGACGGCAGGTAGTTCCGGTGCTCGAACATGAGCTCCAAAGGAATGATGGTCGATTCGAGCACGTGCCCCAACAGGAACATTGCAAGACCGAAGGTCACCACCGGTGCTCTGCGTCGCGCCAAGAGGCAAAGCACCCCGAGCGCAACAAGGCCCAAGAGCGACCATAGCGTGGTCGCCGGCTCAGAAAGGCTTCTTGAGACAGCCAGGTCATCATGGAAAAAACCCAGCCGTCCCGGGGATGGAATCACGATCATGCCAAGGTAATGCCAGATAACTCTGGCTTCGGTCATCAGTCGTCCGGAAAGCGTAAAGTCACGGCCGGAGTAGCCCGCGAGAATTCGCTCCCAACCTCCCATAAGCAGATACGCCAGCGCCAAAATGGCGGGGCACCAGACACCCACCTGCAACTGTGTGCGAATCTGGCGCAAACAGGGATCGCCTCTGGGAGTAGGTAGAACAATTTCCAGCAGAAGGATGAAGAGAGGTAACAGTGCCCCGTTTTCTTTGCTGAGCACTGCAAGGGGGGTGAAGAAGACAAATGGTGACGCGAGGGCCAGTCGCTTGACTGCATCACACGCCTCGCGCTGACGACCCCACAGATAAGCGAATACTCCAGCCAGCACAAAGAAAGCCGAGAGCTGGGCCATGCGCTGAACCGTATAGAGAACAGTGGATACATGAACGGGGTGAAGAGCCCACAGCGCAGTGACGCAGCAACTCAAAAGAGCGACCCGCGCAGGCGAAGCTGCCAACCCGGCCGAGAGCAAACGGGAAGTAACCTGGTAGAGGAGGACTGCAATCAGAAGGTGGATTGCGAGATTCGTTGTTTTCCATGCCAGCTGGGGGTTGTCCGACAACGCAGCATTTAGCAGGAAACTCGCCATCGCGACGGGCCGACCTAGGATCCCAGTGGAGCTCGACAGCGAAGAGCTCCAATTCGAATGCTGGAACTCGGGCCTCAGGAGAGGTAGCAGGGTATGCAAATCATCGAAAAGAAGTGGCCCGCTGAGACCAGGTTGGTATACATAAACGGTCACGATAGCGGTTACCGCAAGCGCCAAGATGACCAGAGCCTGCAGGCGGATCTTGCTCGTCAGGCAGCGATGTGTCACGAGCGAACGGATTCTTTCTGCATGGCGCTCACGAACTTCCGTAAAAGAGTTGCACGCCTGGCCAACCATAATGGCCTCAGCCGCCCGCTACTGCGGGCCGCGAGTGCATCGGCATTGCTGAATGTAACGCGCGCCAGATCTGTCTGGCCGGATGCCAGCTGTATTTCCGCAAGCCTCAGGAGGTAAAGCGCCTCCTCTGGCATGTACGAACATGCGCCCTCTGTCGCGCGCCTCGCGGCGGGCAGATCTCCCAAGCTATTTGCATAATAGATAGCCAGTTTTTCCAGCACCAAGGCTTTGGTCGCAGGCGACGCTGCCTCGTTATCAAGTATTGCTCCGATCGGCTGAAGTATGACATCGGGGGCTGGCAGGCATGGGCCGGGCGGGGTTTGGCAAGTCACCAGCATTTCCAGCGCATTGATATCTCCCGAGTCCGGGTCGCCTTGGTCTAGGTGAGCGGCAAAACGCTTGACCCAACGTTGGGGTACGGGCTCGTTTGCCACCAGGTAGGAGTTTATCAATCCCACCAGGACCAAGGGGGCGGGACTGTCAGAGCTGGCTAGCGGTCGCATCACTTCGCGTGCCTCACGCAGCAAGTCGGCTCGCCGGTTGACGGTGTATGCATTCAAAAGTACACGCGCGTACTCATAAGCAGCACGCTCCGACTTTGGATTATGTTGCCGCTCAAGCAGGGCAAGCGTGACCGGGTCACTCCAGCGCCAAGCGCGATAGAACGTCATGGAGCCCAAAATGAGAACCACGCCGATACCGGTCAATACCAGAACGCGAGGAGTAACCCGCGGAATGTGGAGTAACAGTGTGCTTATCAGCAGCAGCGGCCCTGTAGTAGCCAGGTAGTTCCTGTGCTCATAAAGAAGTTCCAGCGGAAAAATGGTGGATTCCAGCAGGTGCCAAAGATAGAACCAGGCGACGGAGAAGCAGAAAAGCCGGTATCGGCTGCGATACCAACAAGCAAATCCGAGTAGTGCCGCATGAAGCAAGAGCGCCAGAAATGTTGTGGGTGGGCTGAACAGGCCTCTTGAGACTGTGAAGTCAGCGTGCAGGAGGGCCATGGAAAACGGATCAGGCAAGAGAATTTGCTTGAGATAATAAGCAAGCACCCTGAGCTCTGTCGCACCACGTTCCCAGGCTGTAAAGGGTCGGTGGGCGTAACCGCGGGTGAGAATTTCACGTTCCAGCACAAGGAACATGACACCTGCCACACCGAGCAGCAGAACTACCCAGTACCCCCACTTGAGCTTCGGAGCCGACCGAAACCGAAAACAGGTCGTCTCGATTAACAACAGCGCGAGGGGCAGTAGAACTGCGTTTTCCTTGCTTCCCAAAGCCAGCACACCGCTTGAAATCAGGACACCCCACAATGCCCAGGGCACTGTCGCTCCGGGGAGAACGGCGCGTTCGCGAATCTTCATATATGCAAACATGGAGATCAGGCAGAAGAAGGCCGCAAGGCTGTTCATCCGTTGCACAACGTAAAGGACGGACGTCAGATTCAGCGGGTGAACAACCCACATCGCCGCCGCAAGCAGCGCTACCGAATCGCAGCTTGCCCTCGTCATCGCGGTGAGGCGAGTGAGCAGTGCCCGGCCAAGCAGGTACAGCAGGCATGCATTGGCCAAGTGAAGGATCAGGTTGAACAGTTTGAAGGAAAAGGCGCCAGCGCCAAAAACTTCGTAATTAAGCAGAAAGCTGAGACTGGACACCGGCCGACGCAGTGGCCCGGAAGGACTGGACAGTGCTGCACGTACCAACGCCTCTGAGTTCCACTCAGCCGGCCGCATCGCAGGGTTATCTACGATGTTGTGATAGTCGTCGAAGATGAAGCCGCCGGGCAGTCCGGGTAAGTAGACCAGAAGGCCCAACAATATCAGCGCCAGCGCCTTATACATTTCCGGCCGATCTGCGAAGGATAGCGTAGAGTAGAGGGATGCTGGATGCACCCCTCTATCTTGCAGGGCTAGAGGTAATCAGAAGCCTTGTTAGGCCGGCATGCGCTTGCTCTAAAAGCCTAGTTCATGCCGACCATCGGTACAGGCGGGAATTCTGAAGTGCAGCCTTAACTGCCGATGTTTCGGCAATTTGACGGACGGTACTTGTTGGCAATAGTGTCGTCTCCACCCGCCGTGCAGGACCAAGTTACGCTTCCAGCGGCGGTGCCTGGCCGCAGGATCAGCGTCCGAGAGGCGATCTGTGGCGTCTTCGAATTGAACGTGATAGTCACATTCCCATCCTTGACAGACACAGACCGGACATTATTCCCCTTGACGGAGTTAGCGCTTGGTAAGCCAGCCTGCGTGTTATTGGTCGGTAGCGTGCCTTCGCTGGTGAAGTATTCGGACACAGATGTCTTGGCGGCGGACGCAAGGCCCAAGCCCTCCGTCACTTTCGCGCGAATGGTGTAATCCTGATACGCCGGAATGGCGACCGCGGCCAGAATGCCGATGATTGCCACCACGATCATGAGTTCGATAAGTGTGAAACCGCGCTGCATGCTGCGCATGGTGATGCTCCTTAAGAGTTTGTATTGAGTTCCCGGTCGCACGGTTGGCCCATTCCCTTGGACTCCAGGTTGACCTGCGCCTTGCAGCAGTCACTGCACATAGCGTGCCCGTTGCATGAGGTCATGCTAGTGCGCCGCCCCTGGCGCAGAAAGCCTCGCTGCGCGTGGGCTTTAATGTTCTTAACAAAGCCTACCACGTCCATTCTGGCGGCCCAGTCCACGTCACTTTATGACAATTACGTCATTTTATGACGTATCGTCCTGATCCAGCCCCAGCTTTCCCAGGCGGTAACGCAGGGCGCGCAGAGTCATTCCCAGCAGTTGCGCGGCCTTGGTCCGGTTCCAGCGGGTTTTTTCCAGCGCTTCCAGCAGCCGGGCGCGCTCATCGGGAGCCAAGGCCTTGTCCTCCACCTCGCGGCGGTCAGACTTTGAGTCAGCCATCAGCAAAAAAGATGTGTCTTCCAGTTGCAGCGCGTCAAGGCCTATTGCTTCGTCCTCGCACAGGGCCGCAGCCCGCTCCAGGATGTTTTCCAGCTCTCGGACATTGCCAGGGAAGGGATACGCGCGAAGCGCCGCCCGCGCGCCCTCATCCAGCACCAGTGAGCGCCCGTCCGCGTCCAGCCCCTGCAGATAATGCTCAGCGATGAGCAGCACATCCTCACCGCGGTCACGCAGGGGCGGTATTCTCAATTCGATCACGTTGATGCGATAAAAGAGGTCCTGACGGAAACGCCCCGCGGCAACCAGCTCGGACAGCGACTGGTGGGTCGCCGAGAGGATCCGGCAGTCCACCGCCTCCTCCTGTGCCGCACCCACGGGCCGGACTCTCTTTTCCTGAATGGCACGCAACAGTTTCACCTGCATCGGCAGCGGCAGGTCTGCCACTTCGTCCAGAAACAAGGTGCCGCCCTGCGCCGCTTGGAAAAGCCCCGGCCGATCCGTGGTGGCGCCGGTGAAGCTTCCCTTGAGGTGACCAAACAATTCACTTTCCACCAGATCCGGAGGCAGCGCGCCGCAGTTCACCGGCACGAACGGGCCCGCAGCTCGCGGGCCTTGGGCATGGATGAGTCTTGCCACCAGCTCCTTGCCCGTACCGGACTCACCACTGATGTAGACCGGAGCCTGGCTGCGCGCAACCTTGCGCACTTTCTCGCGCAGTTGGGCCATGGCCGGAGACTTGCCGATGAGGCCACGGTCCGCGGTCAGCCCCCGGGTTTCCTGCGGTGGGACTTTCAAGGCCTGGGCGACCAAGCTTCTCAGGTCATTGATATCCACCGGCTTGTTCACGAAGTCGAAAGCGCCTCCCTTGAGCGCTTCGATTGCGGCTTCCATGCTGCCATGCGCCGTGATCACCGCCACCGGAAGTCCGGCGTAATGATGCTGGATGTACTCCACGAGACTCAGGCCATTACCATCCGGGAGCCGCATATCGGTCAGACAGAAATCAAAGCGCTGTTTTGCGAGTTCGCGTCGGGCTGCCGCGAGATCAGCCGCGCCGACGCACTCGACTCCCATGCGGCCAAGGGTGATCGCCACCAGCTCCTGCAGGGCGGGCTCATCGTCGACAATGAGTGCGCAAGCCATCATGCCGCAATTATGCGCTCAGCAGTTGCCGATCCGGATGCGCGAAAAGAATCCGGAAGCAGCAGCCCCGCGCATCATGGGCTAGCAGCGCAAGGCTGGCCTGGTTGGCCTCACACAGTTCCCGCGAGAGATACAAGCCGAGCCCGGTCCCACCCATGACGCCCGTGAAAAAGGGTTCAAATATCTGCTGCGCAACTTCGTCCGTCATACCGCGCCCCGAATCCTGGATTTCGAGCCATGGTCTGGCGCTTTCGCTGTGCACACCGCAGCGCAGGGTCAGAAGAAACGTGCCGTTGTCCACAGCTCGACCATGGCGCAAAGCGTTGTCGCAGAGATTCCAAAGCACCTGCTCCAGATGACCGAGATCCATCTGCACCCGGAGATCGGGTTCCAAGCAATCGATATGCAATGCTGAGACGTCCAGTGCGTGGCGCTCACGGAAGCTCTCCGAAAACTTGCGCACGAAGTCGGCAAGTGCGAAGGACTCTACAGCCGAGGGCTGCCTGCGCCCCAGAGTCAGCACGTTCTTGATGATCTCGTTCACGCGGGCAGACTGCTCCACCACGAGGTGGGCGAGCCTTGCATTGCCGGGCGCGAGATCCGCATCTTCGGCCAGCAACTGGCCGGCCTGGCTGATGGCGCCCAGAGGATTGCGGATTTCGTGCGCGATGCTTACCGTCAACCGGCCGAGCGAGGCTAGCTTGATCTGCTGCGCACGCTGCTGAATCTCTGCCGCATCTTCGAGGAACACCAAGGTATCGCCCATACCGCCCTCACCGAGCCGACTGAAGGACAGGATGACCTCCTCACCGCCTGCGAGCTTCAAGGGAGTCTTACGGTTTTCGCTACGCGCACGCCAGCGAAAAAGAGCCTCGCGCAGGGACGCGTCCAGCGCGGGCTCTGAGGTGCCACCGAGCATGCGTCTCGCTGCGGCATTGCTCAGTACGATGCGAGAATCCTCCCCCAGCACCATGATGCCGGAACGCATGCGCTGCACGACGTACTCATTCAGCCGCGAGAGTTGGGCGATGGCCAGCGCGCGCTCGGCAGCGAGCTCTTCACTGCGGCGGACCTGGGTGGCGAGAATCGAAGACAGGACTGCGGTGGCAAAGAGTGCAATACCGAGCAAGCCGGCTTGGGTGTAGCTGTCCTGGCCAAAGGCGTGGGTGCTGTGCCCGATGGCCGTCTCCGCGAGCACGGCGAGCGAGGCGATTGCGGCAAAGGCCACCGAGGCGCGCGGGGCGGAGACCAGACAGGCACCGGCAATTGCCACCACGAGCAGCACGCCATAACCGCCGGAAGGTCCGCCGCTCGCATGCATGATGAGCACGAGGGCTGCCACATCGAGGCTCACCAGCAGGTTGCGCATGGCAAAGAACGGCAACACCCGGCGCTCGATCGCTATCTGCAGCACGATTGCGCCAAAGAGATAACTGCCGGCAATCCAGGCCAAGGTCTGCTGGTTGAAGTCGCCAAATGCGGGTGGCAGCCGCGCCAGGCCGCCGAGCAGCGCGAAAAGACCGGCCACTATCAACCGATAAAGGTTGAACAGGCGGAGCGCAATCCAGACGTTGCGCGAAGTGGGGATGTCCGGGCTCAGCACGGGGTTTCCCCGTCCCGGGTCTGCCGATGTTGCCGACAAGGGGATGGACTCCGCAGGTGCGTAGGCCATCGTGCCAGGTGTGGCGTTCTTTTCAGTGATGGGCACAGATTCTCGCCTGATTCGCATCAGGCTTGGTTTCCGATTCCGGCAGATAAATCCCGCACCGGGCGCAGCGCACGAGCCTTGCTTGTGCTTGCTCTGGCCGGCGCCGCATCTGGCCGAGCTGGCGACGGATGAAGACCAAAGCCAGCCACACCACCAGAGCGATCAAGAGAACACGTGTCAGACCCATAGGGCTCCTGCGCGCGGGGCGTCGTTCAATCCGGGTGAGGTATCCGATATAGTGCCGGGCGGTCCCTGCTCGCCCTCATCGGGCGCCCGGCTCCAATCTGCCGGCGCATGGGGACCTAGTTTCGCCACTCTTTCCCGCAGGAACAAGTCCGCGCGGAACGTGGCCTGGCAGTCAGCAAGACCTGGTCGTTGCCTAGGGAGTGATAGATGAATCTGCATGAATATCAGGCCAAGAGCCTGTTCGCGGACTACGGGATCGCGGTCCTGCCCGGGAAACCCGCCACCACCGTGGACGAAGCCGAAGCCCATGCCAAAGTGCTCGGGGGCCAGGCTTGGCTCGTGAAAGCACAGGTGCACGCCGGTGGCCGCGGCAAGGCCGGTGGGGTGAAGTTCTGCAAGAGCGTGGACGATGTGAAGGCGGCGGCCAAGGCCCTGCTCGGTACCCAGCTCGTGACCAAACAGTCGGGTCCGGCCGGCCAGCCCATCAATTGCGTGCTCATCGACAGCGCGGCCTCCATCGCCCATGAGCTTTACCTGGGCGCATTGGTGGACCGTGCCTCCAAGCGTGTGACCTTCATGGCTTCCCGCGCTGGCGGCATGGATATCGAGGAAGTGGCCGCGACCACACCGGAACAGATCTTCACCGTGAAGGTGGATCCGGTGCTCGGGCTGCAGGACTACCAGACTCGCCTGCTCGGCTTCGCGCTGGAGCTGGACGACGCCCAGCGCAAGCAGCTCGGCAAGATTCTGCATGGCCTGTACAGGCTCTTCATGGACAAGGACCTGAGCCTGGTCGAGATCAATCCGCTCGCCATCCTCACGGACGGCAGCCTTGCGGCGCTCGATGGCAAGATCAACATCGACGACAACGCCCTCTATCGCCAGAGCATTGCGGACTGGCGTGATGCCAGCCAGGAAGACGAGAAGGAACGCCGCGCCAAGGAGTTCGATCTCAACTATGTGACTCTGGACGGCAATATTGCCTGCATGGTGAACGGCGCAGGGCTCGCCATGGCCACCATGGACATCGTGAAGCTTTCCGGTGGCGAACCCGCCAACTTCCTCGATGTGGGCGGTGGCACCACCGCAGCGCGTGTGGCGGAAGCGTTCAAGATCATTACCTCCGATCCCAACGTGCAGGCCATCCTGGTCAACATCTTCGGCGGCATCGTGCGCTGCGATCTCATCGCCACCGGCATCATGCAGGCGGTGAAAGAGGTTGGCGTGAATGTGCCAGTGGTAGTGCGTCTGGAAGGCACCAACGTCAACGAAGGCAAGAAGATGCTCGCCGAGAGTGGGCTTGCCATCACCAGCGCCGAAGATTTGGGCGATGCCGCGCGCAAGGTCGTGGCCGCCGCGGGAGGAGCCAAGTAATGTCGATTCTGATCAACAAGAGCACCCGGGTCATCGTTCAGGGTTTCACAGGGAAGCAGGGAACCTTCCACGCCGAGCAGGCGATTGCCTATGGCACGCAGCTGGTGGGTGGTGTCACGCCGGGCCGCGGTGGCAGCAAGCATCTGGACCGTCCGATCTTCAACACCGTGCACGATGCGGTACGCGAGACTGGCGCCAACGCCAGCATGATTTTCGTGCCCCCCCCGTTTGCGGCCGACGCCATAGCCGAGGCAGTGGATGGTGGCGTGAAGATCATTGCCTGCATCACGGAAGGCATTCCCGTGCTGGACATGCTGAAGGTCAAGGCCATGCTGGCTGAACATCCGGATGTCTACCTCATCGGCCCCAACTGCCCCGGCGTCATCACGCCCGGTGAGTGCAAGATGGGAATCATGCCGGCGGCCATCCACACCCCCGGCAAGATCGGCATCGTGTCTCGCTCTGGCACCCTGACTTACGAGGCCGTGCACCAGACATCCAGAGCGGGCCTCGGCCAGAGCACTTGCGTGGGCATTGGCGGAGATCCCATCCATGGTATGAACTTCATCGACTGCCTGACCCTGTTCCAGGCTGATCCTCAGACCGAGGGCATCATCATGGTCGGAGAGATCGGTGGTTCGGCCGAGGAAGAGGCCGCCGAATTCATCGCGAAGCACGTCACCAAGCCGGTGGTGGGTTACATCGCAGGTGTGACTGCGCCTCCCGGCAAGCGCATGGGCCATGCCGGCGCCATCATCGCGGGCGGCAAAGGCACGGCGGCAGACAAGTACGCCGCTCTGCAGAAGGCGGGCGTGCATACGGTCAACAGCCCCGCCGAGCTCGGTCTGACCATGCAGCGTGTGATGGGTCGCTGACCCATCCTCACGCCACGATCCGGAGTTGCGCATGCCCCAAGCCGCCCTGCGCATGGTGCTTGCGCAACTCAACCTCTGCGTCGGTGACATTGACGGCAATACCCGGCAGATTCTCGACTCGCTAAACCAGGCCCGCACCGAGCATGGGGCGGATCTGGTGGTCTTTCCTGAGCTGGCCATCACCGGCTATCCCCCGGAAGACCTGCTTTTCCGGCCCGGCCTGCACCGCCGGGTGAGCCATGCGCTGGAGGCCATCCAGCGCGCGAGCACAGATCTTGCCGTGGTGGTGGGCCATCCAGAACAGACCGCTGCCGGGCTCTACAACAGCGCGACTCTCTTCCAGAATGGCAAGCGACTCGCCTCTTATCGCAAGCAACGCCTCCCGAACTATGCGGTCTTTGACGAGAAACGGTACTTCATCGAGGGTGTCGGTCCCTGCGTGGTGGACGTGGCAGGTTTCAAGCTGGGCTTGAGCATTTGCGAGGATATATGGGATCCCCTGACTGCGGTGGCCAACCGCGACGCAGGCGCCGAGCTCATCATCAATCTAAACGCTTCGCCTTACAGCACGTGCAAACGTGATCAGCGTCTGGACGCCTTGAAGACCGCCCATGAGGCAAGCGGGTTGCCAGTCGTCTACCTGAACCTGGTGGGTGGTCAGGATGAACTGGTGTTCGATGGTGGATCCATGGTCATGGATGCGGGCGGACAGATCGTCGCACGCGGCACTGATTTCGCCCCTGAACTGATTCCAGTCACGGTCAAACGCAACGCATATGGCCTGATTTTCGAGGGTCCGCTGGCCACACCCACGCAAAATGAGGAAAACATCTACCGGGCGCTGGTGCTGGGGGTGAAGGACTACGTTCAGAAGAACCGCTTCAATGGTGCGGTCATCGGGGTTTCGGGTGGTGTGGATTCTGCGCTCACGCTGGCGCTTGCAGTGGATGCCCTTGGGGCGGAGAACGTGACCGCCATCTCCATGCCCTCACGCTATACCGCCGAGATGAGCATCGATGATGCGCTCGCCCAAGCAGAACGCATGGGGTGCGAATGTCTGGTGGTACCGATCGAGCAAACCTTCGCGGCCTTCACGGAAACCCTGCAGCCGGTGTTCGAGGGCGCCGCGCCCGACGTGACCGAGGAAAACATCCAGGCCCGGTGTCGTGGCGTGTTGCTGATGGCTGTTTCGAACAAGCGTGGCCGGCTGGTGCTCACCACCGGCAACAAGAGCGAGATGTCGGTCGGCTATGCCACGCTCTACGGTGACATGGCGGGCGGTTATGCACCTCTGAAAGATTGTCCCAAGCTGCTGGTCTACCGACTCTGCGCCTGGCGCAATCGGCATGAGGAAGTGATCCCCCGGCGCGTGCTGGAACGCGCCCCGAGTGCGGAGCTTCGTCCGGATCAGAAAGATTCGGACAGCCTTCCACCCTACGAGATTCTTGATCCGATTCTGGAGCTCTATGTGGAGCAGGATCTGACGCCACAGGAAATCGTGGCGCGCGGATTTGAGACGGCTACCGTGAGACGTGTGGCCGCGATGGTTGATCGCAATGAGTACAAACGCCGTCAGGCCGCCCCGGGAGTGCGCCTGTCACAGAGAGCCTTCGGGCGCGACCGTCGCTTCCCCATCACCTCGCGTTATTCGGAACTCGACGAACCCGCTGTGTGAATGCGGCCGCGCAGCGCGCGCGGCCCGGGCGCGAACGCACTCACTCCACGCGTGTGCGCTTGACCTCTTCAATCCCGGGGTGGTTGGGATAGTTGAGTTCCAATACCCGCAAGGCATCTGCCGAAAGATCATCCAGCTCCAACACTTTGTAGGATTTGGCGAGCAATACCAGCGCCTCCGGCATTGCGGGCGTCTGCTGGAAGTTTTCCACCACATAGCGTGAGCGATTGGCAGCCGCGACAAATGCGCCGCGCCGCATGTAGAAATTGGCGACGTTCACCTCGTGCTGGGCGAGGATGTTACGCAGGTAACGCATGCGCAACTGACTGTCCGTCACGTATTTGCTTTCCGGGAAACGACGGATGAGCTCGGAGAAGTCGTTGAAAGCCTGTAACGCTGCGCCCGGATCACGCTGGGAAGGATCCCGCGGCAGGTAGCGGGCAGTGACCCCCATATCCAGATTGAAGTTGATGAGTCCGCGCAGATAGAACGCGTAGTCGGTGTGCGGATGGGTGGGGTTCAGTTTGAGGAATCGATCGATGGTCGCGAGCGCCGCTGGCCCCTCTTCGGACTTGTACTGGCAATAAGCCAGCTCGATCTGGGCCTGCGCCGCATAGGCGCCGAAGGGGTAACGCGCCTGCAGCTTCTCGTAATATTCGATCGCGCTGGCGCAGGAGCCGGACTCGAGCCGGTCCTTGGCCGCCAGATAGAGCTTCTCTTCGGACCAGTTCTCCGGCAGTTCGTCCGGATTCTTCTCCGGCCAGAGGCCGCACGCAGCCAGGGTGAGGCACAGGCCCAGCACCATGAGACTGCGAGTCCACCGGCACAGCGGCCGGGCAATCTGATTCAAACGCACGCGCACCTCACCACCACATGACAGGACGGGCAGTCGCGCGCAGCGCAGACTCAGCCCGGATGCCATTCTAGCCGGTTGTGGCCACGGCCACACGACGAACACGGCCGCCATGGCTGCTAGACTGGGCGCCATGATGAATGCCTCACTCCAGGAACAGTTCGAAGTCCCGGCCAGCCTCGCGGGCAAGCGCCTCGATGCAGCGCTGGCGGCCCTCTATCCGGCGCAATCGCGGACCGTGCTCAAGCAGTGGATAGAGGAAGGACATGTATCGCTCGAGGGTACCGTGTGCCGCAAGCCCCGGGAGACCGTGCGCACCGGAGACACGATTGCACTGGAGTCTCCGGCAGCGCCTATGCTGTGTCTAGCGGGGCAGGACGTCGCTTTCCGCGTGGCCTATGAGGACGAAACGCTTCTGGTGGTGGATAAGCCTGCGGGGCTGGTCGTGCACCCGGGTGCCGGCAACCCGGACAGAACCTTGGTCAATGGCCTGCTCCACCGCGAGCCGGAACTCGCCGCCCTCCCCCGCGCGGGCGTGATTCACAGACTGGACAAGGACACCTCCGGCCTGCTGCTGGTGGCACGCACCTCGGCGGCCTTCCAAGCCCTCACCCGCCAGATGGCCGCAAGAGAAATTCACCGCGTGTATGCCGCAATCGTCAACGGTGTGCCAGTATCCAGCGGCAGCGTCGATGCGCCCGTAGGGCGGGACCGCATGCATCGCACCCGGATGCGTATCACCGGCGAAGGACGCGACGCCGTGACGCATTACCGAGTGGTAAAGCGTTTCCGCTGCCACGCGCAGCTTGAACTGACGCTGGAAACCGGACGAACGCACCAGATTCGCGTTCACATGCAGCATCTCGGTCATCCGCTGCTGGGCGACCCAACCTACACCCAAGGCAGGGTTGCACCCGGTCGCATGTCGGAAGGCCTGCAGAAACGTCTTGCCGGTCTGACCCGCCAGGCCCTGCATGCCTGCCGACTCGAATTCGAACATCCTGAGTCGGGGGAATTGATTGAAGTGCGCAGTCCCCTGCCCTCCGATTTCAGGCGCGCATTGACTGCCCTGACGGCAGACCTCAAGACGCTGCAGTCAGAGGAGCCGCGCTCTCTTGCCTGAAACCCTAACGCCGGGCTGGCGAGCACCGCCGAATGTGCGTGCCGTGTGCACCACGCGTCGTGGCGGCTTCAGTGAGGGGCCTCATGCCAGCCTGAACCTCGGCAGCCATGTACAGGATGACGCGGAGGCCGTGCAGCGTAACCGTGCACATCTGAGGCAGGCGCTGGCTTTGCCTGAGGAGCCCTGCTGGCTGAACCAGACGCATGGCACAGGGGTGGTCGAAGCAATACCCTCAGAACGCCCCCCGGAGGCCGACGCGGCCTTCTCCCGAACGCCCGGTCAGGTTTGCGCAATCCTTACCGCAGACTGCCTGCCAATTCTGCTCTGCAACCGCACCGGCACCACGGTGTTGGCCATCCACGCCGGCTGGCGAGGCCTGCTCGACGGGATCATCCCTCACTGCCTTCAAACCCTCGCGGAGGATCCTGCAGCGTGGATGGCGTGGATAGGGCCTGGCATCAGCCAGGCCGCCTACACGGTGGGACCCGATCTCGCGGCACGTTTCATCGCGCGGGAACCGCGCTGGTCCCGACATTTCATCACCACCACACAGGGCACATGCGCCGACCTGCCAGGCATTGCTGCTGAGCAGCTGATGGCCGCGGGCATCTACAACATCACCCGCTATGCCGGCTGTACTGCTGCAGAACACGAGCGCTTCTTCTCCTATCGCCGCGACGGCCTGACGGGGCGCTTCGCCTCACTCATCTGGCTGACCTGACGAAGATCAATCGGGGTGCATGCACTCGCGACGCGGCCTTGATTGCTCCCATGCCCACCCCCATGTGGAGATTCATCAAGCAATTACCGGAGCACCCGTATGCGTGCCGACAAGATGACCACGAAATTCCAGCAGGCGCTGGGCGATGCCCAGAGCCGCGCACTCGGACTGGACAATCAATTCATTGAACCGGTGCATCTGATGAGCGCCTTGCTCGAACAGGAAGGCAGCACCGTGCGCCAGCTGCTCGCGCGTGCCGGCGCCGATGGCAACGCCCTGCGCCTGCAGCTCGCGGAAGCCCTGAAACGCCTGCCCAAGGTGGAAGGCGTGAGCGGCGATGTGCATCCTTCCAACGAACTGCTCAGACTGCTCAACCTCTCGGACAAGCTCGCCCAGAAGCGTGGGGATACCTTCATCTCTTCCGAACTCTTTGTGCTGGCTTCGCTGCAGGACGGCGGAGAACTCGGTCGCCTGCTCAAAAAAGCCGGCGTGCAGGAGCAGACTATCGCGCAGGCTATCGACGCTCTGCGCGGAGGGGAGAAGGTCGCTGATCCCAATGCCGAAGAGCAGCGCCAGGCGTTGGAGAAATACACCATCGACCTCACCCAGCGCGCGGCGCAAGGCAAGCTTGATCCGGTGATCGGGCGGGACGAAGAGATTCGCCGCACCATCCAGGTCTTGCAACGTCGGACCAAGAACAATCCGGTGCTGATCGGTGAGCCTGGTGTCGGTAAGACTGCGATCGTCGAGGGCCTTGCCCAGCGCATCATCAATGGTGAGGTGCCGGAGGGTCTGAAGAACAAGCGCGTGCTGTCGCTCGATCTCGGCGCGCTCATCGCGGGCGCCAAGTTCCGTGGCGAGTTCGAGGAACGCCTGAAGGCCGTCCTGAATGATCTGTCCAAGCAGGAAGGCCAGGTGGTGCTGTTCATCGATGAGCTGCACACGATGGTGGGTGCGGGCAAGGCGGAAGGCGCGATGGACGCCGGAAACATGCTCAAACCGGCACTTGCACGCGGCGAGCTGCACTGCATCGGCGCAACCACGCTGGATGAGTACCGCCAATACGTGGAAAAGGATGCCGCACTTGAGCGCCGTTTCCAGAAGGTGCTGGTGGATGAGCCCTCACTCGAGGACACCATCGCCATCCTGCGTGGCCTCAAGGAAAAATATGCCGTACACCATGGCGTAGAGATCACAGACCCGGCCATCGTGGCTGCAGCCCAGCTCTCGCATCGCTACATCACGGACAGGCAACTGCCTGACAAGGCCATCGATCTCATCGACGAGGCCGCAAGCCGCATCAGCATCGAGATCGATTCCAAGCCAGAGGAGATGGATCGGCTCGACCGCCGCATCATCCAGCTCAAGATCGAGCGCGAGGCCTTACGCAAGGAAGCCGACGAGGCTTCGAAACGGCGACTGGGAGATCTGGAAACCCAGCTCGCCCAGGTGGAGCGCGAGTACTCGGATCTGGAGGAGATCTGGAAGTCTGAAAAGGCAGCCTTGAGCGGGGCCAGCCAGATCAAGGCAGATCTGGAAAAGGCTCGCATCGAGTTTGATACCGCGAAGCGCAGCGGGGATCTCGCGCACATGTCCGAACTGCAGTATGGGGTGATCCCGGGTCTGGAGAAGAAACTCGCGGAGGTTGGAGAAACGGAGCAGAAACTGAAACTCCTGCGCAACAAGGTCACCGACGAAGAGATCGCGGAAGTGGTCTCCAAATGGACGGGGATTCCGGTCTCACGGATGCTCGAAGGCGAGCGGACCAAGCTGTTGCGCATGGAAGCCGCCTTGCACCAGCGTGTGGTAGGTCAGGACGCTGCCGTGACGGCCGTCTCGAACGCCATCCGACGTTCGCGCGCGGGGCTCTCTGATCCCAAGCGCCCGAACGGTTCTTTCCTCTTCCTGGGCCCGACCGGGGTGGGCAAGACCGAGCTCTGCAAGGCGCTCGCAGGTTTCCTCTTCGACACCGAAGACGCCTTGGTGCGCATCGACATGTCCGAGTACATGGAAAAGCACTCGGTGGCGCGCCTCATTGGCGCCCCGCCCGGGTATGTCGGGTACGAAGAGGGGGGCTACCTCACCGAGACCGTGCGCCGGAAGCCCTACTCCGTGCTGTTGTTGGACGAGATTGAGAAAGCCCATCCGGATGTCTTCAACATCCTGTTGCAGGTGCTGGATGACGGGCGCCTGACAGACGGTCAGGGTCGGACCGTGGATTTCCGCAACACCGTCATCGTGATGACCTCCAACCTGGGGTCGGAGCAGATCCAAGGCCAGGGAGAGCATCTCGACTATGAGGCGATGCGGGCCATGGTGATGGAAGTGGTGCGAGGCGCCTTCCGGCCGGAGTTCATCAACCGCATCGATGAGGTGGTGGTGTTTCACGGGCTGCGGCGCGAGCAGATCAAGTCCATCGCGGATGTCCAGCTCGCGCTGCTCGGAAAGCGCCTAGGTGACCTTCAGATCGGGCTTCAGGTTTCCCCTGAGGCGGTCGATAAGCTCGGTGAGATGGGTTTTGACCCGATATACGGGGCCCGGCCACTGAAGCGGGTCATCCAGAACCAGTTGGAGACACCCTTGGCGCAAGCACTGCTCGAGGGCAGATTCGGCAAGGGCGATACCATCGCGGTGAACGTGGTCGACGGCAGACTCGAGTTCGCGAAAAGGGCCTGAAGGCCTTGGAGGGCGCCGGGCGAGAAGCCCGGCGTCCGGCCACCTGTCTGACGGGTCGGTTGGCTATTGACCCGGCTTTCCTCTACCATTTTCAATGCGGTAACAGGGATTCATGACAGAGGCCTCAACAGTGGCGGTTTCGAGCAGCAAAATGCCCTTGGGGGGCTTGGCGCGCAAGCTGGTCACGGACGGCCTGCTTGACGAGCAGAGCGCGCAAAAAGCCTTCAAGGAAGCGCTCGACTCCCGTACCCCTTTCGTCCGCTACCTCATCGAACGCAGACTGGTCGACAGCAAGACACTCGCACATGAGGCCTCGGTCGAGTTCGGCATGCCGCTGCTCGACATCGATGCCATCGAAATCGATCCGGATGTGGTCAAGCTGGTCAGCGAACCACTGATCACGCGCCATTCCGTCCTGCCCATCTTCCGCCGTGGGAACCGGGTCTTCATTGCAGTCTCCGATCCCACCAACCTCCGCGCGCTGGATGAAATCAAGTTCCACATCGGTGGTGCTTCCACCGAGGCCGTGCTGGTGGAGGATTCCAAGCTGACCAAGGCCATCGAAAAGGCCTTGGATGTAGCGTTCGGTGGCTTCGATGATCTGGGCGGTCTGGACGAAACTTCCGCCGACAGCCTGGTGGATCTGGAATCCACCGCGCAGCCCGATTCCCTGGCAGACAACGCCGAAATCGATGATGCGCCGGTGGTGAAGTTCGTGAACCGCATCCTGCTTGATGCGATCAAGCGCGGGGCTTCGGATCTGCACTTCGAGCCTTACGAAAAATACTACCGCGTGCGCTTCCGGGTCGATGGCATGCTGACCGAGATCATCAAGCCTCCGTTAGCGCTGGCCTTCAAGATCGCAGCGCGGATCAAGGTGATGTCGCGTCTGGATGTATCGGAGCGCCGCATACCTCAGGATGGGCGCATCAAGCTGCGCCTGTCCAAGAACAAGGCCATCGATTTCCGGGTCAGCACCTGTCCCACGCTATATGGCGAAAAGGTGGTGCTGCGTATCCTCGATTCAGACGTTGCCAAGCTCAACATCGAACAACTGGGGTATGAGGATTTCCAGCGGGATCTGTTCGTCAAGAATCTCTACAAGCCCTACGGCATGCTGTTGGTGACAGGGCCCACGGGCAGCGGCAAGACGGTGTCGCTGTATACCGGCATCAGCATGTTGAACCGGGAAGACATCAATATCTCGACAGTCGAGGATCCAATCGAAATCAATCTCGCCGGAATCAACCAGGTACAGGTGGATGAACGTACCGGCATGACCTTCGCAAAGGCGCTGCGCGCATTCCTGCGTCAGGATCCGGACGTCATTCTGGTGGGTGAGATCCGCGATCTGGAGACAGGCTCGATTGCCGTCAAGGCGGCGCAGACGGGCCATATGGTGATGTCTACCCTGCACACCAATGACGGGCCGCAAACCATCACACGCCTGCAGGATATGGGTATTCCCCCCTTTGCCGTGACGACCTCGATCAACCTCATCACGGCGCAGCGCCTCGTGCGGAAGCTGCACCCGCAATTCCGGGTACCCCTGACCCTGCCACCTCAAGCCCTGCGCGAAGAGGGCTTCCAACAGGCCGATATCGATGAAGGTGTCCGCCTCTTCAATCCGGGTAATGGCGGTAGCGACTGTCCGAGTGGCTACAAGGGACGTACCGGCATCTATCAGGTGATGCCCATCTCGGATGCCATCAAGCGCCTCATTATGGACGGCGCCAATGCCGTGCAGCTTGCCGACCAGGTCACCTCCGAAGGTATCTGGGACGTGCGTCGTTCAGGCCTGGAGAAAGCCAAGCGCGGCATCACCAGCCTGGCCGAAATCAACCGCGTCACTCTGGAGTAAGGCATGGCACAGACTGCGGTGGCCCGCTCGGACATGTATGTCTGGGAGGGAATGGACAGGAACGGCAAGCGCGTCAAGGGCGAGATGTCCGGGCAGAGTGACATCATCGTGCGCAGTACGCTACGTCGCCAGGGCATCAATGCCACACGGGTCAAGAAAAAGGCCAAGCCTCTGTTCGGAGCAAGCAGCGGGAAGATTGTCACCAAAGACATCGCAGTCTTCAGCCGCCAGTTGGCAACGATGATCTCCTCCGGCGTGCCGCTGGTGCAGGCCTTCGAGATCGTCGGCCGCGGCCATTCCAACAAGGCCATGCAGGAACTCATCCTCAACGTAAAGGCAGACCTCGAAGCGGGTGGCCAGTTGGCCGATGCACTCGGCAAGCACCCGAAGCAATTCAACCAGCTGTTCGTGAACCTCGTCACCGCAGGCGAACACGCCGGTATCCTCGAGGACATCCTGCACAAGGTCGCGCTGTACCTGGAGAAGACCGAAGCACTGAAATCCAAGGTGAAGGGTGCGCTGTTCTACCCCACTGCGGTGATCGTGGTGGCCTTCATCATCACGTCCATCCTGATGATCTACGTGATTCCGCAGTTCGAGGATCTGTTCAAGGGCTTCGGCGCGGACCTCCCGGCGCTCACCCAGATGGTGATCGGGATGTCCAACTGGTTCCAGGCCTACTGGTACTACCTGATGGGCGGTATCGCGGTCGCAGTGGTGGGCACACTACACGCCAAGAACCGCTACCCGGCCGTGGCGCATTTCTTCGACCGTCTCTCGCTCCGCATTCCGGTGATTGGCGACATCCTCAACAAGTCCGCCGTCGCGCGCTTTGCCCGAACCTTGTCCACCATGTTCGCGGCGGGCACGCCGCTGGTGGAAGCGATGGTCTCGGTGGCCGGCGCCACTGGCAACATCGTTTATTACGATGCCGTGATGAAGATGCGTGACGACATTGCGACCGGCACCCAGTTACAGGTGAGCATGCGGGATACCGGCCTGTTTCCGAACATGGTCGTGCAAATGGTGGCGATCGGCGAAGAGTCTGGTGCGCTCGATACCATGCTCGGCAAGGTCGCAGACTGGTACGAACAGGAAGTCGATGACGCCGTGTCTTCGCTCACCAGCCTGCTCGAACCCATCATCATGGCGGTCCTCGGCGTTATCATCGGTGGCTTGGTCGTTGCCATGTACCTGCCCATCTTCAAGATGGGCCAGGTGGTCTGAGCCCGCGCAGCCCGCGCCTCCATGCAGGAGCTCTGGTCTATGCTCTCCGCCCAGCCTTGGGCGTTTCCCGCACTGATGGGTGTACTGGGGCTCCTGACCGGCAGCTTCCTGAACGTGGTCATCCATCGACTGCCCATCATCATGACACGCCAATGGCAGGCCGAATGTGCGGCCCTTGCCAACCCGGAGATGGCTGCGCCCGTCCTTGCTGAGCGTTACAACCTGGTGGTGCCGCGCTCGCGTTGCCCACATTGCGAACACCTGATCGCGGCCCACGACAACATCCCGGTACTGAGCTATCTCTTGCTCGGTGGACGCTGCCGTCATTGCCGCGCCAGCATTTCTCTTCGTTATCCCCTGATTGAGCTCGCCAGTGGTGGACTCGCCTGGCTTGCAGCCTGGCATTTCGGGGCTGGCTGGCAAGGCTTCTGCGCAGGCCTGCTGACCTGGGCCTTGCTGGCGCTTGCCATGATCGACGCCGAGACCCAGCTGCTCCCGGACGGTATCACCCAGCCATTCCTATGGCTGGGTCTGCTTTTGAACAGTGCGGGCATATTCACGGATCTGCGTAATGCACTCGCCGGAGCCGTCTGCGGCTATCTGCTGTTGTGGTCGGTTTACTGGGCCTTCAAGCTCACCACAGGCAAGGAAGGCATGGGTTATGGCGACTTCAAGCTACTGGCCATGCTCGGCGCATGGCTGGGCTGGCAATCCTTGCCGGTAATCTTGCTGGCGGCGTCGCTGGTGGGCGCAGTGGTGGGCATTTCGCTCATCGCCTTTGCCGGCCATCAGCGCAATCAGCCTCTGCCCTTCGGGCCCTATCTTGCAGGCGCGGGCTTCATCGCCTTGATCTGGGGCGACCCTATCATGGGCTTCTGGCTCGGCCAGGGCGGCGCTTTGTGAGCCGACCGCTGGTGATAGGCGTGACTGGTGGCATCGGCTCCGGCAAGTCCACGGTATGTGCAATGTTTGCCGAATTCGGCATTCCCGTGATCGACACCGATCAGGTGGCGCGCGAAGTAGTGGTACCCGGCAGCGAAGGGCTCTCCGCGGTAGTAGCCGTCTTCGGCTTGGACATCCTCACCCCGCGGGGGGAGCTTGATCGCGCCGCACTGCGCAAGCTCGTCTTCCAGAACCCTGCGCTGCGTGTGCAGCTGGAGCAGATCCTGCACCCCAGGATTCGTGCTCAAGTGGCTGCCCATATTGCGAAGGTCACCACCCCTTACTGCCTGGTCGGAATTCCCTTGCTCTCTGATCGCAAAAGCCAGAGCTATCTGGATCGCGTACTGGTCGTCGATTGTCCGGAAGAAGTGCAGGAATCCCGGGTGATGCAGCGGGATGGTCTGACACGTGAGGAAGTCATTGCGATCATGAAGACCCAAGCCACCCGTGCCCAGCGCCTCGCGCTCGCGGATGAAGTGATTGTGAACGGAGGCGACCTGCACGCCGTACGGGCAGAGGTGGTTCAACTGCATCAACGCTACCTCGCGCTGGCGGAGCAGACTGTCGATGCCTGATTCCCCCACTCAGGACAAGGCTTCCGCAAAGGGCCAGAAATCGCTGTTCTCGCCGCACAACCAGCGAGGGCTGTATGAACTGCCGCTGAGCGAACGCATGCGCACGATGATGCGCCTGGAATCGATCTTCCACTCGATACACCTTGGGTTGGAGCGCGGCAGCACCTGGGATGCGCGCAACGTGCTCGTCAGCATGATCGAACTCTGTGACCAGCTTGGGCGGGTGGATATCCGTGGCGAACTCATCAAGGAGCTGGAACGGCATGTGAACCTGCTCCAGCACCTGCGCCACAACCCACAGGTCAATCAGGAGGCGCTGGAACGCACCATGGGGCGGCTGCAACCCTTGCTCATTCTGCTGAAATCCAATGCCTTCCAGCCCGGCGCGCGGCTGCGGCAAAGCGAGCTGCTGATGCAGTTCAAGCAGCGTCTGGCCCTGCCGGGCGCAACCTGCAGTTTTGACATTCCGGGGCTGCATTTCTGGCTACATCGCGAGCCTCTGCAGCGGGACCGCCAGCTACATGACTGGCTGCGGGATCTGCGGGTGATCGAGGATGCCGTGCAACTGGTGCTTGAGCTGGTCAGAGTGAGTGCGCAACCGCGGCAGATCGCCGTGGAGAACGGGTTCTACCAGCAGCAGATCGAGCCCGGCACACTGTGCCAGATGGTGCGTGTGAAGCTGGAGGCGAATGCCGATTACTACCCCGAGATCAGCGGTGGCAGGCATCGCTTCGCCATCCGCTTCTTCCGGCACACTGATCCCGATGCACGTCCACAGGTCGTCCAGGAGCCCCTGACCTTCGAACTCCATTGCTGTGCGATGTAGCGAGCTCAGCGATCCTGCCGCAAGCGGGCGTCCGGCAACTCGCGCCGGTTCCACAACGCCGTGATCGCAGCCACCCCGTGAAAACCGGCAGTCAGTGCCGCATCAACCGTCCGCGGCCCCTGTCCGCCGAGTGCGAATAGCGGAAAGTCCGCGTGCCGGCCAAGCGCTGCGGCTACATCCCAACCAAGGCCAGGCTGCCCTGGATGGGAAGGCGTGGGTAGCACCGGCCCGAGCAAACCCATGTCCACACCGAGACGCGAGGCCTGGCGGATGTCGTCCACATCGTGGCATGCGGCGCTGAGCAACTGCCCGGCTGGCACCGGACGCTCGCGATATTGGTGCATCAAGCGTGACGGCAGATGCAATCCGTCCACGCCTAGGTCCTCAAGTAGCGCGGCGGGCAGGCTGGCAGGCGCATTGATCAGTACGCGCGCACCATGCTGATGGCAGAGCGCTACCGCGGCCCGCGCCAGCGGCAACAGATCCGCGAGGTGCAATGACTTTGCACGCAACTGCACCAGACGGATTCCGCCGCTCAAACTGACTTCAAGCGCGTCGAGAAAAGCAGTGGGTTCTGCAAGGTCCGGCTCAGGAGTGATCAGGTATAGCCGCGGCAAGGTGGCCGCAGCCAGAATACGGTAGTTTGCTGCGGGAAACGCGAACTCGCCGAGCGCCTCGGGCAGGACCCAGGCAATCTCCTGACCCTCACGCCCGACGGGCGTGCCCGTCCAGTCAAAGATCTCCCAGACCGTGAGCTGCACCGACTTGTCGGGATAGTGATGGGTCAGCTGGACCAGAGGACGCAGCCGCGCCGGATCGATGTACATACCCAGCTCTTCCTCGAGCTCGCGCGACAGCGCCGACAGAGCCGATTCCTCCGGGGCGCGCTTGCCGCCCGGAAATTCCCAAAGTCCTCCCTGATGCTGCTCGGGACGCCGCAGGCTGAGCAGCACGGCACCGTCTGCGCGACGAATCACGGCGGCAACGACTTCGATGGGCGGCAGCCCGTGGTCGCCACCGCGCAACGAACCCTGCATCACTGACGCAGCGAGGGTAACGCCACGCTCAGCTGCGGTACTCTGCGTTGATGCGGACGTAGTCATAGGAGAAGTCACAGGTCAGCACCTCTACCGCATGAGGTTCATCACCGAGCGAAATGCGGATGGCGAACTCCTTGCCGGCCATGATGCGCGCCGAAACGGACTCATCGTAGCCGGGTACGGGCTCGCCCCGCTGAATGATTGGATAGTCGTCGAGTGCAATCCCGATGTTCTCCATGCGCAGTCCTGCCACGCCGGAACGCCCCACGGCCGCGAGGATGCGGCCCCAGTTGGGATCACTGGCGAACAGCGCGGTCTTGACCAGCGGAGATTCCGCCACCGCATAGGCGGCTTTGAGGCAGTCGACCTCCGACGCGCCTCCATTGACCTGGACACTGACAAGCTTGGTGGCGCCCTCACCGTCGCGCACGATGGCCCGGGCGAGCGTCTTGAACACCGCTTCCACTGCGCCGAGGGCCGCTTCCCAACGCACATCACCTGGCTCGATGGCGCCCGTCTCCAAGGCGCCAGTCGCAATCAGCATGCAGCTGTCGTTGGTCGAGGTGTCGCCATCGATCGTGATGCGATTGAAGGAGCGGTCGCTCACCTCGCGCACCATCTGCGACACGGCCTCGGTACTGAGCGGCAGATCTGTCGCGATGAAGGCAAGCATAGTCGCCATGTCCGGCTTGATCATGCCGGCCCCCTTGGCAATCCCTGTTACGGTATAAGTGCTGCCATCCAACGTGACCTGCGCACTGCGGTATTTGGGGAAGGTGTCGGTTGTCATGATTGCAGCTGCAGCGTCGGACCACGCGTGCGTCGTCAGGGCTGAGATTGCCGTCGGTAACGCCGCGATGATCTTCTCCGCGGGCAGACGCTGGCCTATGACTCCCGTGGAGAAAGGTAGCACGGCCTCATCCGCGCATCCCAGCTGCCGGGCGCCGGCGGCGCAGACGGCACGCGCATCCGCGAAACCTTGTTCACCGGTACCGGCGTTTGCATTACCCGAATTGATGACGAGCAGACGGGGCGCCGCGCGAGCCAGGTGGTCCCGGCAGATCATGACCGGTGCAGCACAGAACACATTGCGCGTGAACACACCGGCGGTGCGGGCGCCTTCTGCAACTTCGATCACGCAGAGATCAATCTTGCCTGCCTTGCGCACTCCGGCCGAGGCAGTCGCAAGGCGGATTCCTGCGATCGGCAAAGCGTTTTCCGTGACTGGCGTTTCATTCGTGCTCGTCATGTGCATCACCCGAGTGTGTGTTCAGGCAAGTTGTCCGTGACAGTGCTTGTACTTCTTTCCGGATCCGCATGGGCAGGGATCATTGCGACCCACCTTCTCGCCCTGGCGCACAACCGGCGACTGCACCCGTGCCGCGCGCGGCGCTGGCGGTGATTCGCTGGCAAGCGCGCTGACCGCTGTTTCGTGGACTTCCTGCTGCTTGACCGTCGCTTCTCGCCGCCTCTCTTCTTCCAGAGCCTCCACATCCTCCCGGGCGCGCACTTCGACCCGGCACAGGATGGCGACCACTTCCCGCATCAGGCTCTGGAGCATCTTGGCGAACATGTCGAAGGACTCGCGCTTGTACTCCTGCTTGGGATCTTTCTGCGCATATCCGCGCAAGTGTATTCCCTGACGCAGCTGGTCCATCGCCGCGAGATGTTCCTTCCAGTGCCCATCGAGCACCTGCAACATCACTGCCCGCTCGAACTGGCGCATAACGCCCTCACCAACCTGTGCTTCCTTGGCAGCATAGTGTTCTTCGATCTCGCGCAGCACCCGGCTGCGAATCTCGTCTTCCGAAAGCTCCTCGTTTTCCCTCAGCCACTCGTCCACGGCAATGTGCATGCCGAAGTCTTCCCGCAGGGTGGCGACCAGGCTCTCGATGTTCCAATTCTCATGAAAACTCTGCGGAGGAATGCAGCCATCAATCACCTCATTGACGACATCATGGCGTATGCCCTTGATGTTCTCCGAAATGTCATCGGCTTCCATGAGATCACGGCGCTGTTCGTAGACATGCTTGCGCTGGTCATTGGCAACATTGTCGAACTCGAGCAGCTGTTTGCGGATATCGAAGTTGCGCCCCTCCACCTTGCGCTGCGCATTCTCGATGGCACGGGTCACCCAAGGGTGCTCAATGGCTTCGCCTTCCTGCATGCCAAGCTTCTGCATGAGCCCCGCTACGCGATCCGAGGCGAAAATCCGCATCAGGTTGTCTTCCAGCGAAAGGTAGAAACGGCTGGAGCCAGGGTCCCCCTGACGTCCGGATCGTCCGCGTAGCTGGTTGTCTATACGCCGGGACTCATGGCGCTCCGTGCCAACGATGTGCAGGCCGCCGGCCGTGAGCACTTCGTCATGGCGCTTTTTCCACGCTTCCACCACAGCGGCGCGGGCTGCTTCGTCAGGATCCTCACCCAAGTTCTGCAGCTCGGCCTCCAGACTGCCTCCCAGCACGATGTCGGTCCCTCGCCCCGCCATGTTGGTTGCCACGGTCACCGTGCCGGGCCGACCGGCCTGGGCAATGATGTGGGCTTCCTTTTCATGGAACTTGGCATTCAGCACCTGGTGCTGGACCCCGGCCTTGGACAGAAGTGAGGACAGCAGCTCGGAGCTTTCGATGGAGGCGGTGCCGACCAGGACTGGCTGGTGACGGGCGAGACACTCCCGAATGTCTTCGACGATGGCGTTGTATTTCTCCTTGGCGGTGAGAAAGACTACATCGCCCATGTCCTTGCGAACCATGGGTCTGTGGGTCGGGATGACGACGACCTCGAGGCCGTAGATCTGCTGAAACTCGTAGGCCTCGGTGTCTGCCGTGCCCGTCATGCCGGAGAGCTTCTCGAACAGCCGGAAGTAGTTCTGGTAGGTGATCGAGGCCAGGGTCTGGTTCTCGGTCTGGATGGGCACCCCTTCCTTGGCTTCGACCGCCTGATGCAGGCCTTCCGACCAGCGTCGGCCGGGCATGGTACGGCCTGTGAATTCGTCCACGATCACGACTTGGCGATCCTTCACCACATAGTCCACGTCACGCGCAAACAGCGCGTGCGCGCGCAGGGCGGCGTTGATGTGATGCATCAGCTGGATGTTGTGCACGGAGTAGAGGCTGTCGCCTTCGGCCAGCATTCCATGCTCGCTCAGCAGCTGCTCCACGTGCTCGTGACCCGCCTCGGTGAGGTGCACCTGGCGGGCCTTCTCGTCAACGAAGTAATCACCATCACCCGCTTCCTCCTCCTGCTGACGCCGAAGGCGTGGAATGAGCTGGTTCACGCGAAGATAGAGCTCACTGCGGTCATCCGTGGGCCCGGAAATGATGAGGGGTGTGCGCGCCTCATCAATAAGGATGGAATCGACCTCGTCCACGATGGCGTAGAAGAGATCGCGCTGCACGCGCTGCTCCTTGGCAAACGCCATGTTGTCGCGTAGGTAATCAAAGCCGAATTCGTTGTTCGTGCCATAGGTGATGTCCGCGGCGTACGCCTGCTGGCGCTCCTCGCCCGACATGCCTGACAGCACCACGCCCACGGACAGACCCAGGAAGCGGTAGATACGGCCTATCCACTCCGCATCGCGACGGGCGAGGTAGTCGTTGACGGTCACCACGTGCACGCCTCGCCCCGCCAGCGCGTTGAGATAGGCTGGCAGGGTTGCCACCAGGGTCTTGCCCTCACCAGTGCGCATTTCGGCGATGCGGCCCTCATGCAGCACCATGCCCCCGATCAACTGGACGTCGAAGTGGCGCATGTTCAGTACCCGCTTGCCCGCCTCGCGGACTACCGCAAAGGCCTCTGGCAGGAGGCTGTCGAGAGTCGCCCCTTCAGCCAGTCGCTGCCGGAATTCCGCGGTGCGACCCGTCAGAGCCTCGTTACTGAGGGCCGAAACGGTCGGCTCCAGCGCGTTGATCGCCTCCACCGTCTTGCGCATCTTGCGTATGAGGCGCTCATTGCGGCTGCCGAAGAAGAAGCGCAGCACACGGCGGCTGAGGGATAATGAACTGTCGGTCATGGAATCCTCTGAAGGTTGGAGGCTTCTTGGCTGAAGGAATGCGCGCGGGGCACGGGTTGTCGTGTCGAGGCCCGGAGAACGGCGCATAGTGTAGCAAAGAGGTTGGCCCGGCCGACCCCACCACCTGCTGGAACAACATGACTGATTCGGGAAAATCGCCCCGTAGACTGACCGAAGTGATGGCGCGGGACACCACGCTGAGCCAGCTGTTGCGCACGACGCGTGAGCTCAAGACCTTGCAGGCCCTCTTGGACGCAAGAATGGGTGCCGGATTTGCGGCCAACTGCAAAGTGGCTGCCTTGCGCGCTGATGGAACCCTGGTGCTGGTTGCGCGCTCCCCGGTATGGGCCAGTCGGCTGCGTTATCTTGGCAATGAACTCGTGAAATGGGCTGAGCAGGTGCCAGAGCTCGCCAGCATCAGGAATGTGCACGTTCAGGTCGGGAAGGATCCCGTGTAGCCCGGAGCAAGCCGGGCCGGGGGTGGCGTGACCCTGCCCCTGGCGTCTCAGACCGCCGGGATAGGCTGCATGTAGGAGATAGGTACGTCCTTGTCGGAGGAAAACGTCACCGATTCCCACGCACCCCGTGTGGACAGCAACTTGCGCAGAAGCTGGTTGTTCAGCTGGTGACCCGACTTGTAGCCATGGAAAGCGCCGATGAGACTATGCCCCAGCAGGTAGAGATCTCCGATGGCGTCCAGAATCTTGTGTTTGACGAACTCGTCTTCGTAGCGCAGGCCGTCTTCGTTGAGGATCCGGTAATCGTCCACGACCACTGCGTTGTCCAGACTCCCGCCCAGTGCGAGGTTCTGACCACGCAGCCATTCCACGTCCCGCATGAAACCGAAGGTGCGGGCCCGGCTGACTTCCTTCACGAACGAAGTGGTGGAGAAGTCGATTTCGGCATCCTTGCGGGCCAGCTGGAAAAAGGGGTGGTCGAACTCGATGGCAAACGAAACCTTGAAGCCGTTGAAAGGCTCGAAACGTGCCCACTTGTCACCATCACGCACTTCGATGGACTTTTTGATTCGCACGAAACGCTTGGGTGCGTCCTGCTCTTGGTAACCGGCGGACTGGATGAGGAAGACGAAGGGACCCGCACTGCCATCCATGATCGGTACCTCGGGGGCGCTCAAGTCAACGATGGCGTTGTCTATGCCGAGCCCCGCGAAGGCGGAAAGCAGGTGTTCTACGGTGGAGATTCTGGCCCCGTTGTGGACCAGGCTGGTCGAAAGACTGGTGTCGCCGACGTATTCGGCGCGGGCCGGGATTTCCACGACCGGGTCCATGTCGACCCGACGGAATGTGATGCCGGTATCAGGACCGGAAGGCTTGAGCGTGACAAAGATCTTGCGGCCTGTATGCAGTCCCACGCCTGTGGCGCGAATGACGTTCTTCAGCGTTCTTTGTTTGAGCATTGATTCCCCGCTTTCCCCATCCCCCAGGCTGGGGCGGCGCCGATGGTAACACACGGCCGCAGACCCCGGTAAGCCAACTGCATCAAGGCTTTACCCAACCACCACCAAGGATCGGGGCAAGGCCCTGTCGGCATCGTCATGCGGCCGTTCCGGTGCTTCGCACTCAGTCCGCCTGGCGGCGCAGGAACGCCGGGATGTCCAGATAATCGGTCTTGGGCTTGGACTCGGGCGGGTCTATCCGATTGCGCTTGGCCACGGGCTTCTCCGACTTCTCGGGAGGCGCGACGGCGTCGACCTCGGGCTCGGTCTTGCGGCTGATGACGGTGATGTTCTCGGTACGCGGAGCAGGTTCACGTACCGGCTCACGCACCGCTTCGCGCTGCCGGGTCTCCTGGTAGGAGACGCGGCTCTCAGGAAGCTTGGTCTCATCCGGCTTGCCGAGATCATTGCCGATGCCGGTGGCCACCACGGTCACCCTGACCTCGCCTTCCATGTGGTCATCGATGACGGTACCCACCACCACCGTGGCGTTATCCGAAGCGAAGCGGCGTACGGTCTCGCCCACTTCCTCGAACTCGCCCATGGTGATGTCCGAACCGGAAGTGATGTTGACCAGAATGCCGCGGGCACCGGCCAGATTGATGTCCTCCAACAGGGGGCTGGAGACCGCCGCCTCGGCGGCATCGCGCGCCCGCGAAGGCCCTTTGCCGCGGCCCGAACCCATCATGGCCATGCCCATCTCGGACATCACAGTGCGGACGTCGGCAAAGTCAACGTTGATGAGACCAGGACAGGTGATGAGTTCAGCAATGCCCTGCACGGCGCCGAGCAGCACGTCGTTCGCAGCCTTGAATGCATTCAGGAGGCTGATGTCACGCCCGAGCACGCTCAAGAGTTTTTCGTTGGGAATGGTGATGAGTGAATCAACGTACTGAGTCAATTCGCGGATACCCTGGTTGGCGATCTCCATGCGCTTGCGGCCTTCAAACGGAAAGGGCCGCGTCACCACCGCGACGGTGAGCACGCCCATCTCCTTGGCGATCTGGGCGACGACCGGTGCCGCACCGGTGCCGGTGCCCCCCCCCATTCCGGCGGTGATGAACACCATGTCGGCCCCATCGAGCACGTCGCTGATGCGGTCGCGGTCCTCGAGCGCCGCCTGGCGTCCGATGTCCGGATTGGCACCCGCGCCCAGTCCTTTGGTGATATCGCCCCCGAGCTGCAGCACCGTTTTGACGGTGGAGCTGCGCAAGGCCTGGGAGTCGGTGTTGGCACACACGAACTCCACACCTTCGATCTGCGCCGTAAGCATGTGCTGCACGGCATTGCCGCCACCACCGCCTATTCCGATGACCTTGATGACCGCACTCTGACCATAGGCATCCATCAACTCGAACATGAATCTAGCCCTCCGTACCGCTCCGGCGGCCTGACAGTATATGTCGCGACTTCCGGACCAGACTTTGTAAGTTCGTTACCAGCATTGCAATTCTTTCGGAAGATCCTCGCAAAGCAGAATCTCCGCGTCGTCCGTCACCCTTGTCCCGGGCTTGATTGTTTTTCTAGAAATGTCCCTGAAACCAATTTTTCATCCGCTCCCACACACCGGCCGAGGTGTCGAGCCGCGCCTTGTGTCCCATGCCGCGTGCCGTCTCACTGCCGAACAACAGCAAGCCGACGCCGGTGGCATAGATCGGATTGCGCACCACGTCCACCAGCCCTGTCACATACTGGGGGACTCCCAACCGTACCGGCATGTTGAACACTTCCTCCGCCAGTTCGATGGCTCCATCCATCTTGGCGGCACCGCCCGTCAGCACGATGCCGGCCACCAGGAGATTGTCGAACCCGCTGCGTTTGAGTTCCGCGTGCACGAGATCGAACAGCTCCTCATAGCGTGGTTCAACAACCTCAGCGAGACGCTGGCGTTCCAGGCGTCGCGGTGGTCGTTCTCCCACACTGGGCACTTCTATCGTTTCTTCTGGATTCGCGAGCTGGGTAAGCGCGCAGGCGTATTTTATTTTGAGATCTTCGGCGTGGTGCGTGGGTGTGCGCAGCGTGACAGCAATGTCGTTGGTGACCTGATCGCCTGCGACCGGGATCACCGCCGAGTAATGGATTGCGCCATTCACGAAAACCGCGATGTCCGTGGTACCGCCCCCGATATCACACAGACACACCCCAAGGTCCTTCTCATCCTCCGTCAGTACGGCGTAGGACGACGCCAATTGCTGAAGGATAACATCGTCCACCTCAAGTCCACACCGTCGGACGCATTTTACGATGTTCTGGGCGGCGCTGACTGCCCCCGTCACCATGTGCACCCGCGCCTCCAGGCGCACGCCGGACATCCCCACCGGCTCGCGAATCCCGTCCTCGCCGTCGATGATGAACTCCTGGGGCAGGATGTGGAGGATCTTGCGGTCAGCGGGGATGGCCACGGCGCGCGCTGCGTCGATCACCCGTTCCACATCCGCATGGTTGACCTCCTTCTCCCGGATGGCTGCACTGCCATGAGAGTTGATGCACTCGATGTGACCGCCGGAAATGCCGGCGTAAACCGAGCGAATCTCGCAGCCCGCCATGAGCTCGGCCTCTTCCACCGCGCGCTGGATGGAGTGGACGGTAGACTCGATGTTGACCACCACGCCCTTCTTCAGGCCGCGCGAGGGATGGGAGCCGATCCCGATGACCTCGATGCCACCCTCTGGTGACACCTCACCAACAATCGCCACCACCTTGGAGGTGCCGATATCGAGTCCAACGATCAGGTTCTTTTCCTGTTTCTTCAGCATGAGTGGTAAGCCCGTCTTGTGCGTGGGTGACGCCTGGAGCCTCGCATGTTCAACCACCTCTCTCGACCGATACTTCACCGGTCTTCTCAACTTTGCGTCCCATGACCGCGAAGCCATTGGTATATCTGAGATCCACTGATGCCACCGCAGACCATTCATCGCGCAACCCTGCGACATATGCGCGTTCGAACCGCGACAGGCGCTCATTCAAACGGTCGCGACCGAGCACCAATCGGGTGCCACCGTCCAGGTCAACCGTCCAGGCGCCGCGATCGGAAAGTCCGAGACGAGCAACCTTGAGCCCCAGCGCCCGCATCTGGTGTTCAATGCGATGGTAAGCCGACAGCACTTCCTCTTCACTTCCCACGGGCCCGCGCAGGCGCACCAGCCCGGGCGGGAAGCTCCCAGGGTGGGGCTTGAAGACCTCAGCCTCCGTATTCAGGAGTGCATCCCCGCTCCAACGCGCGACAGCTTGCTGTTCGGTGATCGCCACCCGCAGGACGTCCGGCCAAACCCGCTCCACGGCTGCATCCTTGATCCACGGCTCCCCGAGGAGGCGGCTGCGCAGGGCCTGAACATCGATCTGGAAATAGCCACCCAGAAGGCCGCCCGCGACGAGTGTCTCCACATACGCGGGCGCGAGATGACGGAAATCCCCCTCCACCGCGACCTTGCGGATCGGGAAACTGCCGGGGCGTTGCAGGGACTGGCCCACGTAGCCGAGGCCCACCAGCAGGATGAGACTGACCAGCATGGATAGCAGACCCCGCAGCGACACAGGCGGCTTGCGTGGTGCGGCCGTCGGGGGTGGGCTGCGCCGCACGGCCTGGCTCACGCGCGGCGCCCGAAACTGGATTCGAGGATGCGCGACACCAGTTCTTCGAACGACCAGCCCGCCTGTGCAGCGGCCATGGGCACGAGGGAGTGATCGGTCATGCCGGGTACGGCGTTCAGCTCGATGAGCCAAGGCTGGCCCGCCTCATCGCGCATGAAATCCACACGCCCCCAACCCGCTGCATCGAGCGCCGCGAAGGCCTTGTGCGCAAGCGCCCCAAGCGTGGCCTCGTCCTTGGCTGACAGCCCGGCGGGACAGAGGTAACGGGTGGTATCAGCGTGATACTTCGCCTCGTAATCATAGAAGGCGCGCGGCGTCTCGAGCTTGATTGCGGGCAGCACCTCGCCACCCACCAGTGCCACGGTGTACTCGCCACCCCGGACATAGGTCTCGATCAGTACCTGTGGATCACACTCCCGGGCCAGCGCCACGGCCGCGGGCAGATCAGCAGCTCGCGTGACAAGGCTTATCCCGATACTGGAACCTTCACGCGCCGGCTTCACCATGAGCGGCAGGCCCAGACGCGCCACGACTGCCGCGGTATCGAGAGACTCATCCACGATTAGAAACTCTGGCGTCGGCAGACCAGTTGCGCGCCAGATCTCCTTGGCGCGAATCTTGTCCATGGACAATGCGCATCCGAGCACACCGCTACCGGTGTAGGGAATACCGGCCAACTGCAATGTGCCCTGCAGGATGCCATCCTCTCCGCCGCGCCCGTGCAAGGCAATGAAAACCCGGTCAGGTCTGTCGAGCAGCAGCTCCGGCAGGCGGGCAGCCCGCCAGTCCACGCCATAAGCAGCAATGCCGCGCGCCTTGAGCGCGGCCAACACTGCATTACCGCTGCGTAGCGAAACTTCCCGCTCTGCAGATTCTCCACCCATGAGGACAGCCACTCGCCCTGCGCGCGTGGCGAATGCGGTCGCATCAGTTTGTGGTGCCGGATTCACAGGCGGCCTCCCATGGCGGCTGCAGGAGCTCGCCCGAGGATACGCACCTCGGGCTCGAGCGTGACGCCGCAGTGAGCATGCACCTCGGCCTGCACCCGCAGGATAAGTCGTTCGATATCGGCAGCGCTCGCCGCGCCATCATTGACGATGAAATTGGCGTGCTTCAGTGAAACGTGACAGCCGCCTTCACGGACACCCTTGAGACCCGCGGCCTCGATCAGACGACCCGCGTGGTCGCCGGGGGGATTGCGAAAAACCGAGCCGCAACTTGCCACGCCGGTCGGCTGGCTCTCGTTGCGACGAGCAAGCATCTCCCGTCCCTCAGCCAGCGCTGTTTCCGGATCTGCGCCGGGCGCGAACCTGAGCGTGCAGGCGAGGAACCATTCTTCCTGCGGCCCTCGCACCGTGCGATAGCTCACCTGGAAAGCCTCTGGAGTGTGGACGCGCGTGATGCCGCGCCGATTCACGGTCTCCACCTCGACCACGGATTCCCATGTCTCACCGCCAAATGCGCCCGCATTCATGGCGAGCGCCCCTCCGACAGTGCCCGGAATACCGACGAACCACTCGGCACCCGCATGGCCCGCAAGCGCAACCTGCCGTGCCAGCTTGGCACAGGGCACTCCCGCCTCGACCGTGAAGCAATGGCCGTGCTGTCGAATCCCGCCCAGCGCCCGCGTGGTCAGGATGACAACGCCGGGCAAGCCACCGTCGCGCACCAGCAGGTTGCTACCGAGCCCCACCCACGTCAGGGGTACTTCTGACGGTACCGCCCTTACGAAAGACAACAAATCTTCGCGATCGAGCGGTTCAAAGCAGAACTCCGCCGCACCGCCCGCCCGCCATGAGCAATGGCGCGCCATGGGTTCATGCCGGCGCAGCGCGCCTCGCGGACTCAGTGACTCGAACCAGGCAGTCATGGCTGGGTACCTTTGATAGCCTGCATGAGCGCCGCCATCAGGCACACGCGTCCTCCGGGAGGTAATCGAGCGTACCGGCAACGCGCCCGATGGTGCCGGCCCCGAGGAGCATCACAAGATCACCCTCACGGGCAACCTGGGCAAGCACTCCCGGCAGTTCACCAGGCTCCTTCACAAGAATGGGATCGAGCACCCCGCGCGCACGAATAGCGCGACACAGGGCGCGCGAATCCGCGCCCGCGATGGGTTTCTCTCCGGCCGCATAGACCTCCAGCACCAGCAGCACGTCACTGCCGGACAGAACGCTCACGAAATCATCAAAGAGATCGTGGGTTCGGGTGTAGCGATGGGGCTGGAATGCCAAGACCAAGCGGCGCTCCGGCCAACCGTCGCGGGCAGTGCGCAGCATCGCCGCCAGCTCACTCGGATGATGGCCGTAATCGTCAATGACCAGCACCTTCGCATTGCCGATGCGGGCCAGACCGCGAATTTGCGAGCGCCGGTTCACCCCCTGGAAGCGCTCCAAGGCACGCATCATGGCGTCATCCGCAACACCCAGCTCGCTCGCCACGGCGATGGCGCCCATGGCATTGAGGGCGTTGTGACGGCCCGGCATGTTCAGCACCACTTCAAGATCGGGTTGACGCCCCACTCGGGCCACCCGAAATCGTGATCGATGCCCGGAGATTTCGACATCGTAACCACGCACATCGGCGTGTGCCGCGGTACCGTAAGTGATGATCCGTGTGTGCAATTCTTCCACCAGGGACATGGCGGCAGGATCGTCCGTGCAGATGACAGCAACCCCGTAGAAGGGCAGCCTGCGGAAAAACTCCCGGAAGCTTGTGCGGAGCTTCTCGAAATCCTGTCCATAGGTCTGCATGTGGTCAGCATCGATGTTGGTGAGCAGGGCCAACAACGGGTTCAGCAGGAGAAACGATGCATCACTTTCGTCTGCCTCGGCCACCAGATAGTGCCCTTCTCCGAGCTTCGCGTGCGAGCCGGCACTGCGCAGCAAGCCACCGATGACGAACGTGGGATCGAGTCCGCCCTCGCGCAGCACACTTGCAACGAGACTGGTGGTAGTAGTCTTGCCGTGCGTGCCAGCGACTGCGATGCCGCGCCGGAAACGCATCAACTCAGCCAGCATCTCTGCACGTGGCACGATGGGCACGCGCCGCGCGCGCGCGGCTTGGAGTTCAGGATTATCCGGGGTGACCGCACTGGAGAAGACAACCACATCAGCATCGCTGACATTTTCATGACGATGCCCGATATCAACGCGTACACCCAGCGCCTGCAGATGTGCGGTCATCTGGTTTTGCGCAAGATCGGAACCGGAGATGCAATAACCGAGGTTGTGGAAAACTTCAGCCAGTCCGCTCATGCCAGAACCGCCTACGCCCACGAAGTGGATACGCTTGACGTTGTGCATCGGCAATTGATCAGGCCGCACGAGGCATGAGCTCCAGACAATGTCGCACGACGTCTGCGGTTGCCTCAGGCCTGCCCAGCGCACGGGCTCGGGCGGCCATGGCCTGTCTGCGCTGCGGGTCCTGAAGGATCGGGCGCACGGCCGCAGCCAAGGTCGCGGGCGTCAGATCTGCGTCCCGCAGCAGAACGGCTGCCGCGTTGTCGGCGAGGTGACGGGCATTGAGGGTTTGATGATCATCCACTGCATGTGGAAAGGGCACCAACACCGAGGGCAGACCGACCACACAAATCTCGGCGAGAGTCAGCGCGCCCGCCCGACAGATCACGCAGTCGGCCCAGGCATAAGCTTCGGCCATCTCGGCAATGAAGGGCACGACCCGCGCCACACAGCCGAGGTCCCGATAGAGGTTAGCAACCGATTCGGCATCGTGCTCGCCGGTCTGGTGCAGGATGTCGAGGCTAGACACGCCAGTGAAACCGGCCAAGGCCTCCGGTACGGCACGATTCAGGCTGCGTGCGCCCAGGCTGCCGCCGAGCACGAGTACGCGGACCGGCCCGGCGCGCACCGCACGTTCGGCAGCCCCAGGGATCTCCAGAATCTCCTGGCGGACCGGGTTACCGGTAATGTGGACCTTCGTGCCCAGCGGGAAGGCCGCGGGGTACGCACACAGCACGCGAGTGGCAAGGTGCGCGAGCAGTCTGTTGGTAACCCCGGGCAGCGCATTCTGCTCGTGGATAATCAGCGGCCTGCGACACAGCCAGGCGGCGAGTCCGCCCGGGCCGCTCACGAACCCCCCCATACCGAGCACTACACCCGGCCGTATCCTGCGGATCTCGCGGACGGCGGCCAAGGTTGCACGCAGGATTGCGAATGGCGCGAGCAGCTGCCGCATCCAACCCTTGCCCCGCACGCCCTTGATCGTGATGAGCGAAAGCGGAATACCGTGCACCGGCACCAGGCGCTCCTCCATGCCGTGCGCGGCGCCCATCCAGCAGGGCGCGATCCCCTCTTGCCGAAGCGCGCGGGCAACGGCCAACG